>DYFL01000106.1 GCA_020725195.1 Hydrogenophilus sp.
TGGTCTGGTCCATGAACTGGGAGAGCTGGCTGGAGCCGAAGAACTCCTTGATCGCCGCCGAGATGGGCTTGGCATTGATCAGGTCGTGCGGCATCAGGTTCTCGCTCTCGGCCTGGTTCAGGCGCTCCTTGACCGCGCGCTCGACGCGCACCAGGCCGGCGCGGAACTGGTTCTCGGCCAGCTCGCCCACGCTCCGCACCCGGCGGTTGCCCAGGTGGTCGATGTCGTCGACCTCGCCGCGGCCGTTCCTGAGCTCCACCAGGATCTTGATGACGGCGACGATGTCTTCGCGGCTCAGCGTGCCGGTGCCCGTGAGCTCGTCCTTGCCGATGCGGCGGTTGAACTTCATGCGCCCCACCTTGGACAGGTCGTAGGTCTCCTCGCTGAAGAAGAGCCGCTGGAACAGGGCCTCGACGGCATCCTCGGTGGGCGGCTCGCCCGGGCGCATCATGCGGTAGATGGCCACCCGCGCGGTCCACTGGTCCACGGTCTCGTCGCTGCGCAGGGTCTGGGAGATGTATGGGCCGTGATCGAGGTCGTTGGTGTAGAGCGTCTCGAACTTCGCCACCCCCGCCGCCTGCAGCTTCTCGAGCAGCTCCTCGGTGATCTCGTCGTTGGCGCGGGCGACGACCTCGCCGGTTTCCTTGTCGACGACGTTCCTGGCGACGATCCTGCCGAGCATGTAGTCGCCGTCGACCGTGATCCGCTTGACGCCGGCCGCCTCGAGGTCGCGCACGTGCCTGGCGGTGATGCGCTTGTCCCGCGCGACGATCACCTTGCCGTCCTTGCCCACGATGTCGAAGCGGGAGGTCTCACCCTTGAGCCGCTCGGGCTTGAGCTCGAGCTCGATGCCCTTCTTGGTGACGTGGAAGGCCTCGAAGCCGAAGAACTCCGCCAGGACCTGCTCGGGGGTGTAGCCCAGGGCCTTGAGCAGGGCGGTCACCGGCATCTTGCGGCGGCGGTCCACCCGGAAGAAGACGAAGTCCTTCGCGTCGAACTCGAAATCGAGCCAGGAGCCGCGGTAGGGAATGATGCGCGCCGAGAACAGCAGCTTGCCGGAGGAGTGGCTCTTGCCCCGGTCGTGCTCGAAGAAGACGCCCGGCGAGCGGTGCAGCTGGGAGACGATCACCCGCTCGGTGCCGTTGATGACGAAGGAGCCGTTCGGGGTCATGAGCGGGATCTCGCCCATGTAGACCTCCTGCTCCTTCACTTCCTTGATCTTCTCCTTGGCGCTTTCCCTGTCCAGGATCACCAGGCGCACGCGCGCGCGCAGGCTGGCGGCGAAGGTCAGGCCGCGCTGCTGGCACTCGACGATGTCGAATACGGGCTGGCCGAGGGCAAAGCTGACGAACTCCAGGCGCGCATTGCCGGAGTGCGAGACGATCGGGAAGATGGAGTTGAAGGCCGCCTGCAGGCCCACGTCCCTGCGATCCGCAACGGGCACGCCCTCCTGCAGGAACTCGCGGAAGGACTGGATCTGGGTGGTCAGCAGGTAGGGTACCGGCAGGACGCTCGTGCGCTTGCCAAAGCTCTTGCGGATACGCTTTTTCTCGGCGAATGTGTAGCTCATGTTGGCTCCGTCCGTAGTAGACAGGGATCAGGTATCAGGAATCGGGGTTCAGCGGCGGCACTGATCCCTGTTCCCTGATAGCTGATGCCTGAAGCGGCAAAAGGCCGACGGGCCAGGACCTGCTCGCGCAGGCCCTGGGTCCGCCAGCCCGTGTCACCGGCAATCGACCGGGGCACGCCGAGGTTACTTGACCTCGACGGTGGCGCCGGCTTCGGTGAGCTGCTTCTGGATGTCCTCGGCCTCGGCCTTGGAGACGCCCTCCTTGACGGCCTTCGGGGCACCGTCGACCAGGTCCTTGGCCTCCTTCAGGCCCAGGCCGGTCACCGCGCGCACGACCTTGATGACGCCCACCTTGTTGGCGCCGGCGCCGGTCAGGACCACGTCGAACTCGGTCTTCTCCTCAACCGCGGCGGCGGCACCGGCGGCAGCGCCGGGGGCGGCCACGGCCAGGGCGGCGGCGGAGACGCCGAACTTCTCTTCGAACGCCTTGACCAGGTCGTTCAGCTCCATGACGGTCATGCCGCCGACGGCTTCGAGGATGTCTTCTTGGGTAACAGCCATTTTCAATTGCTCCTAAATCAGAATACGTACGGTAGCGCTGGCTTCGGCCGCTTCGCGCAACATCCGCTGCGCGGATGGTCGGCCTTCTCCGAAACGCCGTTGCGTCTTCAGGCCGCGGCCTCTTCGCGCTGCTTGGCGAGCGCGGCCAGCGCGCACGCGAAGCCGGACACCGGCGCCTGCATGACGCCCAGCAGCCTGGCCAGCAGCTCCTCGCGGCCGGGGATCGAGGCGAGCGCCTGGACGGCGGCCTTGTCGAGCACCTTGCCCGCATACGAGCCGACCTTCAGCACCAGCTTGTCGTTGCCCTTCGCGAAATCGTTCAGCACCTTGGCCGCGGCCACCGGATCGGCGGAAATGCCGTAGATCAGGGGACCGGTCATCTGCTCGGCCAGGGGCGCGAAGGGCGTATCCGCGACGGCGCGGCGCACCAGGGTGTTCTTCAGCACGCGCAGGTACACGCCAGACTGCCTGGCCTTGGCACGCAGGGCGGTGAGGTCGTCCACCCCGATGCCCGCATACTCGGCCAGCACGATGGTCTGGGCATGGGCGAGCTGCGCCGACACCTCGGACACGACGGCTTTCTTGTCTTCCAGATTGAGACCCACGGGTCTTTCCTCCTATCAAGCCCACACACGGTGCGCGCCCCGAGGGGTGCGCACCACCCATAAGGCGACCTGATTCAGGAGCGGTACCGCACTGCCTGTTTCGGGTGACGCCATCTGCGTAGGGCGCGAAGCGGTAAGGAGTGAGGAGTGAGGCGTGAGGAGCAAAGCCCGACCACTCCATCAGTCACTACACCACCGCCGATTAAATGCGCAGGAGAAGCGGAATCGCTCGGGGCCTACACTCCTCACCCCTCACGCCTCACCCCTCACCCGCACATCCCTACGGTCTTGGACAACCTGCCCGCCCCGTGCGGGCGGCGGGCAGCCCCAAATTCTTCAAGCCTGCAGGCTGGACTGATCCACCCGCACGCCGATGCCCATGGTGGAGGACACGGCGATCTTCTTCATGTAGATCCCCTTGGCGCTGGCGGGCTTGGCCTTGGCCAGGGCCTCGACCAGGGCCTTCAGGTTCTCCTTCAGCGCATCCGCCTCGAAGGAGGCGCGGCCGATGGTGGCGTGGACGATCCCGGCCTTGTCGGTGCGGTACTGGACCTGGCCCGCCTTGGCGTTCTTCACCGCCTCGGTGACGTTCGGGGTCACGGTGCCGACCTTGGGGTTGGGCATCAGGCCGCGGGGGCCCAGGATCTGGCCCAGCTGGCCCACCACCTTCATGGCGTCCGGCGTGGCGATGACCACGTCGAAGTCCATGCGGCCGCCCTTCACCTCGGCGGCGAGGTCGTCGAAGCCGACCACCTCGGCGCCGGCGGCCTTGGCGGCCTCGGCCGCGGCCCCCTGGGCGAACACGGCCACGCGCACCGACTTGCCGGTGCCGCGGGGCAGCACGACGGAGCCGCGCACCACCTGGTCGGACTTGCGCGGGTCCACGCCCAGGTTCACGGACACGTCGACGGACTCGTCGAACTTGGCGGTCGCCGCGCCCTTGACCATGGCCAGGGCATCGTCGATAGCGTAGAGCCGGGTGCGGTCGACCTGGGCCTTGAGGGCCTGCACGCGCTTGGAAATCTTGGCCATGTCACACCCCCTCCACGTTGAGGCCCATGCTGCGGGCGCTGCCGGCGATGGTGCGCACGGCGGCGTCCATGTCCGCCGCGGTCAGATCGGGCATCTTGGTCTTTGCGATCTCTTCGAGCTGGGCGCGCGTCACCAGGCCGACCTTGTCGGTATGCGGCTTGGGGCTGCCCTTGCTGACGCCGGCCGCCTTCTTCAGCAGAATGGTGGCGGGCGGGGTCTTCATGATGAAGGTGAAGCTCTTGTCCGCATACGCCGTGATCACCACGGGGATGGGCAGGCCCGGCTCCAGAGCCTGGGTCTGGGCGTTGAACGCCTTGCAGAACTCCATGATGTTGAGGCCGCGCTGACCCAGCGCGGGACCGATGGGCGGGCTGGGGTTCGCCTTGCCCGCCGGCACTTGCAGCTTGATGTAGCCGATGATCTTCTTGGCCATTGTTGGCTCCTGATAATGAGTGAGTGTTAGCGCACCCTCGGCTTCGGTTCAGGCAGGGCGCCCGCATGCGCGGCATCGACCCTCGCGAGAACCTCGTCTTCGCCTACCGGCGCTCCTCTTGTGCCGGGCCTTCCCGGCGCAGGCCGTCAGACTGTCAAGCCCTTTCGACCTGGGAGAAATCCAGCTCCACGGGCGTGGCCCGACCGAAGATGGTCACCGACACGCGCAGCTTGCTCTTCTCGTAGTTGACCTCTTCCACCGAGCCGTTGAAGTCGGCGAAGGGGCCGTCGATGACCCGCACCAGCTCGCCCACCTCGAAGGTGAACTTGGGCTTCGGCTTTTCCACGCCCTCCTGGATCTGGTGCAGGATGGCGTCCACCTCCCGCTGGCTGATCGGGGAGGGCTTGTTGGGCGTGCCGCCGACGAAGCCGGTCACCTTGGGAGTGCTTTTGACCAGGTGCCAGGTCGCATCGTTCATTTCCATCTGGACCAGGACGTAGCCGGGGAAGAACTTGCGCTCGCTGATGCTCTTCTGGCCGCCCTTCATCTCGACCACTTCCTCGACGGGCACCATGATCTCGCCGAACATGTCCTGCATGCCGGCGCGCTCGATCCGCTCCTTCAGCGCGCGCTGCACGCTCTTCTCGAAGCCGGAATAGGCGTGGACCACATACCACTGCTTCGCCATCATTCCCCCCTGCCCATCAGCAGCTTAACCAGCCACAACAGCCCGGCATCGACCAGCCAGAGGAAGATCGCCATCACGACCACGAACAGCATGACCACGCCGGTCATCTGCAGCGTCTCCTTGCGGCTCGGCCAGACGACCTTGCGGGCCTCGTCCACCGACTCCCGGCCGAAGCCGTAGAAGGCACGCCCGGTCCCGGTGAACCAGACCACCACGGCGGCGAGCGCCACCCCGGCCAGCACCGACAGCACCCGCACCACGGTGGGGCTGCCCGCCAAAAAATAAAAACCGGCGATACCGGCCACCACCAGGAGGCCAGCCACCAGCAACTTGATCTTTTCCGCCATGTACGCGCCTGTCAGGCCGGCTTGGTTATTCATGTCGATATGGCAGGGGCAGAGGGTCTCGAACCCCCAACCTTCGGTTTTGGAGACCGACGCTCTGCCAATTGAGCTATGCCCCTGCGGCAGAGACACCGAAGCGCCCGCAGCGGGCGCTTCGGTTCTGAACACCTTTAGGCGCTCTCCTTACTCGATGATCTTGGCCACGACGCCGGCGCCCACGGTGCGGCCGCCTTCGCGCACCGCGAAGCGCAGGCCCTCTT
>DYFL01000107.1 GCA_020725195.1 Hydrogenophilus sp.
GCCTCGGATTTTATCGGGTCGCCTTCAGGGTGGGGGTTTTTAGAGGTGCCCTTTAATATAACAAACAATGGCAAGATATTACATATCGAGGAAAGGCACTACGATGGATCATCAACAACAAATCAGTTCTCTTTAAAACAGCTAAGTAAATAAATACATAAGAATCGGGCGGCCAGAAAACATGAGCACAAACTACAAAAGATTTTCAACCACTACTAAATACATTGCGGCCGTGGACAAAGGTGCTGGCTTATCAATCGCCGGCCTAATTCTCATGGGCGGAATATATCTCCTTTTTGCAGTTAATTGGCTGATTGGTTTGATCATAATTGCAGGATCCATCGCCATCGGTTATTTTTCAATGTCCAAGTTTGCGCAGCAAAGAGCGGCAGAATTCGATGCCTCCTGTCATGAAAACGGCGTAGTTTATAAGGCGGGCCTTTCTGATTCCCAAAGAGAGTTCTTTATTGGTATCTCAGAAGCGTGCGACAAGGTTTTAATAGAATACAGATCGTCTGGCTATGAAATAATAGAGAAACTCATTTATCTAGAGCAGGTTTTGAATGTGGAGCTTATCGCAAACGATCTGTCTATTTACAAAACCGGTCCCATGATTTCGTTATCAGCCGCAGCCATTGGAGGAGCCACTTTTGGCGGGGCCGGTGCCATTGTTAGTAGCCTAGCCACAAGTCAGATTGGCCGCGGAAAGATTAGCAATGTGATATTGAAATTACGGCTTAACGATATTGATGACCCAGTCATTGAAATACCTTTTCTTAATAAACCAACAAAAACATCAAGCTTAGAATACAAAGCTCGAGCCGAGCTGGCGGAAAAATGGACAAATCTTATCGAAGTTATGCGCTTTCGGCTTGCCTCGTCCGCCAGCGCTATCACTGAAATGCAAGGAAACCCAGCCATGGCTTCGAAATACGCACCTTTAGAACAGTACCTGCGCACCCGCTTTGCGAGCAGCCATGAGCTCATCATGAGCTTCAGCCAGATTGAAGAAATTCTCGGTAGCCGACTCCCCGAGTCTGCATTGAAATATCGCGAATGGTGGTCAAATCAAACTGAGACTAAGAATCGCCCGCAGGCTTATGCATGGATCAGTGCTGGCTATGATGTGGATACCGTACATCAGGAAGCAGGAAATGCCTGGGTTCGCTTTAAACGGCGATTGCATACATCGCCAAGATAGTCGTGCCTGACCTTATTTCTACATTTCTTCAATCCCATTACTACACGCTGCGTTCCATCCCCGGGGCGGCTTAGGGTCCGGGCCGGGCGGCCCGCCGGCCCACGGCAGGGGCCGGGAATCAAAGACGCCTATGTCCCGATAAAAACCCCCTTTTTGCCTCAACCTCCGGTGCGTGCTGCAATGCCGGGTCCTGCAATACCTGTTTTCCGGAGCCGCCCCATGCAATCTGGCCCAAGAGAGATCGTCACCCCCTTCCGCCCCATCCCGCTGGACGTGCCGGAGGGCATGAAGCCCAACGAGTTCTTCAACAGCACCGAGAACCTCAACGACCTGGTGCACAACAACGGCCTGCTGCAGAATCCCGAGGGGCTGCTGCTCTACCGCAAGGCCCTGGGGCACAGCAACGAATTCGACACCTCCATCATCTACAACACCTCCCAGAGCATCCTCGACCCCCTGGGCCGGCCGGTGCGCCGCACCCAGGTGCCCCAGCCCGTGCGGAACGTCTGGAACCGCATGAACCACGTCATCTATGACTACATGCTGGAACAGTACCCCGACCCGGAGCGGCACCTGATCCTGGCCGGCGAGGCGAGCCTGGACGCCACCTGGCCCCTGACCTCGCCCGGCGTGCCCAGCATCCGGATGCTGCACAACCACTTCATCGTCTTCGACAAGGCACAGCTCGCCGCCGCGCCCCTGGCCGACACCAACAACCCCAACCTCACCGACGGCGGCCAGCATTCGCTGTTCCAGGCCTACATGCGCGACGTCTACCGGGCCTTCATCGACGAGCTGGACCTCGAGATCCTGCAGCCCTGCCAGATGGGCTCCTGCAAGATCGCCCTGACCGGCTATCCGCAGGGCCTGCCCAGCTGGGAGGTCACGGGCGGCTGCGACGCGCTCAATGAGCCGCGCTTCTGGCGGGAATACGACACCATCCTGAAGGGCTTCATCGACTTCTACCGCACCTTCTTCGGCCAGGTCTCCACCCGCAACTCGCCCATGCCGCGCGACGTGTACTTCCCCGAGCTGGTGGAGGAGCGGCTGCTGTTCAACAACGACCTCTTGAAGACCGCGAAGATGGTGCGCGACCGCTGCATGCACGACGCGAAGTACGCCAACGCCATCCGCTGGCAGCCCGCCTTCAAGCAGCTGATCTACCGCAACGACCGCGGCCAGCTCATCGTCACCATCAGCCAGAACTCCATCGGCAACGCCATCACCGAGCTGCTGGGCGTGGTGGTGAAGCGCACCCCCGACGCCGAGGCCTACGGCCGGGCCGAGCCGGGCCTGATCGAGCGGCTGCTGGAGGTGCGCCGGCGCCTGGTGGAGGCCGATCTGGGCGAGGCGATCGCCACGCCGCACTGGGGGACCGACTAGCCGTTCATGGCAAGCCGTCCCCGACGGTGAAAACCCATGGGTTGCGCCATGAACGGGTTCCCTCACCCCTGCCCTCTCCCGCTGCGGGAGAGGGGGACGCGGTAACGCTTTGTGTTGTTTGACGATAACGGATCGGCGCGGCCCGCGCCGCACATCGACCATGCCACTGTCCGGAGGGATACCGAGATGCCTTACATCAAGTGCGCAGAGCGCAATCGCCTCGACGCCGGCGGCGCGCCGGAGACGGCCGGGGAGCTCAACTACCTGATCACCCGGGCGGTGGACAGCTATCTCAAGCAAAAGGGCCTGAGCTACGCCCACCTGAACGAGGCGGTCGGGGTGCTGGAGTGCGCCAAGCTGGAGCTCTACCGCCGCATCGCCGCGGGCTACGAGGACGGCAAGCGGGCCGAGAACGGGGAGGTCTACACGGTCCTGCCCCCCGGCTCGGCGGCTTGACGGCGCGGCCCGGGGCGATGCGGCGCCCCTGCATTTCGCGCCCGGGGCCGGGCAGGGTACAATGCCGGGCTGTCCCGAGCCGCCCGCCGCGCCAGTGCGGTGCACCACCTGAGGAAGCCGCACCGCCCGTGCAACACCCATGATCATCAACCTGCGCACCTACGTCTTCATCGACTCGCTGCAGCCCCAGCTCGCGTCCTATCTTGCGACCTCGTCGCAGGGATTCCTGCCGGTGCCGGGGGACGCCTGCCTGTGGATCGAGGTCGCGCCGGGCATGGCGGTGCACCGGCTGACCGACATCGCCCTCAAGGAGACCAACGTGCATCTGGGCGAGCAGGTGGTGGAGCGGGCCTTCGGCTCGATGGAGATCCACTACCGCAACCAGAGCGAAGTCCAGGAGGCCGGCCGCGTCATCCTGGGGGAGATGGGCACGACCCAGGATTCGCGCATGCCCTGCCGCATCGCCTGGCAGGAGATCATCCGCGGCATCACCCCCGACCATGCCACGCTGATCAACCGCCAGCTGCGCAAGGGCTCGATGATCCTGCCCGGCAAGAGCATGTTCATCCTGGAGACCGAGCCGGCCGGCTACATCGTCTATGCCGCCAACGAGGCCGAGAAGGCGGCCCATGTCACGCTGGTCGACGTCAAGCCTTTCGGCAACTTCGGGCGCCTGACCATGATGGGCTCGGAAGCGGAAATGGAAGAGGCCGCCCGCGCCGCCCAGCGCGCGATCGAGAACATCAACGCCCAGGCCCGCGGCGGCCCTGAGGCCGGCACCGTTTGACGGCCCTGCCGGGCCACCCCTCCCCTCCCCGATCCAGGAAGTCCGCGCAGGCGTCGCCGCGCCCCCGCCTCGTCTAGAGCACGATCCTGACGGCGGGGTGGCCGGAGAGCTCGCTGTAGAGGGCGTCGAGCTGGGCGCGGGAGACGGCCCGGATGGTGCAGGTGACCGAGAGGTAGGTGCCGGCCCGGGAGGGGCGCATCTCCACCGTCTCCGCGCGGAAGTCCGGGGCGTGCCGCAGCACGATGTCCGCGACGGTCTGGGCGAAGTCCTCGGTGCGGCTGCCCATGACCTTGATGGGGAAGTCGCAGGGGAATTCGAGCAGGGTCTCGTTTTCCGGTGCGCTCATCGGACTCCAATAACAGCCAGCCGCAGACTTGCGCAGCCATCGCATCGGCCATGGGCCCGGGGTCGGGCAAGAACCGGAATCCGCCGGGGCACATCTGCGTGCGTCTGCGTCATCTGCGGATTCAGGCTTGCGCTTTGCCGCGCATGACCGTGTGCTTGAAGACCTGGTAGGCCGCGTGCATCGCCCGGAACACGGGGCCGGGCCGGCCCTCGCCCACGGGCCGGCCGTCGAGCCGGGTCACGGCCATGACCTCCTTGGTCGAGGAGGTGAGCCAGAGCTCGTCCGCGGCGCGCACCTCGGCCTCGGCCACGGGGCGGACCTCGACGGGGATGCCCTGCCCGCGGGCGATCTCCAGCACCACGTCGTAGGTGATGCCGGGCAGCATGAGGTTGGATTTCGGGGGTGCCAGGACGACGCCGTCCTTGACCGCGAAGATGTTGCTCGCCGCGCCCTCGGTGAGGTAGCCGTCGCGGATCAGGATCGTCTCGGCGCAGCCGGCGTCCGCCGCGAGCTGGCGCAGGAGCACGTTGGGCAGCAGGGCGATGGCCTTGATGTCGCAGCGCAGCCAGCGGTTGTCGGCCGCGGTGACCGCACACACGCCCTCCTCCACCAGCGCCCGCGGCGGCGCGGTGAGCGGGCTCGCCATGATGAAGACGGTCTGCCTGAGCTGCTTCGGAAAGGCGTGGTCGCGCGGCGCCGGGCCGCGGGTGACCTGGAGGTAGACGCCCATGTCCTCCCATTCGGCCGCCTCGACGATGCGCAGGATGCGGCCCTCCCACTCGGCGCGGGTATGGGGATTGGCGAGGCGGATGCCTTCCAGGCTCGCCTGCAGGCGCGCGAGGTGCTCGGCGAGGCGGAAGGGGCGCCGGTCGTAGACCGGGATCACCTCGTAGACCCCGTCGCCGAAGACGAAGCCGCGGTCCAGCACGGACACGCGCGCCTCTTCCAGCGGGAGGTAGTCGCCGTTGAGGTAGACGAGGGGCATGGGCTAGGGGCTAGGGGCTAGGGGCTAGGGGCTAGGGGCTAGGGGCTAGGGGCTA
>DYFL01000014.1:0-33813 GCA_020725195.1 Hydrogenophilus sp.
CGTTCTCGTGGTGCGGGAACTGCAGGTCCTGGCCGCCGCCGTGGATGTCGAAGTGCGGGCCCAGCAGGTCCGAGCCCATGGCCGAGCACTCGATGTGCCAGCCGGGGCGGCCCGGCCCCCAGGGCGAGGGCCAGGCGGGCTCGTCCGGCTTGGCCGCCTTCCAGAGCACGAAGTCCATGGGGTCGCGCTTGTTCGGGTCCACCTCGACGCGCTCGCCGGCGCGCAGGTCCTCCAGGGACTTGCCCGAGAGCCGGCCGTAGTCGGCGAACTCGCCCACGGCGTAGTAGACGTCGCCATTCGGAGCCGGATAGGCGTAGCCGCGCTCGATCAGGGCCTGGATCATGGTGAGCATCTTGCCCACGTACTCGGTCGCCCGCGGCTCGTGGTCGGGGGGCAGCACGTTGAGCGCGCGTTCGTCCTCGTGCATGGCGTCGATGAAGCGCTGGGTGAGCGCCGTGTAGGGCTCGCCGTTCTCCTTGGCCCGCCGGATGATCTTGTCGTCGATGTCGGTGACGTTGCGCACGTAGGTCACCTCGAACCCCGAGGCCTTGAGCCAGCGCACGACCATGTCGAAGACCACCAGCACGCGGGCGTGTCCCAGGTGGCACCAGTCGTACACCGTCATGCCGCAGACGTACATGCGCACCCGGCCGGGCTCGATGGGCACGAAGGCCTGCTTTTCGCGGGCGAGGGAGTTGTAGAGTTTCAGCATGTGGCCTGTGACTCGGGAAAAGACGCGATTTTACAGGCAGCGACCGGCAAGGGCATGCCCCCGCCGGCCGCAATGCGATAATCCCGGCCCATGACCCAAGCCCATCCCGACCTGTCCGCCGACCCCGCCCTGGACCTGCTGCGCGCCGTGTTCGGCTTCGAGGCCTTCCGCGGCAGCCAGGAGGCCATCATCCGGCACCTCGCCCAAGGCCGCGACGCCCTGGTGCTCATGCCCACCGGCGGCGGCAAGTCGCTGTGCTACCAGATCCCCGCCCTGCTGCGACCCGGGGTGGCCGTGGTGGTCTCGCCGCTCATCGCCCTGATGCAGGACCAGGTCGAGGCCCTGCGCCAGAACGGGGTGGCCGCGGCCTTCCTCAACTCCACCCTCGACTGGCGCGAGGCGCAGGCCATCGAGGCGTCCGCCCGCGAAGGCCGCCTGAAGCTCCTCTACGTCGCCCCCGAGCGCCTGCTGACCGAGCGCTTCCTCGGCCTGCTCGACGAGCTGGAGGCCGGGCCCGGGCTCGCCCTCTTCGCCATCGACGAGGCCCACTGCGTCTCGCAGTGGGGCCACGACTTCCGCCCGGAGTACCTGCAGCTCTCCGCCCTGCACGAGCGCCACCCCCGGGTGCCGCGCATCGCCCTCACCGCCACCGCCGACGCCGCCACCCGCGAGGAGATGGCGCACCGCCTGGGCCTCACGGCGGCGCGGGTCTTCATCGCGAGCTTCGACCGGCCCAACATCCGCTACACCGTGGTCGAGAAGGACAACCCGCGCCGGCAGCTGCTCGGCTTCCTCGCCGGGCACCGCAGCGAGGCCGGCATCGTCTACTGCCTGTCGCGCAAGAAGGTGGAGGAGACCGCCGAGTGGCTCGCCCGCGAGGGCTACCACGCCCTGCCCTACCACGCCGGCCTGGACGCCGCGGTGCGCGCCGAGCACCAGCGCCGCTTCCAGTGCGAGGAGGCCGTGGTCATGGTGGCCACCATCGCCTTCGGCATGGGCATCGACAAGCCCGACGTGCGCTTCGTCGCGCACCTGGACCTGCCCAAGAGCATCGAGGCCTATTACCAGGAGACCGGCCGCGCCGGGCGCGACAATGAGCCGGCCGAGGCCTGGATGGCCTACGGCCTGCAGGACATCGCCCTGCAGCGCTCGCGCATCGAAGAATCCGAGGCGCCGCCCGAAAGAAAAAGGCTCGAGGCGCAGAAGCTCAACGCGCTATTGAGTTACTGCGAGGCCCCGCGCTGCCGCCGCGCGGTGCTCCTCGACTACTTCGGCGAAGCCAGCGCCCCCTGCGGCAACTGCGACGTCTGCCTCGACCCGCCCGAACTCTTCGACGGCACCGTCGCCGCGCAGAAGGCGCTGTCCGCCGCCTGGCGCACGGGCCAGCGCTTCGGCGCCGGGCATCTCATCGACGTGCTGCTGGGGCGGGCGACCGACAAGGTGAAGGGCTTCGGCCACGACCGCCTGCCCACCTTCGGCGTCGGCACCGAACACACCGAGGCCGAGTGGCGCGGCATCTTCCGCCAGCTCGCCGCCGCCGGCCTGCTTCAGCCCGACCTCGCCGAATACGGGGCGCTCAAGCTCACCGAGGCCGCGCGGGCGGTGCTCAAGGGCGCGCAGCGCGTCGAGCTGCGCCGCCCCGCCCGCGGCAAGGCCGCCCGCTCGAAATCGGCCGGCCCCGTCGCGGACCTGCCCGCGAAGGACCGGCCCCTGTTCGACGCCCTGCGCGCCTGGCGCCTGGACAAGGCCCGCGAACAGTGCGTGCCCGCCTACGTCATCCTGCACGACCGGACCCTGCGCCTGCTCTCCACCCTGCGCCCCGGGGACGAGGCCGCCCTGGCCGAGATCTCGGGCCTCGGGGCGGCCAAGCGGGAGCACTACGGGGAGGAGCTGCTGGAGCTGATTGCGGACTGGGCGGAGTAGCCGTCGCGCGCCCTTCCCGCGCAAGCGGGAATCCAGACCATCCCCAGCAAGCCGGGACGGCCTGCCCGCCGGCTGGAATGGCCAGCCGGCCTCCGATGCCGCCACCGGCGAGGCGGCGAGGCCGGGCGGGTCGCGGCCGAGCTTCTCGGGCATGCCCCCGGCCGTTCGCCTGCCGCCATCCGCTGCGTGCAAGCTTCCTCATCGCCGCCCGCCCGCCAGGGGCAGGCGGATCTCGACGCGCAGGCCGCCGTCCGGGGCGTTCGCCGCCCAGATCTCGCCGCCGTGCCGGCGCACGGCCCGCTCGGCGATGGCCAGGCCCAGGCCGTAGCCGCCGCTGGCGCGGTCGCGCGCCTCGCCCACCCGCACGAAGGGCTCGAAGAGGTGCGCCAGGTCCGCCTCCGGCACGCCGGGGCCGTGGTCGCGGACCTCGACCACCGCCCAGCCCGGCCGCCCGGCATCCTCCCTCAGGGCGATCTCCACCGCGCTGCCGGGTGCGGTGTACTTCATGGCGTTGCGCACCACGTTCTCGACAGCGCTGCGCAGCAGCCGCGGATCGGCCGCGACCGTCGCGGCGGCGAGCCCCCAGGTCTCGACCGTGCAGCCCCGGGCCGCGGCCTCGAAGCGGGCGTCCTCCGCCAGCGACCGCAGCAGCTGCGCCAGGTCGACGGGCTCGCGCTGCAGCGCGTCGACGCCGGCCTCCAGGCGCGAGAGCGACAGGATCTGACCGATGAGCTCGTCCAGGCGCTCGGCCTCGCGCTCGATGCGGTCGAGCTCCTGCCCCGCGACCCCGGCCGTGCGCCGGCGCGCGAGCCCCAGGGCGACCTGCAGGCGCGCCAGCGGCGAGCGCAGCTCGTGCGAGGCATCCCGCAGGAGCTGGCGCTGGGCCCCGAACACCTGCTCCAGGCGCTCCGCCATGCGGTCGAAGGCCAGGGCGAGGTCGGCGATCTCGTCGCGGCGCCGGCCCATGCCGGGCCCGACCCTCTGGGCCAGGTCGCCGGCGGCGAACTGCTGCGTGGCGCGGCGCAGCCGCTCCAGCGGCCGGGTGAGGGAGCGGCTCAGCAGCAGGCAGGCCAGCGCGCTCACCAGGGCGGCCACGATGAGGGGCACGGCGATCACCCGCGGGCGCTGCAGGATGCGCCCCAGGGTGATGCTCTGGAAGTCCGGCATCAGGCGGTAGGCGGTCCCGTCCGGCAGCCGGATGGGGGTGAGGAAGCGCGGCCCCATGCGCCCCGGCGGGCCGTGCATCCGCTCCCGGTTCAGGCGCGCCGCGACGAAGGGCGGCACCGGGCGGCCGAGCAGGTCCTGGCCCTCGGCGTCGACGAGCAGGAAGGGGATGGCCTCGCGGCGGTCGAGCGCCTCCGCCCAGCGCCTCAGACCCGCCGCCCCCTCCCGCTCGGCCACCACCTGGCCCTGCTCGACGTAGCCGCGCATCCGCGCCAGGGGGGCGCCGGCCTCCTGCTGGGCGCGCAGGTGGTCCAGGTAGCTCGAGGTGGCGAACAGCAGCGCGCCGGCGAAGGCGATCAGCGCCAGCCAGAAGGTGAGGAAGATCTTCCAGAAGAGCCGGTTCATCTCAGGCCGCGGAGGAACGCAGGGCAGGCCTGCTGGCGCGCCGCGGCGGAAAGGCAGGCGACGGGCGCATGGCTCAGGCCTCCGGCCGGCAGTAGAGGTAGCCGACCCCGCGCACGGTGCGGATGCGCTCCTCGCCGTCCGGCGGGGGGCCGAGCTTGCGGCGCAGGCTGCTGATGTGCATGTCCAGGCTGCGGTCGTAGCGGCTCAGCTTGCGCCCCAGGGCGCGCTCGCAGAGCTCCGCCTTGGCGACCACGCGGCCGGCCTCGCGCAGCAGGACCTCCAGGACGCTGAACTCGGCGCCGGTCACGGGCACCGGCCGGCCGCCGCAGGCCACGGTGCGGGTGCCGGTGTGCAGCACGAGGTCGTCCAGCCCCACCGTCGCTGCCTCGCGGCGGGCCTCCGCGCGCCGCAGGATGGCCCGCATCCGCGCCACCAGCACGCGCGGATTGCAGGGCTTCGCCAGATAGTCGTCCGCGCCCAGCTCCAGGCCGACGATGCTGTCCACGTCCTCGCCGCGGGCGGTGAGCATCAGCACCGGCAGCGCCGACACCGCGCGCAGGCCGCGCAGCACGTCGAAGCCGTTGAGCCCCGGCATCATCACGTCGAGCACCAGCAGGTCGTAGGGCCGGGCCCGCGCCAGGTCCAGCGCGGCCTGGCCGTCGTGGGCGAGCTCGACCTCGAAGCCCTCGCCGCCGAGGTAGTCGGCCAGCATCTCGCACAGCTCGATATCGTCGTCCGCCAGCAATACGCGCGCCATCGTCCTTTCCGCATCCGGGCGGGCAGTCTGCCCATGGCCCTCACTATTCCAAAATCCCCGGCCCGGATACAGCGCTTCCGGACCCCTTTACACAACTTTACCCTGCCCCGACCCAACTTTACGGGGGCCGCCCCTATCCTGGAATCGCACCGTGCCTCCGCACGGACATTCGGCAAACGGACAAGGAGCAGACAGATGAAACCCTATGTGAAGACCCTGATGATCGGCGCCCTCCTGACCAGCGGCGTGGCCGTGGCGGCCCCGTTCGGCGGCCCGCCGCAAGGCGGCTACGGCTGCGGCATGGGCGGCGCGCAGCGCATGATGGGCGCGGGCACGGACATGGGCCCCCGCTACGAGCGCATGGCCGAGCGGCTCGGGCTCAGCGCGGAACAGCGCACCGCGGTGCGCCAGACGCTCGACCAGGCCGCCCCCCGGATGCGCGAGCTGAAGGAGGCGATGCGGAGCAAGCGCCAGGAGCTGCGCACGATCGCCCAGGGCGGCCCGGCCGACGAGGCCCAGGTGCGCAGGCTCGCCCGGGAACAGGGCGAGCTCAAGGCGGAGATGATCCTCCAGCGCCAGAGGCTCGCCGGCGAGATCGACAAGGTCCTCACCGACGCCCAGCGCGAAGAGCTCAAGCAGATGCGCGGCCGGATGGGGCCCCGCTTCCGGGGCTGAAGGGCGGTCAGGCCGGGGCCGCCGTCCGTCCGCGACGGCAGACCCCGGCCCGGGGGGCTAACATGAACTATCGCCTGCCCCCGGCGTGCGGCAACAGGGCGTATCCGCTGCGCGGCGCAGGCCTGCCGGCATCTGCCCGGGCACTCGGAGGGCGATCCGGCATGGCCTGACGGCGCATCGGACCCCGGGGCCCTGTCTGCGTTCATCCGCGGATGCGGGGTTACAGGAGGGGATGCCGGGGATACGGACCACAGGGAGGCCATGCATCGAGATCACGAGACCGAAGCCGCGCGCGTTCCCCGAGCCCGAACGGGTCCGGGGATCGCCATCGCCGCGCTCGTCCTCGCCGGCTGCGCGGCCGTGGGCCCGGACTACCGGGCGCCGGAGCCCGCCCTGCCCGCCCAGTGGCAGGGGCCCCACGAGGCGGGCGGGCGTGAGGCCGCCGCCCTCGCGCAGTGGTGGCGCCTGTTCGCCGACCCGGTGCTCGACGGCCTCGTCGAGGACGCCCTCGCCGCCAATACCGACCTCAACGCCGCGCGCGCCCAGCTGCGCGAGGCGCGCGCCCGCCGCGACCTGGCCCGCGCCGGCCTGGGGCCCGCGGTCACCGCCTCGGGTACCGCCAGCCGCATCGAGGGCAGCGCCGAGACCGGCAGCGGCGCGGCGCGCGAACTCTACAGCGCCGGCTTCGACGCGAGCTGGGAGCCGGACGTCTTCGGCGGCGCGCGCCGCGGCCTGGAGGCGGCCGAGGCCGACCTGGGGGCGAGCGCGGAGACCCTGCGCGACACCCGCGTGAGCCTCGCGGCCGAGGTGGCGCGCAACTACGTGGAGCTGCGCACCGGCGAGCGGCGCCTCGCCATCGCCGAGGCCAGCCTGGCCGCGCAGGCCGAGACCCACGACCTGACCCGCTGGCGCCGCGAGGCCGGGCTCGTCTCGGAGCTGGACGAGACCCAGGCGCGCACCCTGCTGGAGCAGACCCGGGCCGGCCTGCCCGCCCTGCGCACCGCCATCGTCGAGGCCCGCCACCGCCTCGCCCTGCTGCTCGCCCGCCCGCCCGGCGAGGTGGATGCGCGGCTGCAGGCCACCGGCACTATCCCGGGCGCCGCGGACCGGGTGGCGACGGGCATCCCCGCCGACACCCTGCGCAGCCGGCCCGACGTGCGCGCCGCCGAGCGCCGTCTGGCGGCGCAGACCGCCCGCCTGGGCGAGGCCGAGGCGGCCCGCTACCCGAGCTTCCGGCTCACGGGCTCCCTGGGCCTGGAGGCCCTGGCCCTGGACCGGCTCTTCAGCGGCAACGCCGGTACCCATGCGCTGCTCGCGGGGATCACCGCGCCCGTCTTCGACGCCGGCCGCATCCGCAGCAACATCGCCGTGCAGGACGCGCGCCTGGAGCAGGCCCGCCTGGGCTACGAGGCCGCCGTGCTGGCGGCGCTCCATGACGTGGAGAACGCCCTCGTCGCGCTGGCCCACAGCGGCCAGCGCCGGCAGGAGCTGGCCCGGGCCACCGCCTCGGCGCGGCTCGCCTGGCAGATCGCCCAGCACCGCTATGCCGCCGGCCTGGCCGACTTCCAGTCGGTGCTCGACAGCCAGCGCACCCTGCTCGGCCTCGAGGACCAGCTCGCCGGCGTCACGGGCGAGCACAGCGCCGGCCAGATCCGGCTCTACAAGGCCCTGGGCGGCGGCTGGACGCCCGAGGCCGCCCTGCCCGAGGAGCCCGCGTGAACACCCCCCGGACCCCGCCCGGCGACAAGGCCGCCGAGCTCGAACGCCTGCTGGCCGGCGGCGGCCGCCTGGCGCGCTGGCGCCGCTGGGCGGCCGCGGCGGCCGCGCTGTTCCTGCTCGCCGGGCTGGGCTATCTCCTCCTGCGCGGCGAGCGCGACGCCGCGCCCCGCTACCGCACCGAGCCGGCCGCCGTCGGCGATCTGGTGGTCAGGGTCTCCGCCACCGGCAACCTGCAGCCCATCAACCAGGTGGACGTGGGCAGCGAACTGTCCGGCATCGTCGACACCGTGTACGTGGACGACAACGACCGGGTGCAGCGGGGCCAGGTCCTGGCCCGGCTGGACCTCGCCAAGCTCAGGGACGCGGTGGCGAGGTCCCGCGCCGTCCTGGCCGCGGCCGAGGCCCAGGTGCTGCAGGCGCAGGCCACGGCGGCGGAGGCCCGGGCCGCCCTGGCGCGCTTCCGGCAGGCGGCCGAGCTCTCCGGCGGCAAGGTGCCGTCCAAGACCGAGCTGGACGCCGCCGAGGCGAGCCTGAAACGGGCCGAGGCCAGCGAGGCGAGCGCCCGGGCGAGCGTGATCCAGGCTCGGGCTACGCTGCAGTCGGACGAGACCAACCTGGCCAAGGCCCACATCCGCTCGCCCATCGACGGCGTGGTGCTGGCCAGGAAGGTCGAGCCGGGCCAGACCGTGGCCGCGACCTTCCAGGCCCCCGTGCTCTTCACCCTGGCCGAGGACCTGGCGCAGATGGAGCTGCGGGTGGATGTGGACGAGGCCGACGTGGGCCGGGTCGAGGTGGCGCAGCAGGCCGAATTCGGCGTCGACGCCTGGCCCGCCCGCCGCTACGCCGCGGTCATCACCCGGGTGGGCTACGGCGCCCAGGTCAAGGACGGGGTGGTGTCCTACCCCGCCGTGCTCCGGGTGGACAACGCCGACCTCAGCCTGCGCCCGGGCATGACCGCCACCGCCGAGATCACCACCCTCACCCGGGAAGGCGTCCTGCTGGTGCCCAACGCCGCCCTGCGCTTCATCCCCCCGACCGCGCCCGGCGTGCAGAAGCAGCGGGGCGGCAGCCTGCTGGACGCCCTGATGCCGCGCCCGCCCCGCCCCGCCCCGAGGCCGCCCGAGCCGGCCAGGGAGGCCGAGCGGCGCGTCTGGGTGCTGCGCGACGGCGAGCCGGTGCCGGTGCCGGTGCAGACCGGGGCCAGCGACGGCCGCATGACCGAGATCGTCGGCGGCGAGCTGCGCGCCGGCATGGAGATCATCACCGAGGCCCTGGGCACCCGACCATGAACCAGACGGCGCGCCCGGCCATGACCGAAGAGCTCATCCGGCTCTCGGGCATCACCAAGACCTACGGCCGGGGCCAGGCCGCCATCCAGGCCGTGCGCGGCGTGGACCTCGCCATCGGGGAGGGCGAGTTCGTCGCCGTCATGGGCCCCAGCGGCTCGGGCAAGTCCACCGTGATGAACATCCTCGGCTGCCTGGACACCCCCACCAGCGGCAGCTACCGCTTCCAGGGCGTGCAGGTGGAAAGGCTCACCCGCGACCAGCGCGCGCTGCTGCGCCGGCACTACCTGGGCTTCGTGTTCCAGGGCTACAACCTGCTCGCGCGCACCACCGCCCTGGAAAACGTGGAGCTGCCGCTCATCTACCGGGGCGAGGCCGCCGCCGAGCGCCACGCCGCGGCCCGGGCAGCCCTGGAGCAGGTGGGCCTGGCCGGCTGGGAGGACCACACCCCGGGCGAGCTCTCGGGCGGCCAGCAGCAGCGGGTGGCCATCGCCCGCGCCGTCGTCACCCGCCCCGCCGTGCTGCTCGCCGACGAACCCACCGGCAACCTCGACACCCGCACCAGCCGCGAGATCATGGACCTGATCGGCAGCCTCAACCGGGACCGCGGGCTGACCGTGCTCATGGTGACCCACGAGCCCGACATGGCCGCCTATGCGCAGCGCATCGTGCGCTTCGTCGACGGCCGCGTGGAGAGCGACCTGCGTCCCCCGCCCCCCGCCCCGCCCCCGCCTGCGGGGGAGGGGGGCACCGAGGCCGCCTGATGCTCTGGAACACCCTCTTGCTCGCCCTGCGGGCGATCCGGCGCAACCTCATGCGCTCCTTCCTCACCGTCCTCGGCATCGTCATCGGCGTGGCCGCCGTGATCACCATGGTCACCCTGGGCCGCGGCGCCACCCAGGCGGTCGCCGACCAGATCGCCAGCATGGGCAGCAACCTGCTCATCGTGCTGCCCGGCCAGCGCTTCGGCCCCGGCATCTCCGGCGCACCGTTCTTCAGGGTGGCCGACGCGGAGGCCATCCGCAGCCAGATCGGCGCCGCCGATGCGGTCGCCGCCGTGGCCAGCAGGGTCGCGACCACCGTCTACCAGGCCCGCAACTGGTCCACCGTGGTCACCGGCAGCAGCGACGAATACTTCCGGGCCGGCAACTGGCAGCTCGCCGCCGGGCGCAGCTTCACCGAGGCCGAGGAGCGGGCCGGCAAGGCGGTGTGCGTCATCGGCGAGACGGTGCGCGAAAGGCTCTTCGGCCGCCAGGACCCCGTGGGCAGCGAGATCCGCGTCCGCCAGTTCGCCTGCGAGGTGATCGGCCTGCTCGCCGCCAAGGGCCAGTCGGCCATGGGCTCGGACCAGGACGACACCGTGGTCATGCCCCTGCGCACCGTGCAGCGCCGGCTCACGGGCAGCACCGACGTCAACCGCCTGATGATCGCGGTGCGGGAGGGCGCCTCCATCGACGCGGTCCAGGACCAGACCGTCCGGCTCATGCGCGAGCGGCGCAACATCGGCGCGAACGAGGAGGACGACTTCCGGGTCATGGACACCCGGCAGATCGCCGAGACGCTGACCGGCACCACCCGCATCCTCACCCTGCTGCTCGGGGCGGTGGCCGCGGTGAGCCTGCTGGTGGGCGGCATTGGCATCATGAACATCATGCTGGTGTCGGTCACCGAGCGCACCCGCGAGATCGGCATCCGCCTCGCCATCGGGGCGCTGGAGCGGGAGGTGCTGCTGCAGTTCCTGATCGAGGCGGTGGTGCTCGCCAGCCTGGGCGGGATCGTCGGCATCGCGCTCGCCACCGCGGCCTCCGTCTTCCTCGCCGGCCTCATGCAGGTGCCCTACCTCTTCGACCCGGCCATCAACCTGGTGTCCTTCCTCTTCTCCGCGGCCATCGGCGTGATCTTCGGCTACTTCCCCGCGCGCCGGGCGGCGCGGCTCGACCCCATCGAGGCGCTGCGGCACGAGTAGCCGAAGCGGGGGCGGGGCGTTCGTTATATAGTGAAAAACCGGAAACCCCATGGAGGCCGCCGGATCATGCCCAAGCCCCTTGCCCTCTGCCTCGCGGCCCTGCTCCTGCTCCTGCCGCCCGCCTTCGCCGGGACGGCGCCGCCGCCGCCCGACCCGGCCGCCGCCGCGGCGGCCTGCCCCCCGCCGCCCGCCCGGGCCCACGGCCTCGCCCAGGCCCAGATCCGGTGCTGCGAGGGCCACATGGGGGTGTGCGGCTGCCGCGCCGGCCGCATCGTCTGCTGCGACGGCACGGTGAGCACCGATCCGAAATGCACCTGCCACAGCGATTACGATTCGGGCCTGGCCAACTGAGGCCCCGCCAAGGAAGGCGGAATCGGCCCGGAAGCCTCGTCTGAACCGCCTTACATCCCGGGAAAAGCGGTTGATCCGCAGATGACGCAGATCTACTGCAGATATTTCAAAGCATCAGAAAGCAGCCCGGATGCAGCGAAGCGCATTCCGGGGAGGGCATGGCCGGGCCCTCATCCCGGATTACGGCCTATCGGCCTGCATCCGGGCCACGAGGCTGGATATTCCGGCAAGCCGTCGATTCCATAAGCCTTTATCTGCGTTCATCGGCGTCATCTGCGGATTCAAGGTTTATAGGGTCACTTGCTCAGCGCGACCCAGGCCCCGTCCCAGCCCGCCTCGGGCGGCACGGCGCGGAAGGCCGCGATGCGCTCCAGGAAGACCGTGCCGGGCCCGTCCCCCGGGATCGCGGCGAGGCACTCCCGGAAGGCGGCCTCCGCCGCGTCCCAGTCGCGCGCCCGGTAGCGCTCCAGCCCCGCCTCGAAGCGGGCCGCCCCCTCGGCCTGCCCGGCGGCGAGCTCGCCCCGGCGCCCCATGAGCTCGAAGATCCGGGTCGTCTCCGTGCGGCCCACCACCGTCAGGCTGTCGATCTCGCGGAAGACGAGCCCCTCACCCCCCGCCATGCGCCGGGTCGCCTCGCTGACCAGGATGCGGGTGCCGTAGAGCTTGTTGGCCTGCTCCAGGCGCGAGGCGAGGTTGACCGTGTCGCCGATGACCGTGTAGCCCTTGGCCGTCTCGGAACCGATGTTGCCCACCGTCACCTCGCCCGTGGAGATGCCCATGCGCACGTCCACCTCCGGCAGGCCGTGGCGCACGCCCAGCAGGTCCGGCAGCGAGGCGCGGAAGGTCTCCAGGGCCGCGAGCTGCTCCAGCGCGGCCTGGCAGCATAGCTCGGCGTGGCTCGCCTCGTCGGTGAAGGGCGGGCCCCAGTAGGCCATGACCGAGTCGCCGATGTACTTGTCGATGATGCCCTGGCGGGCGCGCACGACCTCGGCCATGAGGGAGAAGTAGCGGTTGAGGAAGCGCACCGCGGCGTCCGGGGTCAGGCCCTCGCAGGTGCGGGTGAAGCCCGCGAGATCGGAGAAGAACACGGTCATGACGTGGCCCTCGCCGCCCTCGGCCGGCAGGCGGTTCTCCAGCAGGCCGCGCACGATGCGCGGGTCGATGTACTTGCCGAAGGTCTCCTTGATCCGCTCCTTCTCCCGCAGGCCCACCACCATGTGGTTGAAGGCGTCGGCCAGGGTGGCGAGCTCGTCCGAGGTCTTCACGTGGATCTCCACCTCCAGGTCGCCGCCTTCCACGGCCCGCGTCCCCCTCACCAGCCGCTTCACCGGCTCGACCAGGGAGCGGGTCACCACAGCCGCGAAGATGAGCCCCAGGGCCGTGGCGATGGCGGTGATGATCCAGTTGAGCCTTGTCGCCCGCGCCTCCTCCGCCTTGGCCTGGGCGGCGGTGTCGCGGGTGAGCTTGTTGAGCACGTCGATGGCCTTCTGGATCTCGGCGTCGACGGCGTCCTTCGCCGCGAGCAGGGCCTCGCGCGCGAACCCGGCCGAGCGCGGGTTGCCCTCCTCGGCCTCGATCTGGAAGCGGCGGAAGGTGGCGTGGAAGCGCTGGCGGGCCGTCTGGACGTCGGGCAGGTGCAGCTCCATGCGGGCCAGCGTGACGCGGTCGAGCTCGATGTCCTGCGCCGCCTGGGCCCGCCCCAGGAGCCGCAGGGAGGAGTCGACGATCTGGTCGGCGTTGATGCCGCGGTGGTCGAAGGCGTCGGACTCCCGGGCCTGATGCTCCGGGTCGGGGTCGGCGGCGGCCATCCCGGCCAGGAGCCGCTCCATATGCACCATCTGCTGGCGGATCAGGATCTCCACGCTCGCCACCTGCTGCTCCAGGGGCAGGTAGTAGTCCGAGAGCGCGCGCACCTGGTTGTTGAGCTGGCGGAAATTGAGCACGGAGAGCCAGGTGACCACCACCATCAGCACCAGCAGGGCCGAGGTCACGCTGAAGATCTTCAGGCTGATGGGGCGTCGCATGGGGTGCGGAAACATGGCCGGGCTCCGGGACCGTCTCCCTACAGACTGGTCGGCGGGTCCCGATCCGTCAACCTCGGGAACCGTTTTCCGCCTTTGGCATCTCAGGGCGTCTCGGGTAAAGTTGCCCCCTTTTTTCCAGCATCCGAATCAAAGGCTTATGGCTCAATACGTCATGTCGATGCTCCGCGTGAGCAAGGTCGTCCCCCCGAAGCGGCAGATCATCAAGGACATCTCCCTCAGCTTCTTCCCCGGCGCCAAGATCGGGCTCCTGGGCCTGAACGGCTCGGGCAAGTCCACGGTGCTCAGGATCATGGCCGGGGCGGACAAGGAATACGACGGCGAGGTGCAGCGCCTGGCCGGCGTGTCCGTCGGCTACCTGCCCCAGGAGCCGAGCCTCGACCCGGCCAAGACCGTGCGCGAGGAGGTGGAGGCGGGCCTGGGCGAGGTGATGGCCGCGCAAGAAAAATTGGAGCAGATCTACGCCGCCTACGCCGAGCCGGATGCCGACTTCGACCGCCTCGCCGAGGAGCAGGCGCGCCTGGAGGCCGTCCTCGCCGCCGCAGGCTCGGACACCGCCACCCAGATGGAGATCGCCGCCGACGCCTTGCGCCTGCCGCCCTGGGACGCACGGATCGAGCACCTCTCCGGCGGCGAGCGGCGCCGCGTCGCCCTGTGCAAGCTGCTGCTGTCCAAGCCCGACATGCTGCTCCTCGACGAGCCGACCAACCACCTCGACGCCGAGTCGGTGGAGTGGCTGGAGCAGTTCCTCACCCGCTTCCCCGGCACCGTCGTCGCCGTCACCCACGACCGCTACTTCCTCGACAACGCCGCCGAGTGGATCCTGGAGCTCGACCGCGGCCACGGCATCCCCTGGAAGGGCAACTACTCCTCCTGGCTGGAGCAGAAGGAGGCGCGCCTGGAAACAGAGAACAAGCAGATCGACGCCCACATGAAGGCGATGAAGACCGAACTCGAATGGGTGCGGCAGAACCCCAAGGCGCGGCAGGCGAAGTCCAAGGCGCGGCTCGCCCGCTTCGAGGAGCTGAACAGCGTCGAGTACCAGCGCCGCAACGAGACCCAGGAGATCTTCATCCCGCCGGGTGAAAGGCTCGGCGACAAGGTGATCGAGTTCAAGGGCGTCTCCAAGTCCTTCGGCGACCGCCTGCTCATCGACGACCTCTCCTTCCAGGTCCCGCCCGGGGCCATCGTCGGCATCATCGGCCCCAACGGCGCCGGCAAGTCCACCCTGTTCCGCATGCTCCAGGGCCGCGAGCAGCCCGACAGCGGCGAGATCGTCATCGGCCCGACGGTGAAGATCGCCTCCGTGGACCAGAGCCGCGAGGGCCTGGCGGACGACAAGACCGTGTTCGACGCCGTCGCCGAGGGCGCCGACATCCTCACCGTCGGCCGCTTCGAGATGCCCAGCCGGGCGTATCTGGGCCGCTTCAACTTCAAGGGCGGCGACCAGGGCAAGATCGTCGGCAAGCTCTCCGGCGGCGAGCGCGGCCGGCTGCATCTGGCCAAGACCCTGATCCAGGGCGGCAACGTGCTGCTCCTGGACGAGCCCTCCAATGATCTCGACGTGGAGACCCTGCGCGCCCTGGAAGATGCGCTACTGGAGTTCGCCGGCTGCGTGCTGGTCATCTCCCACGACCGCTGGTTCCTCGACCGCATCGCCACCCACATCCTGGCGGCCGAGGGCGATTCGCAGTGGACCTTCTTCGCCGGCAACTACCAGGAATACGAGGCGGACAAGCGGCGGCGCCTCGGTGAGGAGGCTGCCCGCCCCAGGCGCATCCGCTACAAGCCCATCAGCCGCTGAGGCGCGGCAGGTCACGCCTGCCCCCTCGCATCGACTATGGTGAAAAAGTCACCACCGTCTTTGCGAGGGGGCATCATGGCCACACCCATCCAGCCGACCGGCATCGAACCCGGGGTCTCCGCCCCCCGCGAGGGCAGGATCGAAAGACCCGCCCCCGAGGCCCTGAAGGCCGAGAAGGACGCCGCCATCCTGAAGGCCTCCATGGAGGTCACCCTGAGCGCCAGGCACAACACCCTGCAGCTCCTGCTCACCAGCGTGATCGCCAACCTCAACGAGGTGCTCAAGGCGGACCTCGGGGAGAACGCCATCCAGAACGCGGTCAACCAGGACAACACCCCCGAGGGCACCGCCAGCCGCATCGTCGACCTCTCCACGGGGCTGTTCGCGGCCTTCAGGGAACAGCACCCGGAACTGGACGACGCCGCCGTCCTCGACCGCTTCCTCGGGGTCATCGGCAAGGGCATCGACCAGGGCTTCAGGGAGGCCCGCGAGATCCTCGACGGCCTGGGCGTGCTGCAGGGCGACATCGCCCGCAACATCGACAAGACCTACGAACTGGTGCAACAGAAGCTGGAGGCCTTCCGCAGCCGCATGCTGCAGCCCCCCGTCATGGAGCAGCCCGCCTAGTACGCCAACCCATGAGTTTGCGTACATGCCGAGACGCGCATCCGCGCGCCGAGTGCGCGAAGCGAACCGCAGCCATAGCCGTAGCTATGGCGAGGATGAGCGTCGTAGCCCGGATGCAGGCCGATAGGCCGTAATCCGGGAGGAGGGCTCGACCATGCCCTCCCCGGATTGCGCTTCGCTGCATCCGGGCTACTTTCTGCCCCGCTTCCGGCTCGTCGAGGGTCCGGCACCGACAGAATCCCCATCCCCACCCCCGGCCTTCACGCCCTCAGGGTGCTCCCCTGGAAGGAGAGGGAGGCGTTCGCGGCCTGCGTTTGCGCCCCTCCCCCTTCAAGGGGGAGGCCGGGAGGGGGGATGGGGTGCCCGGCGCCGGCTCTCGCCGAGGGTCACGCCCCCGCGATCATATGGGCCACGCGCAGCCTCGTAGCCCGGATGCAGGCCGATAGGCCGTAATCCGGGATGAGGGCTCGGCCATCCCCTCCCCGGATTGCGCTTCGCTGCATCCGGGCTACTTTCTGCGGCCCCCCGTCACGGAGCAGGCCACTTAGGGCACCCGGCGGCCCGCCGCCTCGCCCCCGGCGCCGGCGGCGAGCATGGCCCGGCGCGTCTGCGGCGTCTCCAGGCTGATGCGGCCCAGGGTGCCGTCGCGGTAGTCCTGCAACAGGATCATCGCGGCCTTCTCCAGGTCGTACTCGCCGCCGCGCCCCTTGAGCAGGCAGCCGCGCCGGCGGGCGACGGCCTCGATCACCCCCGGCGCGTCCAGGCCCGCCGTGTCGAAGCCGTAGCGCGCGGCGAGCAGGCCCGGGTAGCGATCGAGCAGGATCCCGGCCAGGAAGGCGGCCACCTCCTCGTCGATGACGGCGTTGCGCCCCACCGCGTGGCTCGCGGCGAGCATGTAGCCGTCCGAGTCGTGCTCGATCCTGGGCCAGAGCAGGCCCGGGGTGTCGGTGAGCGACATGCGCGGGCCCAGGTCGAAGCGCTGCTGCGACTTGGTCACCGCCGGCTCGTCGCCCACCTTGGCCACGCGGCGCTTCACCAGGGCGTTCATCAGGGTGGACTTGCCCACGTTGGGGATGCCCATGATCATCATGCGCAGGGGCTTGGTGGCGTCGTCGCGGTGCGGCGCGAGGGCCTGGCACAGGGCGGGGATCTTCGCCGTGTCGCCCGGCCTCTTGGCCGAGAGGGCCACCGCCCTGACCCCCTGCTGCAGGTTGTAGTAGTCGAGCCAGGCCCGGGTCACGGCGGGGTCGGCGAGGTCGGCCTTGTTCAGCACCTTGAGGCAGGGCCGCTGCCGCTGCCGGCGCAGCTCCTCGATCATGGGATTGGTGCTGGCCTCGGGCAGGCGGGCGTCGAGCACCTCGATCACCACGTCGGTGCGCGCCATGGTCTCGGCCGCCTGCTTGCGCGCCGAGCTCATGTGGCCGGGGAACCACTGGATGGGCATGTGTACGTTCGGTTCGGGGTCGGGCCGCGCATTATCGCATCCGCGCGCGCCGGGCCGCGCAGCCGAGATCAGCCCGCCGGGTCGGGCGCCCGGCCCCGCCTCGAACGCACCCGGCTGAGCCGTGGGAGCGGCTTCAGCCGCGATCAGCACAGGATGCCGTGGAACTCGCGGCTGAAGCCGCACGGATCCGGCCGGAGCAGGCTCTCAATGGGCCGCGTGTCCCCGGGCCTCGACCGGGGCCACGAGCCAGCGGTGGGCGAGCCAGCCCCCGGCCCCGCACAGCCCCATGACCAGCATCAGGGGCCGGGCGGTGCCGTCGTGCCAGGCCCCCACCATCGCGCCCGCCAGGGTGGCGAGCGCGAACTGCAGCGCCCCGAGCAGGGCCGAGGCGGTGCCCGCCTGCTGGCCGTGCGTGGCCAGGGCCGCGGCGGTGGCGTTGGGGCCGATGAAGCCCAGGCTCGCGACGTAGACGAAGAACCCCGCCAGCACCAGGGGCAGCGGCAGCAGGCCGGCCAGGCCGAGCACGGCCAGCGCCACGCCGGCCAGGGCCGGCACCGCGACGGCCCGGCGCAACAGGGTGGTGAGCGCGGTCGTCTTCAGGCGGTGGGCGTTGACCTGGCTGAGGAGGACGAAACCCAGGGCGTTGAGCCCGAAGATCCAGCCGAAGTGCCGGGGCGGGATGCCGCCCAGTTCGATCAGCACGAAGGGCGAGCCGGCGATGTAGGCGAACATGCCGGCGAAGGCGAGCGCCCCCGACAGGCTGTAGCCCAGGAAGGCCCGGTTCGTCAGCAGCCGGCCATAGGTGGCGAGGGTGCGCAGAGGGTGCAGCGGCGGCTCGTGCCGGGTGCCGTGCGTCTCCGGCAGGCCGAAATACACGGCCACGAGGCTCAGGAGGCCGAAGAGCGCGAGCAGCAGGAAGATCGCCCGCCAGCCGAAGGCCGTGACCACCCAGCCGCCGACGATGGGGGCCAGGATGGGGGCGAGGCCGAAGACCAGGATCAGCATCGAGAAGGCGCGCGCCGCCTCCCGCGCGCCGCAGCGGTCGCGCACCACGGCGCGGCTGATGACCAGGCCGGCGCAGCCGCCCAGGGCCTCGATGAAGCGCCAGGCCACCAGGCCGTGGACGCTCACGGCCAGGGCGCAGCCCGCGGAGGCCACGGTGTAGAGCGCCAGCCCCGCCAACAGCGGCGGCCGCCGGCCGAAGCGGTCGCTCAGCGGGCCGTAGACGAGCTGGCCGAGGGCCATGCCGACGAAGAAGGCGGCCAGGGTGTACTCGACCGTCCCCGCCCGGGCGCCGAGGCCCTGCTCGATCGCCGGGAAGGCCGGCAGGTACATGTCGATGGACAGGGGGCCGATGGCGGTGAGGGCGCCGAGGAGGATGAGCCAGGGGACGGGAAGCGGGGGCACGGTGAACTCGGTGGCGCGCTGGGTCGCCTCGGATGATACCCGAGAGGAGACCCTTCCCCGGTCCCGGCGCCCCGGCTTGAAACGCTCGGCGTCTCGTGGATAATCGGCCCCCTCTGTTTCCGATACGCCTGCCCCGCCGTCGCCGCTCGCCCCCCGAGGCAGCCCTGCCCGAGATGCCCCGTCATTCCTTCAGGTTACCCCTCTTCCCGGGCCTCGCCCTGCTGTGCCTGGCCGCCTGGCCGTTGCCCGGGGCCGCCGCGGCCGAGGGGGCGGCCCGGCTCGCCGCCCTGCCCCCGGCGCCGGTCTCCGGGCCCGCCGTCGAGCTGCCGCCGGATGCCGCCGGCCTGGCCCCACCCCTGGAGCCCGCGGCCCCGCAACCGGCACCGGACGCCACCGCGCCCCAGGCGGCCGGGCTCCCCGCGCCCGTCCTGGTCGACAGCCGGGCCGCACTGGTCCGGCTCCTGCCGGGCACCGCCAGGGACCGCGCCGGCTGGGCCGCCGACCTTGAGGGCGCCTTCAGCGCGCTGCACCTGCCCGCCACGCCGGAGAACTATTGCGCCGCCATCGCCGTGATCGAGCAGGTCTCCGACTTCCAGGCCGACCCCGTGATCGCCAGCCTGCCCGCCATCGTCCGGAAGGAGATCGAGGCCCGCCGCGAGAGATACGGCATCCCGAAGCTGGTGCTCGACGCGGCGCTGCTGCTGCCCTCCCCCGACGGCCGCAGCTTCAAGACGCGGATCGACGCCCTGCGGACCGAGAAGCAGATGAACGCGCTGTACGAGGAGATGGTCGCAGCCCTGCCCCAGGGCAGGGCGCTCTTCGGCGACCGCAACCCGGTGCGCACCGGCGGCGCCATGCAGGTGAGCTTCGAGTTCGCCGAGGCCCACGCCCGCGCGCGGGCCTATCCCTACGCCTATCGCGGCCGCCTGCGGGACGAGGTCTTCACGCGCCGCGGCGGCCTCTACTTCGGGGTGGCCAACCTGCTCGACTACCCCGTCCCCTACAGCGAACCCCTCTACCGCTTCGCCGACTTCAACGCCGGCCGCTACAGCAGCCGCAACGCCGCCTTCCAGGACGCCGTCGCCCTGCTCGGCGGCCAGCGCCTGGACCGGGACGGCGACCTGCTGCGCTACGAAAAGGGGCGGCCCGCCGCCGAGGCCAGCGCCACCCAGCGCGCACTCCTGAAGGCCGCGCGCAAGCTGGGCCTCAGCGAGGCGGAGATCCTCCGCGACCTGAGGCAGGAGAAATACGCCGCCTTCGCCCGGACGCCTCTCTACCAGCGCGTCTACGCCCTGGCCGACGCCAAGGCGGGCGAGCCCCTGCCGCGCGAGGCCATGCCCCGCATCCGGCTCAAGAGCCCCAAGATCCACCGCCGCCTCACCACCGAGTGGTTCGCCCACAAGGTCGACCTGCGCTACCGGAGCTGCCTCGCACGGGGGACCAGCGCCTAGAGCCTCGTAGCCTCGTAGCCCGGATGCAGGCCGATAGGCCGTAATCCGGGATGAGGGCTCGGCTATGCCCTCCCCGGATTGCGCTTCGCTTCATCCGGGCTACTTTCTACCCCATCCCCCACCCAACCTCCCCCTTGAAGGGGGAGGAGCCTTCCCCCGTGCGAGGGGCCGATCCCTCCCTCCCCTTCAAGGGGAGCACCCTGAAGGGCATAAAGGCTGGGGTGGGGATGGGGTGTCCTGCGCCTCGCGCAACCCATCCCCCTCCCGGCCCTGGAAGGGGGAGGTGGCCAGCCTCGTAGCCCGGATGCAGGCCGATAGGCCGTAATCCGGGATAGTGGCCCAGCCATGCCCTCCCCGGATTGCGCTTCGTTTCATCCGGGCTACTTTCTGCCGCTGCGCTACCGGAGCTGCCTTGCACGCAGTGCCGCCTAGGGGCGCGCCTGTTACATCTTGTTACCGATCGACATCCATTTCCGGGGCTCCCGGCACTACCATGGACTCATGAGATGCCTTGCACGGCACGCCGCCAGGAGCGGCGATGCGCAGGCCTCACACGGACAAGGAGACAGATCATGAAAGCACGCATCCTCCACAGCCTCACCGCCCTCGCCGGCGCCTTCGCCCTGACCCTCTCGACCGGCGCCCTGGCCGACGGCGGCCGCTGGCATGACGGCGGCCGCGGCTGGGGCCACGAGAAGCATGCCTACAAGCACCACTACAAGCACCATCACAAGCACCATTACGCCGGACCGACGCGCGTGATCATCCGCGAGGCCCCGGTGGTGTACGAGCGCCGGGTCTATTACGAGCGTCCCTATTACGAGCGCACCTACTACCGTCCTTACTACGACGAGCCCAGGGTGTCGTTCAGCTTCACGGTGCCGCTGCGCTAGACGGCGAGCCGCAACAGTTCGTCCTCCCGCGCCCTCCTCCCGCAGGAAAACGCAACAGGCCATGTCCGCAAGGGCATGGCCTGTTGTCTGTCTGGGGCAGCCGGGTCAGGGCAGGAGCATGCCCCGGATCATGAAGAACACCATGGCCGCCATGGCGGCGGAGGCGGGCACGGTGATGACCCAGGCGCCGACGATCCGCAGCAGCTGCGAGCGCTTCACCAGTTCCTGCCGGTACACCTTGCGCAGGCCCTTGCGCTCCAGCTTCGAGAAGTGGGCGGGGTCGAGCTCCTGCTTGGCCCGCTCCTTGAGCTCCTGGAGCATCCGCCCCTTCTCGTCGATGGACGCCTGGTCGAACTTCGCGAGGAAGGCGTCGATGGCGACCTGGTCGCCCTCGGCATGGTGCGCCTTGATCTCCTCCACCATGCGCGCGTAGTTGCCCTTGAGGTACTCCCGCAGGAAGCCCACGCCGAACACGCCGCCCACGGCGATGTGCGTGGAGCTGACCGGCAGGCCGAAATGGGTGGCCACGATGACCGTGATGGCGGCCGACATGGCGATGCAGTAGGCGCGCATCTGGTCGAGCTCGGTGATGCCCGAGCCCACGGTGCGGATCACCTTGGGCCCGAACAGCGCCAGGCCGATGGCGATGCCGATGGCCCCCACCATCATGACCCACAGGGGGATGACGGCGGTCCTGGCCACCTCGGCGCCGCCGTGGATGATGACGTCGCTGATCGCCGCCAGCGGCCCCACCGCGTTGGCCACGTCGTTGGCGCCGTGCGCGAAGCTGAGCAGCGCGGCGGCGAAGATCAGCGGCGTGGTGAACATCCGGTTCACGCACTGCTTGTCGTTGCAGTCGCCGGTGGGCTTGCGCGCCACCAGGGGCCGCACGATGAGATAGACCGCGACGGCGGCGACCAGGCCGTAGAGCAGCGCCTCGCCGAAGTCCACCTTCCAGATCTGCCTCACGCCCTTGAGCAGCAGATAGGTGCTGAAGGCCCAGGCCATGAGCGCCACCAGGAAGGGCACCACCTTCTTCGCGGCCGCGGCCATGTCCCGCTGGTAGGTGATGCTGCGCTTGATGAGGTAGAGGAATGCGGCGGCGACCACGCCGCCCATCACGGGCGAGATCACCCAGCTCGCCGCGATGCCCCCCATGGTGCCCCAGGCGACGACATCGAAGCCGCTGGCCGCCACCCCGGCACCCAGCACCGCGCCGACGATGGAGTGCGTGGTGGACACCGGCGCGCCCACCGCCGTGGCCAGGTTGAGCCAGAGCGCCCCGGCCAGCAGGGCGGCCAGCATCAGCCAGATGAAGGTGTCGCCGCTGGGCACGAGCGTCGGATCGATGATGCCGCTGCGGATGGTGCCGACGACGGCGCCGCCCGCGATCAGGGCGCCGGCCGCCTCGAAGATCGCGGCGATGACCAGCGCCCCCGCCAGGGTGAGCGCCTTGGAGCCCACCGCCGGCCCGACGTTGTTGGCCACGTCGTTGGCGCCGATGTTCATGGCCATGTAGCCGCCGATCATGGCCGCGATCACCAGCATCACGCCGCCCTCGCCCAGCCCCTGGCTGCGGATGGCCACGTAGAGCATGACGCCGACGATGAAGATCAGCCCGATGCCGAGGCGGAAGAGCTCGATGCGCCCCCTCTCGGTGGCCTTCTCGATATCGCTGATGTGCTTGAACTCCATGCAGGCCTCTCGGGCAGATCGACTCTTCCGGATTTTATTACAGACCCAGATATCCGTTATCCCGGATACGCCGACGCGGACAAAACACCCGGCCGGCCCTCAAGTTAAACTCGGCCTCCTGTCGCCACCCCGGAAACGACCCCCGCATGACCACGCACCCCTTCGACAAGCTGGAACCCCGCAGCGTCTGGGCCCATTTCGCCACCCTCTGCGCCATCCCCCGCCCCTCTCTGCACGAGGCCCCGCTGCGCTCCCACCTCATCGAGTGGGCCCGGGCCCACGATCTCGCGGCCGAGGTGGACGCCGCCGGCAACCTCATCCTCAGGAAGCCCGCCACCCCGGGCTGCGAGGGTCGTCCCGGCGTGGTGCTGCAGGGCCACCTGGACATGGTCTGCCAGAAGAACACCGGCACCCTGCACGACTTCCACCGCGACGCCATCCAGGCCGTCATCCGCGACGGCTGGGTGGTGGCCGAGAACACCACCCTCGGGGCGGACAACGGCATCGGCGTCGCCCTGGCCCTGGCCGCGCTGGAAGCCCCGGACCTGGCGCACCCGCCGCTGGAGGTGCTCCTCACCGTCAACGAGGAGAACGGCATGGACGGCGCCCGGGGGCTGGCGCCCGGCACGCTCACCGGGCGCCACCTCGTCAACCTGGACACCGAGGAATGGGGCCACTTCTACCTGGGCTGCGCCGGCGGCGTGGACGTCGAGGTGCTGCGCCCCTGCCGCACCGAGCCCCTGCCGGCGGACCTGCTGGTCTGGCGGGTGAGCGTCAGCGGCCTCAAGGGCGGCCATTCCGGCATCGACATCCACCTCGGGCGCGGCAACGCCATCAAGCTGCTGGTCGAGTTCCTGCGCGAGGTCGCCCGCACCAGCGAGCTGCACCTGCTCGCCCTCGAAGGCGGCAACGCCCGCAACGCCATCCCGCGCGAGGCCACCGCCGTCATCGCCCTGCCGGCCGGGGCAAGCCACGACCTGCACGAGCGGGTGGCGCAGCGCGAGCAGGCGTGGCGGCAGCAGTTCAATGAGGTCGACGCAGGGGTGACCCTGGAATGCCACCCCCACGAGACCGACGCGCGCGAGGCCCTCGACCCCGACGAGCAGAAGGCCCTGCTCGCCTTCCTGCACACCGCCGCCAACGGCGTACGCAAGATGAGCGCGGACTTCCCCGGCGTGGTGGAGACCTCGGACAACCTCGGCGTGGCGAGCCTCAGGGAGGGCGCCTGCCATGCCACCTTCCTGGTGCGCTCCCTGCACGACGCCGACGCCCGCGCGCTCGCCAACGCCATCGTCCGCCACGCCGGCACCCACGACGCCATCGCCAAGATCACCGGCGGCTACCCCGGCTGGACCCCCAACCCCGCCTCGCCCCTGCTCGCCCTGTGCCAGCAGGCCTATCAGCGGCACTTCGGCCAGCCCGCCGGCCTCCAGGTCATCCACGCCGGCCTGGAATGCGGCCTCATCGCCGCCAGCCACCCGCAGCTCGACATGATCTCCTTCGGCCCCGACATCCGCGGCGCCCACGCGCCCGGCGAGCGGGTGCAGATCGAATCGGTGGGGCGCTGCTGGGAGCTGCTGAAGGCGGTGCTGAAGGCACTGGCGCGGGGCTAGACAGGCGAGACCCGTAGGAGCGGCTTCAGCCGCGAAGCGCTTTACCAGCCTTGATTCGCGGCTGAAGCCGCTCCCACAGACCGCGGCCCCGGCTCAGCTCTCAGTAATGCGGCGGAACCTCGTCCCGCAGGTCCCGCTGCTCAGGTGAGGCCATGTCCTGAAGCTGCCCAGCGAGCTTGAGCACCTGGCGCTGCAGGCTCTCGATCTGCGCCTGCTGCTGGTAGACCGTGCGGTTCAGCTCCTCCAGCAGGTCCTCGGCATAGCTCAGCTTGATCTCGAGCTCGGTCAGGCGGGATTCCATGCGCGCTCCTTCGGTGCCGTGCGGCGGCAAGCAAGGGCGGATTCTACCCCCCCGCCACGACCGCGGCCGGCCGATCACGTACACAACACAGGGTCACCCATTAGCCCCCTCCGTCAATAGGGGCGAACAAAAATCTGCGCCGACAGGCGCATTTATTTTTACCGCTTTTCCCGTACCAACCGCGAAGCGGCACACTTGGTTCTCGATGTATCGGTTGCGCTCAGGCGCACCAGTCACCCATCAGGATCAAGGCCGGCGCGATGTTCTGCGTGACCCCTGGCGGCATCGCCGCCCCAGAAAACCCTCTGTTCCCCATTGCGTCCAATAGCGGCAGGCCGTCTTCCGACCCACACAGATCTTTGGCTCGCCTTGCGGCGTCCTACCCAATTCTGGTTCGCAATGCGGGCACCGTGTTGCGTGTTGCTCGGGCGGGGCCGCTGCGCGCGTTCAATCAGGTCTTCTGGTTCTGCCAACCCCTCGGTTGACTCACGCGCAGCGCCCCATTGCTCTTCAACTGAAGGCGCGGGTGGTCTTGAAGGGCTCTCCTGTCTTCATGACGTGATAGCAGGCCCGTGCCAGTTTGTGCGCCACTGCCTTGATCGCCACCACCGGCAGGGTCTTGCTGGCTTTCTTCTGGTACCAGCGCTTGATCTGGGCGTCGTAGCGCACGGCGAAGTGCGCAGCTTCGACGAAGGTCCAGGCCAAGTGCTTGTTGCCACACTTGGTGTTGCCTTCACCCTTCTTCTTGCCGTTCGACTCATGCCGGCTATTGACGGTCCGTGCGTAAGAGGCGAAGTCGCCTGGTGTTTCGAAGCGACTGATATCCCCGGTTTCGAGCGCGATGGTCAGCGCGAGCACCTCGCCAATTCCGCTGACGGTGCGCAATGCATGGAACTCCGGTTGCAGGCGCGTCTGTTCGAGGATGGCGCTTTCCAGCGTGCCGATCTGCTCCTCCAGGCATTGCATGACCGCGAGGTTGCTCTGCAGGGCCAGCCGTTGTTCCGGCAGCAGGGCGAGGGCTTCGATATTGGCGGTTTGCCAGCGCTTGATCTCGTTGCCGCTGGTTTGCACACCGAGGTTACGGGCGAGCAGGTTCTGTATGGAAAGGATCTGGGTGGTGCGTTGGCGCACGAGCTGGCTGCGCCTGCGCAACAGGTCGCGCACGGCACGCGCGTTGCGCGGATAGATGTAGCCGGTCGGCAATATGCCCAGACGCAACAGGTGCGCGAGCTGTCGCGCATCGCTGAAATCGCCGCTGTGCTTGAGGCCGTCGTATTGTTTGACGGCGGCAGTATTGACGAGCCGCGTGGCATAACCTGCATCCTGCAAGCCATCGACGAGCCAGTACCAGTTGAAGGTGGATTCCACGGCAACGGCATTGATCGGCCCGCAGGATTGCAGCGCTTCGACGATCACGCCCAGATCGTTCGGCAGGCGCTTGCGATAGACCTCCCGGTCATTCGCATCCAATACCACAACGACGCTGTTGTTTGAGTGCAAGTCTATCCCCGCGTACAGTTCCATTTCGGTCTCCTGGTTGATGACGTCTTGTCAAAGGTTCGCACCCTGACGTTACGTCATCTTCCGGAGGCCGGCCACGGGCTAGATGTTTATCAGGTCTTGCAAGCACACATGTTCATACAAGACCCCAATGCCTAGCACCTAGCGTTCCAGAAGCTGGTCCGCATGGGAGAGCGGGTCTTCCAGCGGCTCCAGGTGGGTGGTGACGTGGGCGTGGGGCAGGCGCTCGCGGATCTCGGACTCGATGCGCTCCAGACAGTCGTGGCCCTCCTGCACCGTCCAGGCGCCGGGCACCAGGACATGGAAGCTGACGAAGGCGCGGGCCCCGGCCTGGCGGGTGCGCAGGGCGTGGAAGTCCAGGCCCTGGCGGCGGTAGCCCTCGAGGACGGCCTCGATGGCCTGCTGCTGGTCGGCCGGCAGGGAGACGTCCATCAGGCCCTCGGCCGAGCGCTGCAGCAGGCGCCACCCGGTCCAGACGATGTTGGCCGCCACCGCGAGGGCGATCACCGGATCGAGCCAGAGCCAGCCGGTCACGCCCACCGCCGCCACGGCGAAGATCACCCCCGCCGAGGTCCAGACGTCGGTCATGAGGTGGTGCGCGCCCGCCTCCAGGGTGATCGAGCGGTACTGGCGGCCGGCGCTCAACAGGATGCGCGCCGTGCCGAGGTTGATGGCGGAGGCGACGACCGAGACCGCGAGGCCCAGGTAGAGCTGCTCCAGCGGCCGGGGATGCAGGAGCCGGTCCACCGCCGCGACGCCGATGGCCAGGGCGGCGAGCAGGATCAGCAGGCCCTCGAAGGCGCTGGAGAAATACTCCGCCTTGCCGTGGCCGTGGGCATGGTTCGCGTCCGCCGGCAGGGCGGCGATGGTGAGCATGGCCAGTGCCATCAGGGCGCCGGCGAGGTTGACGAAGGACTCCAGGGCATCCGAGAGCAGGCCGACCGAGCCGGTCAGGGCCCAGGCCACGCCCTTCAGGGCGATGGTGGCGACGGCGGCCGCGATGGACAGCCAGGCGTAGCGCTTGAGCGAGGCGGGGACCATGGCGGGCTCAGGCCTCCCCCGCCGCCGCCGGCGCCACCACGCGGATCTCGACGCCCCGGCACGCCACCACCTGGCCGGCGCGGATCTTGGCGGTCTTGCGGCTCTCGGGCCGGCCGTCCACGGTGACCTCGCCGGCGGCCACCAGGGCCTTGCCCCGGCCGCCGCTGTCGGCGACGCCGGCGAGCTTGAGCAGGTGGCACAGCTCGACGTGGTCGCCCGTGAGCCGGAATTCGACGTTCTGCATGGGGCCTCCGGGTCTCAGCGTACGGGCTGCTTGGCGGCCTGCAGGGTGGCGGGCTCGATGGACACGCTGCCGCCCTCTCCCGTGAACAGCACGTGGCCGTCCTGGATGGCGCATTGCAGGCGCATGGTGCGGCTCGCCAGCGCGGCGAGGGCCTGGCTCGCCTCTGCGGGCACGGCGAGCACCGTGAGGTTGGCGAGCCTGCCGAGCCGGTCGCGGTTCTGCCCCCACCAGACGTCGGCGGCGCGCCCCCCGTAGGCGAGCACCACCACCTGCCGCGCCCGGCCGCAGGCCTTGCGCAGCCAGCGCTCGTCGGGCAGGCCGACGTCGATCCAGAGCTCGATGGCGCCGGTGAGGTCCTTCCGCCAGAGGTCGGGCTCGTCGTCGACGCACAGGCCCTTGCCGAAGCCCAGGGCCTCGTCGGCATGCAGCGCGAAGGCGAGCAGGCGCACCATCATGCGCTCGTCGGTCTCGGAGGGGTGGCGCGCCAGGGTGAGGCCGTGGTCCGCGTAATAGCTGCGGTCCATGTCGGCGATCTGCAGCTCGGCTTTGAAGATGGTCGCTTTGAGGGCCATGGGTGGATGCGCTTTGTCGGCAATCCCCGAAATTACCACGCCCGCGCCGCGGAAGCCCGCCGTGCGTGGTGTCGTGCCTCGCTATCGACGGGACATTCCCTCCCCTTCGAGGGGAGCACCCTGAAGGGCATGAAGGTCGGGGTGGGGACGGGGATGCCGATCGACACGCGGCCGACGCTGCCCCCATCCCCCTCCCGGCCTCCCCCTTGAAGGGGGAGGGGCGACCGGGGAATGTCCTCGGCGAACCGCTCGAACGTCGCCCGGCCTCCCCCTTGAAGGGGGAGGGGCGACCGGGCAGCCGTCCGTACAGCAATTCCGCCCAGGATGCAGCGCTCCACGGATAAACTCGAAAAAGGCAGTTGATCCGCAGACGACGCAGATTTACGCAGATCTTTCGAAGAATTAGCCCCTTCCAGCCTGCCACCCATGCGGTGCGTCTGAATATTCCGGCAACCCATTGATCCATAAGACTTTATCTGCGTTCATCGGCGTCATCTGCGGATTCAAGGATAAAATGTCGTGCCCCCGCCGATCGAACCCGACTCAGGCCTGAAACCATGGACATGAACGACTTGGCTGAACGATTCGGGCTCGCCTTCCTGGCCGAGCCCTGGCTGCCCCAGGCCTTCCTGGTGATCCTGGGCGTGGCCGCCCTGGATTTCGGCTTCCGCCTGCTCCTGCGCCACGCCGAGAGGGTGGCAGGCAGGACCGAGACGATCTGGGACGACGCCCTGATCCGGGCCATGCGCCGGCCCCTGCCCATCCTGGTGTGGGTCGCCGGCCTCGCCTTCGCCGCCGAGATCGTGCACAAGCAAACGGGGGCGCCCATCTTCGACTTCGTGGTGCCGGCCCGGGACGTGGGCGTCATCGCCTGCCTCGCCTGGTTCCTGGTGCGCCTGAGCCGCAACGTGTCCGACGACATCCTGGCCCGGCGCGAGCTGGCGGGCCAGGCGGTGGACCGCACGACGGTGGACGCGGTCAGCAAGCTCATCCGCGCCTCGGTGCTGATCACGGCCACCCTGGTGGCCCTGCAGACCCTGGGCTTCAGCATCGCCGGGGTGCTCGCCTTCGGCGGCATTGGGGGGCTGGCCGTCGGCTTCGCGGCGAAGGACCTGCTGGCGAACTTCTTCGGCGGGCTCACCGTGTATCTGGACCGGCCCTTCGTCGTGGGCGAGTGGATCCGCTCGCCGGACAAGCAGATCGAGGGCACGGTGGAATACATCGGCTGGCGCCACACCCGGGTGCGCGCCTTCAACAAGAACCCGATCTACGTGCCCAACGCGCTGTTCACCACCATCGTGGTGGAGAACCCCTCGCGCATGAGCAACCGGCGCATCAAGGAGACCATCGGCATCCGCTACCAGGACGTGGGCAAGATGGCGGCCATCGTGGCGGACGTGAAGGCGATGCTGCAGTCCCACCCGGAGATCGACACCGGGCAGACGCTGATCGTGAACTTCACCAGCTTCGCCGAGTCCTCGCTCAACTTCTTCCTCTACACCTTCACCCGGACCACGGAGTGGGTGCGCTACCACGAGGTCAAGCAGGACGTGCTGCTCAGGGTGGCGGAGATCATCGAGCGCCACGGCGCCCAGATCGCCTTTCCCACCCGCACCCTGCACATCGGGCCGCCGGCGGCGGAGCCGGAGAAGGCCTGAGGCGACGCTGAAGAATTCGCCACCCCGGCGGAAGCCGGTGTCCGGTTTGGAAGGGGTAGCCCGGATGGAATCCGGGGACTGGCCGCTCAGGCGTCGAGCGGCGGGCCGGCCTCCTGCACCAGCACCCACGGCGCCGCGACCACGGCCCAGAAGGTCGGCTGGCGGGCGTTCCAGTCCCGGGCGTCCTCGGTGGAGGCACGCGCGACCTGGCCCTCGGCGAGCCATTTCCCGACGGCGGCCTGGTCGTCGCCGGCCATCTTCAAGGCGACGTCCACGAGGTCGAGCCCGCGCGCCACCTTGACGACCGCGCCGCGGGCGAAGTGGCGCTCCAGTTCCTTCCAGGCGATCCTGCCCGTCTCGCTGTTGAGCTTGTGGCGCAGCAATTCTTCGCTTTCCTGCATGGCGGCGGCCGGTGGCTTCGAATGCCCCATTTTACTGCCTGGGGCCACGGGCCTATGCTGTATGAAAACAAGCACCGGCAAGGGGGGGCGATGGAACAGACCGGCAAGGTATTGATCGTGTGCTGCGACGGCACCTGGAACCGGCCGGACCAGATGGACCGGGGCCGCCCGGCGCCGACCAATGTGGTGAAGATCGCCCGCCTGCTCAACGGCCGGGACCGGAGCGGCCGGCCGCAGTGGGTGTACTACGACGCCGGCGTGGGCTCCTCCAACCGGCTCGTCGACCGCCTCTTCGGCGGCGCCTTCGGCGTCGGCGTCAACCGCAACATCAAGCAGGCCTACCGCTGGCTCGCGGGCCAGTACGAGGAGGGCGACCGCATCTGCCTGTTCGGCTTCTCCCGCGGCGCCTACACGGTGCGCAGCCTGGCGGGGATGATCCGCAACGTGGGGCTGCTCAGGCGCGGGGAGCTCACCCCCGACAACATCGACGAGGCCTTCCGCATCTACCGCAGCCGCCGCAGGGAAGACCGCCCCGACGGCGCCCGTGCGCAGTCCTTCGTGGAGACGCGCTCGCGCCTGCCCTACCGGCTGGAAAAGGGGCGCGGCGTCGGCAACGACATGCTCTATTTCATCGGCGTCTGGGACACCGTGGGCGCCCTGGGCATCCCCCACGCCTGGTGGCTGCCGCGGTGGCTGCACCGGGTGCTGCGCCGCCTGGCCGCGCTGTTCCTGCCCCTCCTGCCGCAGGACTTCCACGACGTGCGCCTGAGCCGCTTCGTGCGCCACGCCTGCCAGGCCCTCGCCCTGGACGAGCGGCGCCGCGCCTTCGCCCCCGCGATCTGGCAGCAGGCCCCGGATGCCGTGGGCCAGACCCTGGAGCAGCGCTGGTTCCCCGGGGTGCACTGCAACGTGGGCGGCGGCTATGCGGATACGGGGCTGTCCGACCTCGCCCTGCAGTGGATGATCGCGCGGGCCGCGGCGGCGGAGATCGGCTTCCGCTCCCTGGAGGTCGCCGACACCCTGAAGCCGGACGCCCTGGGCGAGCTGCGCGATTCCGCCGGGGGGCTCACCGCCCTCGCCGGCGTGAGTCCGCGCCATCCCATGCGCGGCGCCGGCACGGCCGAGGCCATGGACGAGGCCCTGGCCCGGCGCTACTGGCGCGACCCCAGCTACCGCCCGCCCCGCCTGGTGGAATGGCAGCGCCTGGTCGACCCCCTCTGGCAGCCGACCCGCCCGCCCGCGCTCAACGCCGCGCCGCCCGCGCTGCCCGCCGGGGGCGTCAGGGCGAGCGCCCATGCCGCGCTGCGCCACACCAACACGGGGATCTGGCTCGCGGCCGGCGGCTGCTACGAGATCCGCCCGGACCCGGAGGCGCGCTGGTACGACTGGTACATCGCCTGCGGCAGCAAGGGCTATTTCGGCCTGCCCCTCTGGCTGTCCGGGGCGGCGCTCTCGGCCCTGGCCGGCTACCTGCTGAGCGCCGGGGCGGCCGGCGCCGTGCTCGCCCTCCTCTTCGCCCTGCACCTGATGCGCCCGAAGGCCGGGGCGCGCTGGATGAGCCTGCTGGGCACGATCGACGCGGGCGAGGAAGCCTTCGAAGCCCCCGCGGCGAGGAAGCGGCCCCGGGACCCGCCCCCGGGGACAGTGCCGGCCGCCGGGCGGTTCCGGCTGGGCAGGCCCGTCGCCCTGGCCATGCCCAGGCACCGCGGCGGCATCCTGCACCTCGCCCCCAACGACCTGCCGTTCATGCTGTTCAACAACGCCGGCCGGATCGAGGTGGCGATACGGCGCCTCGATCCGCACGACCCCGGCCACCGGCAGGCCTGAGTTGCGGCGGCGAGCTTGTCAGCGCCCCTGCGGTCGGTGAAACTACCGCCGACGACCCATGCCCCGGGGCCGATGCCCAGCCTGCCCAGACCCGGCCCCTATCCGAAAAACCTGCCATGCCGCTGCCCCTGGAACGCGAGGAAATCCAGCACCTCACCGAGGAGCTGGAGCACATCATCGCGGCGCACCTCGCCTGGTTCAAGCAGATCAACCGCACCCTGGTCTGCGGCAGCGGGCTGCCGGCGGCCGACCTCGCCCTCGACGCCCACCGCAGCTCGCCCTTCGGCCAGTGGTATTACGTCGGCTCCCGGCATCCCCTGGCGGACTATCCCGTCTTCCAGGAGCTGGGCCACATCCAGCAGGCCATGCACGCCGCCGCCCGCATGGCGCTGCTCGAAACGGGGGACGGCCGCCGCCCCGAGCCGGGCATCCACGACAGCTGCATCGATCTCGCGCTCAGGCTCAACACCAAGCTGCGCAAGCTGCAGCTCGACATCATCGGCGAGCTGCTCACCACCGATACCCTCACCGGCTGCGCCAGCCGGCGCGGCATGCTGGGCAAGCTGCGCGAGGAGCAGGAGCGGGCCGTGCGCATCCAGCGCCCCTGCTCGATCGCCCTCATGGACTTCGACCGCTTCAAGAAGGTCAACGACGAACTCGGCCACCCCGCGGGCGACGCCGTGCTCAGGCAGGGCATGAAGCTCACCCTGGGGCTGCTGCGCAGGTACGACTCCATCTACCGCTACGGCGGCGAGGAATTCCTGATCTGCCTGCCCGGCACCCCGCTCAAGGATGCCGAGACGGTCATCGAGCGCATCCGCAAGGCGCTCTTCAAGCAGCCCATCCACCTGCCCTCCGGACAGACCCTGCACGTGACCGCCTCCTTCGGCCTGGCGCAGATGCACCCCCGGCAGCCGGTGGAGGACTCCATCAACCAGGCCGACGAGGCCCTGATCCGCGCCAAGGAGAACGGGCGCAACCGCATCGAGGTCAGGACATCGGACTGATGCAGGAGCGGCCTCGGCCGCGATCAGCGCCTGCAAATCGCGGCTGAAGCCGCTCCCACGCTCCGGCGAACACGAATATGGATATCTACCCCCTCCTCCGCCCGCTCATCTTCCGTCTCGACGCCGAAGCGGCCCACCACCTGACCCTCGCGGCCCTCAGGCGCCTTGAGGCCGCCGGCCTGCTCGGCCTGGCCGCCCCTGCGGTGCCGGCCAGCCCGCGCCGGGTCATGGGGCTGGACTTCCCCAATCCGGTGGGCCTGGCCGCCGGCCTGGACAAGGACGGGGTGTGCATCGACGCCTGGGCCGCCCTGGGCTTCGGCTTCATCGAGGTCGGCACCGTCACCCCGCGGCCCCAGCCGGGCAACCCCAGGCCGCGGCTCTTCCGCATCCCCGAGGCGCGGGCGATCGTCAACCGCTTCGGCTTCAACAACGCGGGCGTCGACGCCCTGCTCGAGAACGTGGCCCGGTCGCGCTTCCGGGGGATATTGGGCATCAACATCGGCAAGAACTTCGACACCCCGATCGAGGCCGCCGTGGAGGACTACCTCACCGGCCTGCGCAAGGTGTACGCGCGGGCAAGCTACGTCACCGTCAACATCTCCTCGCCCAACACCAGGAACCTGCGCGATCTGCAGCAGGCGGGCGAGCTGGGGCGGCTCCTCGCCGCCCTGAAGGCGGAGCAGCGGGCCCTGGCCGAGCGGCACGGCAAGTACACGCCCATCGCCGTCAAGGTGGCGCCGGACCTGGAGGCCGAGCAGATCGGGGAGATGGCGGCCCTGTTCCGCGAGCACCGCATCGACGGGGTGATCGCCACCAACACCACCCTGTCGCGCGAAGGCGTGGCCGGCCTGCCCCACGGCGAGGAGACGGGCGGGCTGTCCGGCGCGCCGGTGCGCGACCGCTCGACGCGCATCCTGGCCGCCTTCCATCGGGCGCTGGCCGGCGAGATCCCGCTCATCGGCGTGGGCGGCATCCTCTCCGGCGAGGACGCGCGCGGGAAGATCGAGGCCGGGGCGAGCCTGGTCCAGATCTACAGCGGCCTCGTCTACCGGGGGCCGCGCCTCGTCGCCGAGTGTGCCCGGGCGCTGGCCGAGATGGGCTATTAACCCGGCCATGAAATACCGACCGTCATTCCGGGCGTGCCGAGAAGCGGCATTGACCCGGAATCCAGAAAATTCAACTGGATGCCGGCTTTCGCCCGCAAGGGGCAGGCCGTGGTTGTAATGCCGCTGAAGCGGCAACAACCACGCTCCGCCCGCAAGGGGCAGGCCGTGGTTGTAATGCCGCTGAAGCGGCAACAACCACGC
>DYFL01000014.1:33913-48239 GCA_020725195.1 Hydrogenophilus sp.
TCCGCCGGCATGACGAATGTACGGATTTGGTTGGCCGACTTAACAGGACACGTGCGCACATCGATGGCGCTGTCCACCCGGAGAATCCAGGCGTAGAATCCGCCCGCATTCCGGCCGCCCCCAGGTCATCCGTGCAAGCCACCGAATCGAGCCCAGGCACCCACACGCGCCAGTCCCTGCCCGTCCTCGCCCTGGGGGCCATCGGCGTGGTCTTCGGCGACATCGGCACCAGCCCGCTCTACACCATGGAAGAGGTCTTCGCCGGCCCGCATCCGCTTGCGGTCACCCAGGTCAATGTGCTGGGCATCCTCTCCCTGGTGTTCTGGTCGCTGCTGGTGGTGGTGTCGCTGAAATACGTGCTCTTCGTGATGCGCGCGGACAACAAGGGCGAGGGCGGCATCATGGCCATGCTGGCCCTGGTCCAGCGCGCCACCGCCGACCGGCCCCGCCTGGCCCCCCTGCTCGCGGTCCTGGGCATCTTCGGGGCCGCCCTCTTCTACGGCGACGGCATGATCACGCCGGCGATCTCCGTGCTCTCCGCCGTGGAGGGCCTGGAGGTGGCCACCCCGGCGTTCACGCCCGTGGTCGTCCCCCTCGCCGTGGCCATCCTGGTCGCCCTCTTTCTTCTGCAGCGCAGGGGCACGGCCGGCGTGGGCAAGCTCTTCGCCCCGGTGATGGTGCTGTGGTTCACGACCCTGGGCGTGCTGGGCGCCGTGAACGTGGCCCGCGCGCCGGAGGTGCTGGCCGCGCTCAGCCCGCTGTATGCCCTGGAGTTCTTCGCCGCCCAGAAGAGCATCGCCTTCCTCGCCCTCGGGGCGGTGGTCCTGGCGGTGACGGGCGCGGAGGCCCTCTATGCCGACATGGGGCACTTCGGCCGCAGGCCCATTCGGCTGGCCTGGTATTTCTTCGTGCTGCCCGCCCTGGTCCTGAACTATTTCGGCCAGGGGGCGCTGATCCTGCACGAGCCTGAGACGGTCACCAACCCCTTCTACCACCTCGCCCCCGCCTGGGCGCTCTACCCCATGATCGCCCTGGCCACGGCGGCCACCATCATCGCCTCGCAGGCGGTGATCACCGGCGCCTTCTCGGTCACCCGCCAGGCCATCCAGCTGGGCTACCTGCCGCGCATGGCCATCCTGCACACCTCCGAGCACGCCATCGGCCAGATCTACATCCCCTTCATCAACTGGGCCCTGATGGCGGGCGTGGTCGCCCTGGTGCTGGGCTTCCAGTCCTCCACCCATCTGGCCGCGGCCTACGGCATCGCCGTGACCGGCACCATGGCCATCGACACCATCCTGGGCTTCGTGGTGGTGACGGTGCTGTGGCGCTGGAACCGGGTGCTGACGATCTCGGGGCTGGTGGCCTTCCTCTGCGTGGACCTGGCCTTCTTCGGCGCCAATGTGACCAAGCTGCTGCACGGCGGCTGGTTCCCGCTGGCCGTGGGGGCGGTGGTCTTCACCCTGCTGTCGACCTGGAAGCGGGGCCGCGCACTGCTGCGCGAGCGCCTGCAGAGCAGCTCGGTCGAGCTGGAGCCCTTCCTGGAGGGGCTGGCCGCCTACCCGCCGCAGCGGGTGGCCGGCACGGCGGTGTTCCTCAACGCCCAGCCCCTGGTGGTGCCCAACGCCCTGCTGCACAACCTGGCGCACAACAAGGTGCTGCACGAGCGGGTGGTGTTCGTCACCGTGGTGACGGAGGACATCCCCTACGTGCAGGCGCAGGACCGCGTCCGGGTGCAGCCCCTGGGCACGGGCTTCTTCCGGGTGATCCTCCACTACGGCTTCAAGGAGACCCCGGACATCCCCCGGGCGCTGGACCAGTGCAAGGTGTGCGGGGAGACCTTCAACCTGCTGGAGACGTCCTTCTTCTTCAGCCGCGAGACCCTGATCCCGAGCAAGCTGCCGGGCATGCCCCTGTGGCAGGAGCGGCTGTTCGCGTGGATGGCGCGCAACGCGCAGAGCGCCATGCGCTTCTTCCGGATCCCCACCAACCGGGTGATCGAGCTGGGCACCCAGATCGAGCTTTAGACCTTGACGTAGACCCAGCCCGTCTGGAGCTTGTCGACGATCTCGTCGAGCGCCGTGGGCGCCACGTGCACGCCCGGCAGGAGCCGCGCGTCCTGGCCGCGCTCCTGCAGCTTGCGGACGGTCTGGCCGCAGCCGACGAGGAGCAGGTTGGGGTAGCGCGCCTGCAGCTCGCGGATGCGCTGGGCATGGGGGGAGGTGGCGACCCGGAAGAGGTCCAGCCCCTGGCTGTTGGCGACCAGTTCCACCTGCACGTCCCGGCCGCCGTGGCGGGCCTCCTTCAGCACCTGCTCCGTGCCGTCCAGGACCTGCCGGAACCGCGCTGCCGCCGCGCCGTCGACATGCAGCATCACCTTGCCCGGATGGGCCACCACGCCTTCGAGCCAGGCGGTGCGCAGGACCTGCGCCTCGGGCGCGATCATGCCTCGGCCCAACCAGCCCAGCGACAGGCCTGCGACAAGCAGGCAGCAGGCGGCCAGGGCCTGCGCGGCGCGCGGGTGCGCGCGCCCCGAATCCCCCGGCCCGGCGGCCCCCGGGACCTGCCGGTAGCCCGTCCTGACCATGTCCTTGAGCAGCCGCAGCTCGCAGACCTGCCGCTTCAGGCCGGCGTCGCCGCTGAGGCGCTCGATGGCCCGCGCCTTCTCGGCCTCGGTAAGCTCCCCATCCACGTAGGCGTTCAGGAACTCGTCCGAAACCGCCCGCTCATCCGGCTTCATTTCACCCTCCTCAACGGGACAGGCTCCGCCCCCGGCATCGCCTCGTATTCCATCAGCTCCTTCCTGAGGGCCTGGCGCGCGCGGCACAGGCGGCTCATCACCGTGCCGACCGGGATCCCCAGGATCGCGCCGACATCGGCGTAGGAGAACTCCTCCAGGTCCACCAGCGTCAGCACCTCGCGCTGGCCTATGGGCAGGCGCGCCACCGCTGCCCGCACCCGGTCGACGATCTGGCCGCGCTCGCGCGCCTGCTCCGGCGTGGCGCCCAGGTCGGCCAGCGTCTCCTCCAGTTCGTCGATGTCCTGCCGGGGCCGCAGCCGGCGCAGGTGGTCGCGCCAGCAATTGGTCAGGATGGCGAAGAGCCAGGGTTCGAGCTGGCCCGGCTCGCGCAACTGGTGGCAGCGCTCCATGGCGCGGGCCAGGGTGTCCTGCACCAGGTCCTCGGCCAGGGCCGGGTCGTGGCACCAGGAATAGGCCACTCGCAGCAGCCTGGCGCGCTGTTGCCTGAGCTGGGCCCGGCATTCGCGCGAGCCCGAGAAGAAGGATAAAAGCTTCACGCCGTCCCCCGAATGGGTCCTGGTGAGTAGGTAGACGAATTTCCCCCCGCATTTATTCCCTGTACAGGTACGGCCGTACCAGGAATAAAACGCCTCCCCCCTGCGTCTTGAACATTAGCAGGTCCGCAGGCAGCCGTAGCGGATCTGCATGGGCCCATAGACAAATGCATTTCGAGGAGACTCCGTCATGAAAGCACCGTCCCTGCTGACCGCCATCGCCGCCGCCAGCGCCTTCGCCCTGGCCGCGCCGCTGCTGACCGCATCGGGCCAGGCCCAGGCCGGCCCCGGCATCAGCGCCGAGGAAAGAGTGGTCTACCACGTCAACGACAGCGCCAACGCCAAGGCCGGCCTGAACAATATCAAGAACCACCTCAACGCCAGCCCCGACGCCAAGATCGTGGTGGTGACCCACGGCAAGGGCATCGACTTCCTGCTCCAGGGCGCCCAGGACGACAAGGGCAACCCCTACGAGATCCCCGTGCAGGAGCTCAAGGGCAGGGGCGTCGACTTCCGCGTCTGCGCCAACACCCTCAAGGGCCGCAACATCGACCCGAAGACCGTCATCCCCGAGGCGGGCATCGTGCCCTCCGGTGTGGCCGAGATCGGCAAGCTGCAGGCCAGGGAAGGCTACGTCTACCTCAAGCCCTGACGGCGACGCCGGCAGCCGTCCCCGAACACGGCCTCGTGAGCGGGCGCCGCAACGGCGCCCCGCAGCCGGCCGGCATCCAGCCCGCGCAGGGCTTCGTTTCCGCACAGGCCCCTCAAGGCTCTCCTCCAGGGGGTCTGTGCCTTTTCCCTCTCCTCCCAGGCTTGGGCATCTCCCCTTCAGCAGGTAAGATCGCCCGCTGTCTGGCTGGCGGAGGACCCCATGCGCATCGGCATCCCGAAGGAGATCAAGGACCACGAGTACCGCGTCGCCGCCACCCCATCCGGCGTGACGGACCTGGTGCGCGCCGGGCATGCGGTCTTCGTCCAGTCGGGGGCGGCCGAGCGCATCGGCTTCACCGACGCCGCCTACCGGGCGGCGGGCGCGCAGGTCGTGGCGGAGGCCGCCGGGGTCTACGAGGCGGCCGAGCTCGTCTTCAAGGTCAAGGAGCCCCAGGCCGCCGAGCTGCCACTGCTGCGCGAGGGCCAGATCCTCTTCTGCTACCTGCACCTGGCGGCCATACCCGAGCTCGCCCGGGAACTCATGCGCCGCGGGGTGACGGCCGTGGCCTTCGAGACCGTGCTCGACGCCCGGCGCACCACCCCCCTGCTCGCCCCCATGTCCCAGGTGGCCGGGCGGCTGGCCATCCAGATGGGCATGCAGGCCCTGGAGATGAAGCACGGCGGCCGCGGCGTGCTGCTCTCCGGCGTGCCGGGCGTGGCGCCCGGGCGCGTCGTGATCCTGGGCGGCGGCAACGTCGGCGGCAACGCGGCGCGCATCGCCGTGGGCATCGGCGCCGAGGTCACGCTGCTGGACCGCAACGCCGAGAAGCTCCAGGCCTACGACGAGCACTACCAGGGCCGGATCGTGACCCGCGCGGCCTCGCCGGCCAACATCGAGGCCTGCGTCGGCGCGGCCGACCTGGTGATCGGCGCGGCCTACGTGCCGGGCCGGCGCGCCCCCCGCCTCATCGACCGGGCCCTGGTCGGCGCCATGCCCAGGGGCAGCGCCATCGTCGATGTCGCCATCGACCAGGGCGGCACCGCCGAGACCTCGCGCCCGACCTCGCATTCCGCCCCCTTCTACGTGGAGGAGGGCGTGGTGCACTACTGCGTGCCCAACATGCCCGGGGCCGTGGCCCGCACCAGCACCGAGGCCCTGGCCGAGGCCACCCTGCCCTACCTGCTCAGCCTCGCCGCTGCGGGGCCGCGCCGCGCCTTCGAGGCGGAGGCGGGCTTCGCCGCCGGGCTCAACGTGGCCGGCGGCGAGATCGCCCACGCGGGGCTCGCCGAGGACCTGGGGCTGGCCTGTGGCGACTGGCGGCGGCTGCTGCCGTGATCGCGGGCGCGCATCCGGGGACGCAGCCCATGGCTTGCCGCGGCACAGGGGGCCGCGAGGCCCGGACCCGGCAGGCCATGGACACCCGCCGGCCCGCCGCGCCCTGAGAGGCTGAACCGGGAACGGCCACATGCCCTACCTGATCCTGGCCAACCTCGTGCTCGCCCTCCACCTCGCCTTCGTCGTCTTCGTGACCCTGGGCGGGCTGCTCGTGCTGCGCTGGCCGAGGCTCGCCTGGGTGCACGTGCCGGCGGCCGCCTGGGGGGCGGCGGTGGAGTTCACCGGCTGGTACTGCCCGCTCACGCCCCTGGAAAACCGGCTGCGCCGGCTCGCCGGCGAATCGGGCTACAGCGGCGGCTTCGTCGAGCACTACCTCCTGGCCACCCTCTACCCGGAGGGCCTGACCCGTGCGACCCAGTTCTGGCTCGGCCTTTTCGTCGTCGTCCTCAACGCGCTCATCTATCTCTGGGTGTACCGCAGGCTGACACGCCGGCGCCCCGGATCGGCGCCCGAAGCGCAATAACGACGGCGCTTCCAGGGTTGTCCCGCCGCCGCCCCCTGGCGGATAATCGACGTCTTACCTCGGCGCCATGATGCAAGACTACCTCCTCCTCCTCATCGGCACGGTGTTCGTCAACAACATCGTGATGAGCAAGATCCTCGGCCTGTGCCCCTTCATGGGGGTCTCCAGGAAGCTGGAGACCTCCCTGGGCATGGGCGCGGCGACCACCTTCGTGCTCACCCTGGCCTCGGGCGCGGCCTACATCATCGACACCTATCTGCTCGGGCCGGAGCTGCACTACCTGCGCACGCTCTCTTTCATCGTGACCATCGCCGCCATCGTCGGCTTCACCGAGATGTTCATCAGGAAGACGAGCCCCGTGCTGTTCCGGGTGCTGGGCATCTACCTGCCCCTGATCACCACCAACTGCGCGGTGCTGGGCATCCCGCTGCTCACCGTGATGGAAGGCCACAACTTCGTCGAGTCGCTGCTCTTCGGCCTGGGCGGCGCACTCGGCTTCACCCTGGTGCTCGTCCTCTTCGCCGCCATGCGCGAGCGCCTGGAGGCGGCCGACATCCCCGTCACCTTCCGCGGCACCAGCATCGCCATGGTCACCGCCGGCCTCATGAGCCTCGCCTTCATGGGCTTCTCGGGGCTGATCAAGTGACGCGGCGAGACGGCGAAGCGAGACGCGTCATCCCGGCGAACGCCGGGATCCAGTCTTTCTTGTTGATGGATGCCGGCGTTCGCCGGCATGACGTGCGTTGATCTCCGCGATCCTGGTCATGGCGGCGGGCGGCCTCACCCTGGGGGCGGTGCTCGGCTGGGCCTCCGTCCGCTACCGCGTGCAGGAAGACCCCCTGGTGGAGAAGATCGACGCCATCCTGCCCCAGACCCAGTGCGGGCAGTGCGGCTTTGCCGGCTGCAAGCCCTATGCCGAGGCGATCGCCAAGGGCGAGGCGGACATCAACCGCTGCCCCCCCGGGGGCGAGGACGGCATCCGGCGCCTGGCCGATCTGCTGGGCGTCGAGGCCAAGTCCCTGGGCGAGGGCCTGGAGCACAAGCCCAAGAGCGTGGCGGTCATCGACGAGGACCTGTGCATCGGCTGCACCCTGTGCATCCAGGCCTGCCCGGTGGACGCCATCGTGGGCGCGGCCAAGCAGATGCACACCATCGTCGCCGACCGGTGCACGGGCTGCGAGCTGTGCCTGCCGCCCTGCCCCGTGGAGTGCATCCACATGGAGGTGATCCACGAGGACATCACCACCTGGAAATGGCGCTATCCCGTGTATTCCATCCGACCGGTCCGAGAGTGATGCGCAGGCTCCATTCCTTCAACGGCGGGGCGCATCCCGCAGAGCACAAGGCGGAATCCACCGCACGGCCCATCGCCGCCGCCCCCCTGGTGCCGCTCTATGTCGTGCCCCTGCGCCAGCACATCGGCACCCCGGCCCTGCCCCTGGTGCGCGCCGGCGACCGGGTGCTCCGCGGCCAGGCCATCGGCCAGGCCGAGGGCTATGTCTCCGCCAGCGTGCACGCCCCCACCTCCGGCCGCGTCGTCGCCGTGGAGATGCGCCCCGTGGCCCACCCCTCGGGCCTCGCCGACCTGTGCGTGGTCATCGAGGCGGACGGCGAGGACCGCGCCATCGACCTCCAGCCCCTGGACTGGCGCGGCATGGAGCCCAGCCACCTGCGCAACCTGATCCGCGACCTGGGCCTGGTGGGCCTGGGCGGCGCGGTCTTCCCCAGCTTCATCAAGCTCAACCCCGGCGAGGCCGGGCGCGTGGAGACCCTGATCCTCAACGGCGCCGAGTGCGAGCCCTGGATCACCAGCGACGACCTGCTCATGCGCGAACGCGCCCGCGAGATCCTCAAGGGCGCCGAGATCATGCAGGCCATGCTGCACGCGGGCGAGGTGGTCATCGGCATCGAGGACAACAAGCCCGAGGCCATCGCCGCCATGCAGGCCGCCGTGCGCGAGATGGGCCTCGGCTACGAGGTGGCGGTCGTGCCCACCCGCTATCCGAGCGGCGGCGCCAAGCAGCTCACCTACCTCCTCACCGGCAGGGAGACGCCCTCCCGCGGCCACGCCGTCGAGGTCGGCGTCCAGGTCTTCAACGTCGGCACCGCCTACGGCCTCCACCACGCCCTCGCCGAGGGCCGGCCCCTGATCTCCCGGGTGGTCACGGTCACCGGCCATGTGGCCAGTCCGCAGAACTTCGAGGTGCGCCTCGGCACCCCCATCGAGGACCTGATCCGCGCCGCGGGCGGCGAGTTGGAGGGCGCCACGGGCGAGATCATCGGCGGGCCCATGATGGGCTTCGACCTCCAGGACCGCGCCGCGCCCGTGACGAAGGCGGTCAACTGCGTGATCGTGAAGGACGCGCAGCGCTTCCCGCCGCCGCCCGCGCCCCGGGCCTGCATCCGCTGCGGCGAGTGCGCCCGGGCCTGCCCGGCGCGGCTGCAGCCCTTCGAGCTCTACTGGTACGCCCGCGCCAGGGACTTCGGCAAGACCCAGCTCTTCAGCCTCTTCGACTGCATCGAGTGCGGCTGCTGCAGCCACGTCTGCCCCAGCCACATCTCCCTGGTGGACTTCTTCCGCTACGCCAAGAGCGAGATCTGGGCGCGCGAGCGGGAAAAGGAGGCGGCCGACGCCGCGCGCCGGCGCCACGAGTTCCACGTCTGGCGCCTGGAGCGGGAGAAGCAGGAGAAGGCCGAACGCCTGGCCAGGAAGGCCGTAGCCCAAGTGAAGGAGGCGGAGGCCGCGCCCGTGGACGCCGAGGCGGCGCGCAAGAAGGCCATCCTGCAGGCCGCCATCGAGCGGGCGAAGCAGGCCCGGGAAGGCGTCACGCCCAGGAACGTGGACCACCTCACGCCCGAGCAGCAGCATCAGGTCGAGGAGGCCGATGCCCGCCGCGCCCGCCTGCACGCCGGCGCCGAAGACCAGAAAGAGACGGAAAACCAGCCATGACCGGCGCCCCCTTCAGCCTCGGCCCGCGCAACTCCACCCCCCGGGTCATGCTCAAGGTGCTGGCGGCGCTGGTGCCGGGCATCGTCGCCCATTACTGGTTCTTCGGCCCCGGCATCGTGGTGAGCCTGCTGCTCACCAGCCTCGCCGCCGTCGGCTTCGAGGCCTTCGTCCTCCTGATGCGCAACCAGCCCGTCCGGCTGCACCTCACGGACGGCTCCGCCCTGGTCACGGCCTGGCTGCTCGCCCTGTCGCTGCCCACCCTGGCGCCCTGGTGGCTGTACGTGGCCGGCAGCTTCTTCGCCATCGTCGTCGCCAAGCACCTCTACGGCGGCCTGGGGCAGAACGTCTTCAACCCCGCCATGGTCGGCTATGCCGCGCTGATCGTCAGCTTCCCCCTCTACATGACCCAGTGGCCCGCCCCCCTGGAGCTGGCCGTGCACGCCCCCGGCTGGGCCGATGCCTTCGACCTCGTCTTCGCCGGCCAGGGCGCGCTCTCGCCGGACGCCTACACCTCGGCCACCCCCCTCGACAGCCTGAAGACCCAGATCCTCGCGGGCAGGACAGTGGAGGCGGTGCTGGGCCAGCCCATCTACGGCCTCCTGGGCGGGGTGGGCGGCGAGTGGGTCGCCCTCGCCTTCCTCGCGGGCGGCGCGGCGCTGCTGGCGATGCGGCTGACCACCTGGCACATCCCCCTGGCCTTCCTCGCCGCCGTCGCGCTCAGCGCGGGCGCCCTGCATCTCATCGATCCGGCCCGCCACGCGGGGCCCCTGTTCCACCTCATGACGGGCGGCGTCATGCTGGGCGCCTTCTTCATCGCCACCGACCCGGTGACCGCCTCCACCACGCCCCTGGGCAAGCTCGTCTACGCCGGCGGCGCCGGCCTCCTCACGGTGGTCATCCGCACCTGGGGCGGCTTCCCGGACGGGGTGGCCTTCGCCGTGCTGCTCATGAACATGTGCGTGCCCTTCATCGACGACTACACCCAGCCGCGCGTGTTCGGCAAGACGGCGCGCCTGCGGAGGCGGGCGCCGTGACCGCGGTCCTGCGCGCCGCCCTCGGCACGGCGCTCGCCCTGCTGGTCTTCTCGGTGGCGGGCACCGTGCTGCTCTCGGGCACCTACGCCCTGACCCGCGGCACCATCGAGCGCAGCGAGCAGGCCGAGAAGCTGCAGCTCATCGCCCAGGCCCTGCCGGCGGGCGCCTACGACAACAACCCGGTGGCCGACGCCTTCGACCTGGCCCGCGACCCGCTGCTCGGCGGCAGGCTGCCCGGCCAGGCCTATCCGGCCCGCAAGGCGGGGCAGCCGGTCGGCGTGGTGCTGGAGGCCGTCGCCCCCGACGGCTACGGCGGCGAGATCCGGCTCATCGTCGGCATCCTGGCCGACGGGCGCGTGATCGGCGTGCGGGTCACCGCCCACAAGGAGACCCCGGGCCTGGGCGACTACATCGACATCAAGAAGCACCCCTGGATCCGCCAGTTCGAGGGAACCCGCCTCGGCGAGCCGCCCGCCGAGCTGTGGAAGGTGCGCAAGGACGGCGGCCGCTTCGACTACCTGGCCGGCGCCACCATCACGCCGCGGGCGGTGGTCAAGGCGGTGCGCAAGGCCCTCGAATACTTCGAGCAGCACAAGGCGGCGCTGCTCGCCACCCAAGAGGAGACGACCTGATGTCCACCCAGGCACACGAAGTTCCGGCTGAAGTCGCCGCGGGCGAAGCGGGCCTCCAGGCGCTCGGCGACCGCTGGGCCGAGCTGCGCGAGATCCTCCACAACGGCCTCTGGAAGCAGAACCCGGGCATCGTCCAGCTCCTGGGCCTGTGCCCCCTGCTCGCCATCAGCAACACGGTGGTCAACAGCCTGTCGCTCGGGCTCGCCACCACCCTGGTCATGGCCATCTCCAGCGGCTCGGTCTCGGTGCTGCGCAACTACATCCCCCAGCCCATCCGCATCCCGGTCTTCGTGCTGATCATCGCCGCCCTGGTGACCGTGGTGCAGCTCTTCATGAACGCCTACGTGCACCCGCTCTACCTGGTGCTGGGGGTGTTCATCCCGCTCATCACCACCAACTGCATCGTGCTCGCCCGCGTGGAGGCCTTCGCCTCCAAGCGCTCGACGGCGCATGCCGTGCTCGACGCCAGCGCCATGGGCATCGGGCTGACCCTGGTGCTGGTGGTGCTCGGCGGCCTGCGCGAGGCCGTAGGAAAGGGCACCCTGCTGTCCGGCCTGGACCTCGTCTTCGGGCCCGCCGCGGCGGCCTGGACCGTGCACCTCGCCCCCGGCTACCAGGGCTTCCTGCTGGCCATCCTGCCGCCCGGGGCCTTCATCGGCCTGGGCCTGCTCATCGCCATGAAGAACTGGCTCGACCTGCGGGCGGCGAAGGAGCAGCGGGCTTGAACTTGAAGGAGCAGGAGGGGTGGCGCCCGCCTCCCTCTCTCCTAGCTCTCTCCCGCCTGCGGGAGAGAGGGACGAAGCGTCGCTGCGCGACATTCAGGTGAAATGAACGCCGCCAAGCGCCGCGCCATCTTCGAGCGCCTGCGGGCCGCCAATCCCAGGCCCACCACCGAGCTCGCCTACCGCAGCCCCTTCGAGCTCCTGGTCGCGGTCGTCCTCTCCGCCCAGGCGACCGACAAGAGCGTCAACCTCGCCACCGCCGGGCTCTTCGCCGTGGCCGACACCCCGCAGAAGCTGCTCGCCTTGGGCGAGGAAGGCCTCAGGCACTACATCCGCCGCATCGGCCTCTACCAGACCAAGGCAAAGAACCTCGTCGCCCTGTGCCGGCTGCTGATGGACAAGCACGGCGGCGAGGTGCCGGCGAGCCGCGAGGCCCTGGAGGCGCTGCCCGGCGTGGGCCGCAAGACCGCCAGCGTGGTGCTCAACACCGCCTTCGGCCAGCCCGAGATCGCGGTGGACACCCACATCTTCCGCGTAGCCAACCGCACCGGGCTCGCCCCCGGCAAGACGGTGCTGGAGGTGGAACGGAAGCTCCTGCGTCACGTCCCGGCGGAGTTCCGCCACGACGCCCACCACTGGCTCATCCTGCACGGGCGCTACGTCTGCAAGGCGCGGCGGCCCGACTGCGGCCGCTGCCTGATCCGCGATCTTTGCGAGTTCAAGGGCAAGGCCGGCGCGGCGCAGGCGCCCAAGCGCCCCGGGAAGCCGAGGCCGGAGGGGGCGGCGACATGACGGTCGCCACCGCCCTGGTCCGCGGCGGCGCCCCCTACCCCGAGCTCGCCCGCGAGGCGGTCGAGCAGGCCCTGGACAAGGCGGGGCTGCGCTATGCCAACGCCGTGCTGCTGTATCTCAGCGCCGACTTCGCCCGCGACACCCAGCAGGCCGTCCAGCAGGCCGCCCGCGGCGCCGGCTGCCTGCAGGTGGCCGGCTGCACCTGCAGCGGCATGTTCACGGAGGACGGCTGGGTCCTGGAGGAGACGGCCGCGGCCGCCATGGTCTTCGGCGGCGACGTCTTCCTCAGGCCGGCCCGGCCCGGCGAAGAGCCGCTGCTGAGCCTCTCGGTCCCCGGGGCGCTCGATCTGGCCTGGCTGGAGAGCGAGGAGGCGCGCTACGGCGCCGTCGCCAGCGACGCCGAAGGCAGCGGCCCCTACCGGGTCTGGAGCAGCGGCCGCGTCCAGGGCAACGGCCGCTGCGGCCTGATCTTCGACGGCGTGCGCCTGCGCGTGGGCATCTCCCAGGGCGCGCGGCCCCTGAGCGGGCCCATGGCGATCACCCGGGTCGACGGCCACGACATCCTGACCCTGGACGGCCAGCCCGCCCTGGCCAACCTGGCCCACCACCTGCCCCAGCTCGAACGCGAGCTCTCGCGCCTGCCCCTGCACCTGTTCATGGCCGGCATCACCTTCGGCGAGCCCGAGCACGCCCTGGAGGAAGGCCGCTATCACCTCCTGCCCCTGATCTCGGCCAACGCCGACGACCGCTCCGTCACCGTGCCCGTGCCGCTCTCACCCGGAGACCGGCTGTTCTGGGCCCTGCGCCAGCCGCCGGCGGCCGAGCAGGACATGCGTCTGACCCTGGACCGCCTGGGCGCGGACACCCTGGATGCCCCCGAGTTCGGCCTGCTCTTCTCCTGCCAGGGCCGGGGCGCAGGCTTCTACGGCGGCGACGACCGCGACCTCGCGCTCCTCACCGAGCGCTACCCCGGGCTGCCCGTGATCGGCTTCTACGGCAACGGCGAGATCGCCTACCTCAACGGCATGAACCGGCTGCTGCAGTACAGCAGCGTATTGGGCCTCGCCTATGTTTAATCCCAGCCGGCACGAGGCCCGACGCTTCCTCTTCGAGGCCTGGCGCAAGTACCGCGACAAGGCCCTCCTCACCGACCTGGAAGGGCTGGCCGCGGAGCACATCCTGCACCACCCCGAATACCACGCCCTGCTGGAAGACCCGGACAGCCTGGAGCGCGACTGGCTGCCCGAGATGGGCGAGACCAATCCCTTCCTGCACCTGTCGCTGCACCTGGCCATCTCCGAGCAGCTCGCCATCGACCAGCCGCCGGGCATCCGGGCGACCTACGCGCGGCTGCTCGCCCGCACGGGCGACCCCCATGCCGCCCAGCATGCGATCATGGACTGCCTGGCCGAGGTCGTCTGGCGCGCCCAGCGCGACCACGCCGCCCCGGACGGCAGCGCCTACCTCGAATGCCTGAAACGCAAGTAACGGGCTCTTTTGAAAAACGAGTGGGTAACGCAGACAAGGCCGCCTGTCCTGGTATTCCCTCCCCTTCAAGGGGAGCACCCTGAAGGGCATGAAGGCTAGGGTGGGGATGGGTTACGCAGGGCATCCGCCACCCCACCCCCATCCTATCCTTCCCCCTGAGGGGGAAGGGACCGAGGTACGCCACTGCCATGTACTGAAATTACCCACTCGAATTTCGAAAGAGGCAAGTAACGAGTTTCGCAAAAAGGATCCGCTGATGGGCCACCGACTCTCCAAACTCGTCACCCGCACCGGCGACCAAGGCACCACCGGGCTCGCCGACGGCAGCCGCCGGCCCAAGCACGACCCGCGCATCGAGGCGATCGGCGCCGTGGACGAGCTGAACAGCTTCGTCGGCCTGCTGCGCGCCGAGGCCCCCGATGCGGCCACCGACGCCCTCTTGGCCGCGGTGCAGAACGACCTCTTCGACCTGGGCGGGGAGCTCGCCATCCCGGGGCGCGCCGCCATGACCGAGGCCCACGTGCAGGCGCTGGAGGCGGCGATCGAGCGGCTCAATGCCGAGCTCGCGCCGCTCGAGGAATTCATCCTGCCCGGCGGCAGCCGCGCCGCGGCCTTGGCCCACCTCTGCCGCACGGTCGCCCGCCGGGTCGAACGCCGCGTCAGCGCCGTGGGCGAGACCGAGCCCGTCTCCGGGCCCGCACGCCAGTACCTCAACCGCCTCTCCGACCTCTTCTTCGTCCTCGCCCGCGTCCTCAACCGCGCCGCCGGGCGGGAGGACGTCTACTGGGCGAGCCCCCTGAGCCGCATGGGCGGCCGGGAAAAGGAATAGGCGCCCCCCCATGGGGGAACGGGTAGCGTCCGTCAAGGTGGTGTAATTTCCGTCCATCATCTCCGGCCTGGTTGA
>DYFL01000108.1 GCA_020725195.1 Hydrogenophilus sp.
GACACGGACTTTCACCGTGCTGTGTGTGCGCCTTCACGAGCGCACTAGGAGCGGCTCCAGCCGCGAATGCAAGTCGGAAAAACATCGCGGCTGAAGCCGCTCCCACAATCCTGCCCTCTTGGCCGCCCCCTCAGCGGGGGCAGTCAGCCGGCCGCGAGGCGTTCGAGCAGCTCCAGCCCGAGCCGCACCCCGAAGCCCGTCACGTCCGAGCCCGCCGCGCCCAGCCCGCCCTTGCAGCGGCTGGCGGAGAGGTCCACGTGGAGCCAGGGCCGGGCATCCACGAAGCGGTTGAGGAAGCGCGCCGCCAGGATGTGGTCGGCCTCGCCCTCCAGGGTGCACTGCTTCACGTCCGCCACGGGGCTGTCCAGGGCCTCGTCGTAGTCCTCGTGCAAGGGGAAGGCCACCACCCGCTCGCCGGCCATGCGCCCCGCCTCGACCGCCTTCGCGGCCAGGTCGTCGCGGTTGGCCAGCACCCCGCTCATGCGCTCGCCCAGGGCGACGGCCATGCTGCCGGTCAGCGTCGCGAAATCGATGATGGCGGCGGGCTTCTGTCGCGCCGCCAGGGTCAGGGCGTCCGCCAGCACCATGCGCCCCTCGGCGTCGGTGTGCATGACCTCGATGGTGGTGCCGTTGAGCGCCGTGACCACCTCGTTCTGGGTGTAGGCCTGGGGCGAGATGTGGTTCTGGGCGATGGCGAGCCAGACGTCCAGCTTAACGGGCAGATTCATGCGCGTCGCCGCCAGCAGCAGCCCCAGCGCGACGGCGGAGCCGTTCATGTCGTCGTGCATGTGCAGCATGTGGCGGGCGGGCTTGAGGTTGTGGCCGCCGGTGTCGAAGCAGATGCCCTTGCCCACCAGGGCAATCGCGCCTCCCTTTTCCCGTTTCCCTTTTCCCGGATAGCGGAGGTGCACGATCGCCGCCTCCTCGTGCTGGCTGCCCCGGGCCACGGCCAGGAAGGCGCCGGCCTTGAGCTTCCCGAGCCGCTTGACGTCGTACTCCTCCACCGCCCAGCCCGACTCCTCGGCCAGGGCCCGGATGCGCTTGCGGTAGGAAAGCGGCGTGAGCAGGTTGGGCGGCTGCACGGTGAGCTCGCGCGCCAGGGTGTTGCCCTCGGCCAGGGCGCGCTCGCGGGCGTAGCCGTCCCGGCTCTTGTGGCCGTGGAGCTCGACGGCCGCGAGGGGCTTGTCCTGCTTGCCGCTCTTGAAGCTGGAGAGCTTCACGCCGTTCACCCAGGCCACGTAGACCGCATCGCCCGCGGCCGCGGCCCGCTGGCCCGCATCGCCCCACACCGCGATGGCCAGCCGCTCCGGATGCTCCTCCATGAGCGGCGCCATGGCCCGGCGCAGCAGGGCGTGGCGCCGGAAGGTGTCCTGCTGCGGGTCGTAGGCCACCCAGGCCTCGCGGACGCCGCCTTCCGTCTCCGTGACGATCGGCGTCTTGCCGAGTTCCTCCGGCTTCATGCCCCGGCGCCGGAGGACCGCGGCCGCACGAGACCAGCCCGGGATTTTCGAGGCATCGGCCTTGGGCGGCAGCACATGCACCAGATGGACGGCCTTCGAGGCCTTGTCGCGGCCTAGAGATTCTGCGTATTCGGTCAGTTTCGCCAGCATGTGCGTCTCGATGAAAAATGGAGCCCCGATATCGGCCTGGCCGACTTGGGCTGCCGAGCGTAATTATTGGAATCTTCAATACTAACTATTGGATTGACTAGGGGGTACGCTTTTTCGGAAAATCGCGGCCTGCTATTCCGCGTGAACCATCGAGGATAACCCACAATGCTGTCCACCCAAGACAAAAAGCGCGTGCTCCGGGAAATGGTGCTGGCGCGGCGCTTCGAGGAGCGCTGCTACCAGGCCTACATGGAGCGCAAGATCGGCGGCTTCCTCCACCTCTACCCCGGCCAGGAGGCCTGCGCCATCGGCGTGATGGAGGCGGCCCGCCCCGGCTTCGACTACGTCATCACCGGCTACCGCGACCACGTCCACGCCATCAAGTGCGGCTCGGACCCCAAGGCGGTGATGGCCGAGCTCTACGGCAAGGAGACCGGCTGCTCCAAGGGTCGCGGCGGCTCCATGCACATCTTCGACGTGGCCAACCGCTTCATGGGCGGCTACGCCCTGGTGGGCGGCCCCTTCCCGCTCGCCGCCGGCATGGCCAAGGCGATCCAGATGAAGGGCGGCGACGAGATCGCCATCTGCTTCCTGGGCGACTCGGCCAACAACCAGGGCACCTTCCACGAGACCATGAACATGGCCGCCCTGTGGAACCTGCCCGTGCTGTTCATCTGCGAGAACAACCTCTACGGCATCGGCACGGCCCTGCACCGCTCCACCGCGGTGACCGACCAGTACAAGCGGGTGTGCTCCTACGGCATCGAGTCGGACCAGTGCGACGGCCAGGACATCGACGTGGTCTTCGAGCACGCCAAGAAGGCCGTCGAGCACGTCCGCTCGCGCAAGGGCCCCTACTTCCTGGAGCTCATGACCTACCGCTTCCGCGGCCACTCCATGTCCGACTCGCGCGGCTACCGCACCCGCGAGGAAGAGGAGCAGTGGAAGGAGCGCGACCCCATCAACATCCTGCGCGACCGCCTCATTGCCGAGGGCGGCTACACCCAGGCCGAGTTCGAGGCCATGGAGAAGGAGATCGACGCCTACATCGAGAACGAGGTGATCCGCTTCGCGGAGGAGTCGCCCGAGCCCCGCGTCGAGGAACTGACCCGGTACGTGCTGGCGGACTAACGGATTAAGGATCGAGAATCATGGCTGAAATGATGTACTGGGAGGCGATCCGTCGCGCCCACGATGAAGAGATGGCCCGCGACCCCCTGGTGATCTGCATGGGCGAGGACATCGGTGTCGCCGGCGGCACCTACAAGGCGACCAAGGGCCTGTACGAGAAATACGGCCCCCTGCGCGTGATGGACACCCCCATCTCCGAGAACGGCTACACCGGCCTCGGCATCGGCGCCTCCTTCCTGGGCGTGAAGCCCATCATCGAGTTGATGAGCGTGAACTTCGCCTGGCTGGCCATGGACCAGATGTTCAATAGCGCGGCCAAGGTGCGCTACATGTCCGGCGGCCAGCTCGAGGCCCCCTGCGTGTTCCGCTCCGCCGGCGGCACCGCCCACCAGCTGGGCGCCCAGCACTCCGCGCGCATGGAGAAGGTGTTCATGGGCGTGGCCGGCCTGCGCGTGGTGACCCCCTCCAACCCCAAGCAGGCCTACGGCCTCTTGAAGTCCGCGGTGCGCTCGCCCGACCCCGTGTTCATCAACGAGCACGAGCTCATGTACAACATGAAGGGCGAGGTCCCGGACGAGGAATACTTCCATCCCCTGGAGGGCTCCGAGGTGACCCGCAGCGGCACCGACGTCACCCTCTTCGGCTACAACATCTCCGTGCACTGGTGCCTCAAGGCCGCCGAGATCCTGGCCAAGCAGTACAACATCAGCGCCGAGGTGGTGGACCTCTACGCCCTGGCCCCGCTGGACCGCGAGGGCATCAAGAAGGCAGTCGCCAAGACGCACAAGGCCGTGGTGGTGGAGGAGGACGAGGCGCCCTGCGGCGTGGGCTCCGAGGTCATGGCCATCATCAACGAGGAGTGCTTCTGGGAGCTGGACGCCCCGCCGGTGCGCGTGCACGCCGCCCTGGTGCCCACCCCCTTCAACCACACGCTGGAGAAGGCCTCCATCCCGAATCACGAGGATGTGGTCAAGGCGGTGCTGAAGCTCTTCGGCAAGGCTTAATGCGACGGGAAATGGGAAAAGGGAGACGGGAAACGCGCTAGCCCGCGACGGGTTTGCGTTTCCCATTTCTCGTTTCCCGTTTCCCCGCTCAATAGGAAACGGTATGTCCCAACACTACGCAATCACCATGCCCCAGCTCTCGGACACCATGACCGAGGGCGTGGTGGTCACTTGGGAAAAGAACGTCGGCGACCGCGTCGAGCGCGGCGACATCGTGGCCACGGTGGAGACCGACAAGGCCATCATGGACGTCGAGGTGTTCAAGGCGGGCTACCTCGCCGGCCCGCTCGCCGAGGTGGGCGCCACCGTCGCCGTGGGCGGCGCCCTCGCCTACATCACCGACACCCAGGGCGACCTCAAGATCGCCGAGGGCGAGGTGGTCACCGAGCGGGCCCCCGCCGAGATGATCCCCCACCACGCCGGCACCCCCGTCGTCATGCCTCAGCTCTCGGACACCATGACCGAGGGCATCGTGGTCACCTGGGAGAAGGCCCTCGGCGACAAGATCCGGCGCGGCGACATCGTGGCCACGGTCGAGACCGACAAGGCCATCATGGACGTGGAGGTCTTCAGCGACGGCTACCTCTCGGGCCCCTTGGCCGACGTCGGCAGCACCATCGAGGTGGGCCACCCCATGGCCTTCATCGTCCAGGACGCGGGCCAGGTGAACGACACCGTGGCCACCGTCTCCGCCGAGCACAAGGTGGTCGAGACCCACCACGTGAAGCCGGGCGCGAAGATCGAGGCCGCGCCCAAGCCCGCCGCCCCGGCACCGGCCCCGGCCCTGCGCGCCTTTGTGGCGCCGGCAGCGCGCCCGGCCGGCCGCCGCGCGAGCCCCTACGCCCGCAAACTCGCCGCCCAGATGGGCGTGGACATCGCCTCGGTCGCCGCGAGCGGCCCCGAGGGGGCCATCGTCGCCGCCGACGTGCAGCGCGCCCGCCCCTCCATGGCCGAGGTGGCCCACGCCCTGCCCCAGGTGGACGTGCCCGGTGCCGGCCGGCCCATGACGAGCATGGAGAAGGCGGTCTCCCACGCCATGACGGCGGCGCTGACCCTGCCCACCTTCAACGTCACCATGAACATCGACACCGCCCGGCTCACCGCCGCCGCCAAGGCGCGGGGGGTGTCGGTGACGGTGGCCATCGCCAAGGCCTGTTCCGTGGCGATGCGCAACTTCCCCCGCATGAACTGGGCCTACCAGCCGGTGGACAAGCTGGTCGAGCGCGCGAACCACGACTTCGGCATCGCCGTGAAGAGCGACGACGGCGGCCTGGTGGTGCCCATCGTCACCGGCATCGAGTCCAAGAATCTCGAGCAGATGCAGGCCGACTGGAACAACCTGGTGCCGCGCGCCCGTGTGCGCAAGCTCGCCCCCCGCGAGTTCGCCAACCCCACCTTCACCATCTCCAACATGGGGATGTTCGGGGTGACCCA
>DYFL01000015.1 GCA_020725195.1 Hydrogenophilus sp.
ATTCGTCCTCGATGTCGCCGACGATCTGCTCGAGCACGTCCTCGATGGTGACCAGCCCCGCCACCCCGCCGTACTCGTCCACCACCATGGCGATGTGGTTGCGCGAGGAGCGGAACTCGCGCAGCAGCACGTTGAGGCGCTTGGACTCCGGCACGAACACCGCCGGGCGCAGCATCTCGCGCAGGTTCACCTCCTCGCCGGTGTAGAGGCGCAGCAGGTCCTTGGCCAGCAGGATGCCGACCACGTTGTCGCGCTCGCCGTCCACGGCGGGGAAGCGGGAGTGGGCGGTGTCGATGACGAACTTGAGGATCTCGTCGTGGGGGTCGTTGATGTCGACGGCGTCCATCTGGGCCCGGGGGATCATGATCTCGCGCACCTGGCGCTCGGAGACCTGGAGCACGCCCTCGATCATGGTCAGGGCGTCGGCGTCCAGGAGGTTGTTGTCGTAGGCGGCGTGGAGGACTTCGAGGAGCTGCTCGCGGTCTTCGGGCTCGCGCAGCAGCCAGGAGGTGAGGCGTTCGATGAGGCTCGGTCGGTAACTACTGTCGTCGGTCATGGTAGGGATCGGAATAACCCAGTTTTTTCATGATAAAGCTTTCCACGGCCTCCATGGCGGCGGCCGTCAATGCATCCCCGTGGTCGTAGCCCTGCAGGTGCAGCATGGCGTGCACCACCATGTGGGCGTAGTGGTCCGCCAGGGGCTTGCCCTGCTCGCGGGCCTCGCGGGCGACCACCGGGGCGCAGAGCACGATGTCGCCGCACAGAGGGGTGCCATGCCCCCCCTCACCCCTGCCTTTATGCCCTTCAGGGTGCTCTCCCGCCTGCGGGAGAGGGGGACGAGGTGTCGCTTCGCTCGCTGCCCCATACGCGAAGGTGAGCACGTTGGTGGCGGAGTCCTTGCCCCGGAAGTCGCGGTTCAGCTGCCGACCCTCCGCCTCGTCCACGACGCGCAGGGCCACCTCCGCATCCTGCAGCAGGGCGGCCCTGGCCCAGCGGCGCAGATCCGGCCGGGCGGGCAGGTCCGCCTTCGAGGCGAACTGGATGGCCAGCGCGAGGGTCGGTGGCCGCGTCATGCCCCCTCGCCCCGGGCCTCTCGCCCGGCGTAGGCGTCGTAGGCGTCGATGATGCGGGCGACCAGCGGGTGGCGCACCACGTCCTCGTTCCGGAACTCGGTGAAGGCGATGCCGCGCACCGACTGGAGGATCTGGCGGGCCTCCACCAGGCCGCTCTTCTGGCCGCGGGCGAGGTCGATCTGGGTCACATCTCCGGTGACCACGGTCTTGGAGCCGAAGCCGATGCGGGTGAGGAACATCTTCATCTGCTCCGGCGTGGTGTTCTGGGCCTCGTCCAGGATGATGAAGGCGTGGTTGAGGGTGCGCCCGCGCATGAAGGCGAGCGGCGCCACCTCGATCACCCCCTTCTCGAAGGCCCGGGTGACCTTGTCGAAGCCCATGAGGTCGTAGAGGGCGTCGTAGAGCGGGCGCAGGTAGGGGTCCACCTTCTGCACCAGGTCGCCGGGCAGGAAGCCCAGGCGCTCGCCCGCCTCCACCGCCGGGCGCACCAGCACCATGCGCTTGACCATGTCGCGCTCCAGGGCGTCCACCGCCCCGGCCACGGCGAGATAGGTCTTGCCGGTGCCCGCCGGGCCGATGCCGAAGGTGACGTCGTGCTCCTGGATCTGGCGGATGTACTGGTTCTGCCGCGCGGTGCGGCCGTGCAGGCCGTGGCGCCGGGTCATCAGCACCGGCATGCCTTCGGCGGCCGCATCGGGCTGGTGCGCCACCTCCACCAGGGCGAGCTGGATGTCGTCGATGTCGATGGGGTGGCGGGCGCGCTGGTAGAAGTCCTGCAGCAGGCGGGCCGCCTGCGCGACCTTGTCCTCCGGGCCTTCGAGGCGGAAGACCTCGCCGCGGCGGGCGATGCCGATGTTGAGCGCGGTCTCGATCTGGCGCAGGTTCTCGTCGAGCACCCCGCAGAGGTTGGCGAGCCGGGTGTTGTCGGCGGGGGTGAAGGCGACCTCCATCACGCCCCCTGCACCACTTCCCCGCGCAGGCTGTTGGGCAGCGCCCGGGTGATGGTGAGCTCGACGAACTGGCCGATGAGCCGCGGCTGGCCGGCGAAGTTGACCACGCGGTTGTTCTCCGTGCGCCCCATGAGTTCATCGGCGTCCTTCCTGGACGGGCCCTCGACCAGCACCCGCTGCACGGTGCCCACCATGGCGGCGCTCACCGCCTGGGCCTGGCGGTCGATGCGCTCCTGCAGGCGGTAGAGGCGCGCGAGCTTCGCCTCCTGGGGCGTATCGTCGGCGAGCGCCGCCGCCGGGGTGCCGGGGCGCGGGCTGTAGACGAAGCTGAAGGAGGCGTCGAAGCCCACCTCCTCCACGAGCCGCAGCGTCGCCTCGAAGTCGGCCTCGGTCTCGCCCGGGAAGCCCACGATGATGTCGGTGGCCAGCGCGAGGTCCGGGCGCGCCGCGCGCAGCCGGCGCACGATGGACTTGTACTCCAGGGCGGTGTAACCGCGCTTCATGGCGGCGAGGATGCGGTCCGAGCCGGACTGCACCGGCAGGTGCAGGTGCGAGACGAGCTTGGGGATGCGCGCATGGGCGTCGATGAGGCGCTGGGTGAACTCGCGCGGGTGCGAGGTGGTGTAGCGGATGCGCTCGATGCCCGGGATCTCGGCCACGTATTCCAGGAGCAGGGCGAAGTCGGCGGCCTCGCCCCCGGGGCCGTCGGCCTTGTCGAGCAGGCCGCGGTAGGCGTTGACGTTCTGGCCCAGGAGGGTGACCTCCTTCACGCCCTGGGCGGCGAGGCCCGCCACCTCGGCGAGCACGTCCTCCAGGGGGCGGGAGACCTCGTCGCCGCGGGTGTAGGGCACGACACAGAAGGTGCAGTACTTGCTGCAGCCCTCCATGACCGAGACGAAGGCGCTGGCGCCTTCCACGCGGGGCGGCGGCAGGGCGTCGAACTTCTCGATCTCGGGGAAGCTGATGTCGACCTGGGGGCGGCCCGACTCGCGGCGCCGCGCCATCATCCGGGGCAGGCGGTGCAGGGTCTGGGGGCCGAAGACCAGGTCCACGTAGGGCGCGCGCTCGACGATGGCCGCGCCCTCCTGGCTCGCGACACAGCCGGCCACGCCGATGACCAGGTTCGGATTGCGGCGCTTGAGGTGCTTGACCCGGCCCAGGTCGTGGAAGACCTTCTCCTGCGCCTTCTCGCGCACCGAGCAGGTGTTGAACAGGATGAGGTCGGCCGCCTCCGGGTCGTCGGTGGGCTCGTAGCCCTCGGCGGCGCCCAGCACGTCGGCCATCCTGGCCGAGTCGTACTCGTTCATCTGGCAGCCGAAGGTCTTGATGAATACTTTGCGGGTCATGCGGCAGGATCGGTCTTGGCTCTGCCTCATTGTAGGCGCGGGGAGGCGGGAGCGATGGCGAAGTTTCGGCGCAGGCGATCAGGGGACCGCCGAGCGGCAGCCGGGGCCGAGTGCGGGGCTGGCGAGATCCACGAGTGCGGGCCGGGGCGAAATTGGTGGTGATGGGCAGAATCGAACTGCCGACCTGAGGGTTATGAATCCTCCGCTCTAACCGACTGAGCTACATCACCACGACCGGAATACCGTTGGATGCGTGCCCGCCTCGCGCGGCGGGCGCAACCAAAGGAGCCGCGGATTATCCGATTCGGGCGTCCCGAATGTCAAGGATTACAACGGCTTGGCCGATGGGCCCCGGCTGGCTGGATGCGGGATGGCGCGGCCCCTTCATGGCGCCGGCCCCTCAGCGGCGAGCCCGGGACGGCCGGCCACAGCGCTTTCGCCATTGCCCAGAACTCCGCCACGCCGCCGGGCGTCCCGACGTCGGGCACCCCCAGGAAGCGCAGCGCGGCCGCCAGGGCGGGGACGGGGGCCTCCATGCGCAGGGGCGCCGCCAGGCTCTGCTTGGAGAGCTTCTCGCCCGCCGCGTCCAGGGCCACGGGCAGGTGCAGGTAGGCCGGCGTGGGCAGGCCCAGGTGGCGCTGGAGCACCACCTGGCGCGGGGTGGAGGTGAGCAGGTCGGCGCCGCGCACGACATGGGTGATCGCCTGCTCGGCATCGTCCACGACCACGGCGAGCTGGTAGGTGTGGATGCCGTCGGCGCGCCGCAGCACGATGTCGCCGCACTCGCGCGCCACGTCGCATCCGACCCGCCCCTGCAGGGCGTCCTCGAAGACGACGCGCGCGTCGGGCACGATCAGGCGCAGGGCCGCGGGTTCATGCCCGGGCGCCCTCCCGCGGCAGGTGCCGGGATAGACGGGGCCATCGATGCCGCGCCGGGCCGTCTCGGCCAGGCGCTTGCGGCTGCAGCTGCAGGCGTAGACGAGGCCCCGGCGGCGCAGCCGCTCCACGGCGGCCCGGTAGGCCTCGCCGCGCCGGCTCTGGTAGACGACGGCGCCGTCCCACTCGAAGCCGTAGGCCTCCAGGGCCCGGAGGATGCGGTCCGCCGCGCCGGGCACCACGCGCGGGGCGTCCACGTCCTCGATGCGCACCAGCCACTCCCCGCCCCGGGTCCTCGCCTCGAGATAGCTGCCCAGGGCCGCGATGAGCGAGCCGAAGTGCAGCGGCCCGCTGGGCGTGGGGGCGAAGCGGCCGCGATAGGGTTGCCTCGGGGCGGACATGCGTCGGGCCTACTCCCCCATGGGCGGCGGCTCGCGAAACTGCAGGGCGTACAGCCGGCTGTAGGTGCCGCCCCGGGCCAGGAGTTCGGCGTGCGTGCCGGTCTCCACGATGCGGCCGCGCTCCAGCACGACGATGCGGTCGGCCTGCTCCACGGTCGAGAGGCGGTGCGCGATGACCAGGGTGGTGCGCCCGCGCATCAGGTTCTCCAGGGCGGCCTGGACGTGGCGCTCGCTTTCGGTGTCCAGGGCGGAGGTGGCCTCGTCCAGGATCAGGATGGGGGCGTCCTTGAGCAAGGCCCGGGCGATGGCGACGCGCTGGCGCTGGCCGCCGGAGAGGCGCACGCCGCGCTCGCCCACCAGGGTGTCGAAGCCCTCGGGCAGGTCCTCGATGAAGTCCAGGGCGTGGGCGGCCCCGGCGGCGCGCCGGATGTCCGCCTCGCCGACCTCCCCGAGGCGGCCGTAGGCGATGTTGGCCGCGACGCTGTCGTTGAAGAGGGTGACCTCCTGGCTGACGAGGGCGATGTTGGCGCGCAGGTTCGCGAGCCGGATCTCGCGCAGGTCGATGCCGTCGAGCAGGATGCGGCCCGCGTCGGGGCCGTAGAAGCGGGGGATCAGGTTCGCCAGGGTGGTCTTGCCGCTGCCCGAGGGGCCGACCAGGGCCACGGTCTCGCCGGGGCGGATGACGAGGTCGATCTGCTGCAGGGCGGCGGCCGCCTTGCCCGGGTAGCTGAGGCTCACGGCCTCGAAGGCGAGCTCGCCACGGGCGCGGCCGATGTCGCGGGTGCCGGTGTCGGTCTCGCCCGGCCGGTCGAGCAGGTCGAACACCGCCTCGGCCGCCGCCAGACCCCGCTGCAGCGCCTCGGTCACGCTGGAGAGGCGCTTCATCGGCGCCGAGAGCATGAGCATGGCCACGATGAAGGAGACGAAGCCGCCGACCGTGGTCTCGTCCGCCGCGGCCTGCAGCGTGGCGATGTAGACGATGACCGCGAGCGCGGTGGCCGCCAGGAGCTGGAGCACGGGGCTGTGGGCGTTGGCCGCCACGGTCGCCTTCATGGCGTAACGGCGCGCGGCGTCGACCGCGTCCTTGAAGCGGCGCCGCTCGTAGTCCTGGCCGTCGAAGACCTTGACGACCTTGTGGCCGCCGATCGCCTCCTCCAGGACGTGGCTGATGTCGCCCAGGTTGCGCTGCAGCAGCCGGCTGGTCTTGCGCAGGCGCCGGCTCACCACGACGAAGACCCCCAGGGCCGCAGGGGCGATCACCAGGGTGATGAGGGTGAGCTTCCAGTTGAGCCAGAGCATCCAGCCGAGCAGCCCGGCGATGGTCAGCGTGTCGCGCACGAGGGCGGTGAGCGCCACGGTGGCCGACTGGGTGACCTGGGTGACGTTGAAGGCCACGGTGGAGACCAGGTGGCCCGTGGTGGCGTCGTCGTAGAAGCGGGTGGGCTGGGCGACCAGGCGGTCGAACATGGCCTGGCGCAGGTCCATGACCAGGCGGTGGCCCACGTAGCCCATGCTGTAGTTGGAGACGAACATGGCGATCCCGCGCAGCACGAAGAGGGCGACGAGCGCGAGCGGGATCCAGCGGATCGCCGCCGGGTCCTTGTCGACGAAGCTGCCGTCGAGCATGGGCTTCATCAGCGCGGGCAGCACCGGCTCGGTGGCGGCGAGCAGGACCATGGTGGCGAGGGACAGGGCGAACATCCGCCAGTGGGGGCGGACATAGCCGAGCAGCCGCAGATAGAGGGATTTGCTGTTCATCGCAGGGGAAGGGGCGCCCAAACGCGGAGCATTATGGCAGGCCCGGCGGGGCAATCTGAAAAAACGCGCCAAAACAAGCTGTTGACGCCGCAATTTAGCGCCAATTATAGTGTCAGGACGCCGTCTCCGTGGAGGCAGGCCCCGTCGGGGCCGTCGTCAGACAAACATGCTCGAAGAACTGGACTCCCTGGAAGCCAAGGTCGCGCAGCTGGTGGTGCGCTACCAGGCCGTGCACGAAGAGAACCTGCGGCTGCGCCAGCAGGTGCTGGCCATGGAAAGCGCCAACAAGCAGCTCAGGGATCGCCTGGCCGAGGCCCGCGGCCGGGTCGAGTCCCTCTACAACCGCCTGCCCGACGAGTAGCCATGGCCGCCCCCAAGAACGTCAGCCTGGACGTGGCCATCATGGGCCGCGAGTTCCGGATCTCCTGCCCCGAGGATGAACGCGAGGGCCTGCTGCAGGCGGTGAGCTTCCTGGACCGCAAGATGCGCGAGATCCGCGAGACGGGCAAGGTCATCGGCCTGGAGCGCATCGCCATCATGGCGGCGCTGAACATCGCCCACGACTACCTGAGCCAAAGGGGCCCGGCCGAGGACCCGGGGGCGGTCGGCGAACGCCTCGGGCGCATCCACGGCCTGCTTGATCAGGCCCTCGCCGAACAGGATAATCTGTTCTGACTCCCTGCTGCGTACGCGAGGGGCGCGCATTCTCTGAACCAATATGCGTACCCTGGCTGCGGCTAGAGCCCGGCTGTTGCGAGCGTGGCTTCGTCCCATGCGCCTGATGCCGGTGCGCTGCGGCCGACCTTGAACCCCCGGTTCAAGATTAGCGTTCCGGACGGCGCGAGCGGGGAGCCTACCTCCACGATGAACACCCCCACACCCGACAAGAAGGCGCTGCGCGCCGGGCTGCGCCGCGCCCGCGCCGCCATCCCGGCCGCGGAGCGGCTGCACGCGGCCCGGCAGGTGGAGCGCCTGGCCGTGCGCCTCGGCCTGCTGAGGCCCGGGCGGCGCATCGGCTTCTACATCCCCGCCAAGGGCGAGCTGGACATCCTGCCCCTGCTCGACCGCGCCCAGGCGCTCGGGGTGGCCTGTTTCCTGCCCATCGTGCCCGGGCATTTCCACAAGAAGCTCTGGTTCTCGCGCCTGGGCGAGCACGAACACCTCTGGGGCGTGAACCGCTTCGGCATCCCGGAGTATCACGACTGGCGCAGGAAGCGCGTGCGCGCCCACCGCCTCGATCTGATCTTCGTGCCCCTGCTGGGCTTCGACGCGCGCGGCTACCGCATCGGCATGGGCGGGGGCTATTACGACTCCAGCCTGGCCTTCCTGCGCCTGCGCCGGAGCTGGCGGCGGCCCAGGCTGGTCGGCGTGGCCTTCGACGTGCAGCGTGTGGAGCGGGTGCCGGACGACCCCTGGGACGTGCCCCTGGACCTGGCGATCACCGAGCGGCGGGTCTACCGTTTCAACGGTTAACCCGAAACAACGCGAAGCGTTACCGCCTCCCCCTCTCCCGCAAGCGGGACCAGCCCGAAGGGCGCAGGACGCCACGAAGTGGCGGTCCCGAGCACAGCGAGGGATGGGCCATAGGTCCACAGAGGGCAGGGGAGAGGGGGACGGTCATGGCGACTCGCCATGACCGTTACTCGCCCAGATAGGCGGCCCGCACCTGGGGGTCGGCGGCGAGTTCCTGGCTTGGGCCGGACAGGGTGATCGCGCCGCTTTCCATGACGTAGCCGCGGCTGCTCACCCTGAGGGCGAGGTTGGCGTTCTGCTCCACGAGCAGGAGGGTGACCCCCTCGCGCGACACCGCCTGGATGGTCTCGTAGATCTTCTGCACCATGAGCGGCGCGAGCCCCATGCTGGGCTCGTCCAGGAGCAAGAGGCGCGGCCGGCTCATGAGCGCCCGGCCGATGGCGAGCATCTGCTGCTCGCCGCCCGAGAGGGTGCCGGCGGTCTGGGCGCGGCGCTCGAAGAGCCGCGGGAAGAGGTTGTAGACATGGTCGAGGTCGGCGCGCACGCCGGCCCTGTCGCGGCGGCTGTAGGCGCCCATGTCCAGGTTCTCCGCCACCGTGAGGCGGGCGAAGACGCCGCGCCCCTCCGGCACCAGGGCCACGCCGCGGGCGGCGATGGCGTGGGTGGCTAGGCCCTTGAGCGGATGGCCGGCGTAGCGCACCGCGCCGCTGTGCGCGACCAGGCCGAGCACGCCTTTCAGCGTGCTCGTCTTGCCGGCGCCGTTGGCGCCGATGAGGCAGACGAGCTCGCCCTCCTCCACGGCGAGGTCGACGCCGCGCACCGCCTCGATGCCGCCGTAGTGGATCCTGAGGTCGCGCACCTCCAGCAGGCTCATGCCGCCCCCAGATAGGCGGCGATCACCGCCGGGTCCTGCTGTACCTGCAGGGCGCCGCCCTCGGCGATCTTCCTGCCGTAGTCGAGCACCGCGACGCGGTCGCACAGGCCCATGACGAGCTTCACGTCGTGCTCGATGAGCAGGAGGGTGACGCCGGCGTCGCGCAGCCTCTGGAAGAGCTCGCCCATCTGGCGCCGCTCGGTCGGGTTCATGCCCGCCACGGGCTCGTCCAGGGCGAGGAGCCTGGGCTCGGTGGCGAGCGCCCGGGCGATCTCCAGGCGGCGCTGGTCGCCGTAGGCCAGATGCGAGGCGAGCGCACGGCCCTTGCGCCCGAGGCCGACGAAGGCCATGAGCTGCTGGGCGCGCTCGCGGATCGCCGCCTCTTCGGCGCGGGTGCCCGCCCCGCGCAGCACCGCGCCCAGCACCCCGGCGCCGGAGCGGACGTGGCGGCCGACCATGACGTTCTCCAGCGCCGTCATGTTGGCGAAGAGGCGGATGTTCTGGAAGGTGCGGGCGAAGCCGCGGGCGACGATCTGGTGGGGCTTGCGGTTGTGCAGCGGGTGGCCCTCCAGGCGGATCTCGCCGGCGCTCACCGTGTAGAGCCCGGTCATGCAGTTGAAGAGCGTGGTCTTGCCGGCGCCGTTGGGGCCGATGAGGCCGTAGATCTCGCCCGCCTGCACGGTGAGCGAGACCGCCTCCAGGGCATGGACGCCGCCGAAACGCTTGGTGACGTTCTCGACCGTGAGCAGTGCCGTCATGCCTCAACCCCGGGCATCGTAGAGGCTGGCCTGCTCCTGCTCGGCCACGCTGTCCTCGGCGTGGAACTCCCGCTTGCGCTGGCGCGAGGGGATGAGCCCCTCGGGCCGGTAGAGCATCATCAGCACCAGGGCCGCCCCGAAGAGCAGCATCCTCAGGTCGGCCGGGTCGACCACCACCTGGCCGAGCCAGGCGCGCTGGATGTCGCCGATGTGGCGCAGGGCCTCGGGCAGCACGGTGAGCAGCACCGCGCCCAGGATCACCCCCGGGATGTGGCCCATGCCGCCCAGCACGATCATGCACAGGATCATGATGGATTCGAGCAGGTTGAAGCTCTCCGGGCTGATGAAGCCCTGGAAGGAGGCGAACAGCCCGCCCGCCAAGCCGCCGAAGGTCGCGCCCATGGCGAAGGCGAGCAGCTTCACGTTGCGGGTGTTGATGCCCATGGCGGCGGCGGCCACCTCGTCCTCGCGGATCGCCGCCCAGGCCCGGCCGATGCGGGAGTCCTGCAGGCGCATGGCGACGAAGATGGTGGCGAGCGTGAAGGCGAGGAAGAGGTAGTAGTAGAGGTGGGCCGCGCTCACCTTGAGGCCCAGCAGGGTATGGGTGCCGGCGAAGGCGAAGCCGCCGAAGGCGACCGGGTCGATGAGGTTGATGCCCTGGGGCCCGTTGGTGATGTTCACCGGGGCGTTCAGGTTGTTCATGAAGATGCGGATGATCTCGCCGAAGCCCAGGGTGACGATGGCCAGGTAGTCGCCCCGCAGTCGCAGGGTCGGCGTGCCCAGCAGCACCCCGAAGACCCCGGCGAGCGCAGCCCCCAGGGGCAGGACGGCCCAGAAGGGCAGGTGCAGGCCGAAGTGCGGGCTGGCGAGCCAGGCGTAGACATAGGCCCCCAGGGCGTAGAAGGCGACGAAGCCCAGGTCCAGCAGCCCGGCATAGCCCACCACGATGTTCAGGCCCAGGGCGAGGATGACGTAGAGCAGGACGAAGTCCAGCACCCGCACCCAGCTCTTGCCCAGGCCGGCGCCGACCAGGAAGGGCAGTGCGAGGAGCAGCGCCGCGAGCAGGACGAAGGCGATCTGGGGGTGCTTACGGAAAAAACCCATAATCATGCCCTTTTGCCCTCTCTCCTTGCTCTCTCCGCCCTCTCCCCAACCCTCTCCCGCCCGCGGGAGAGGGAGCAAACGCTAAGCCCAAATCGATTGACGAGAGGGACGCGGTTTCGCTGCGCGAGCTGTCCTTTACGCACGCGCGGCCACCCGCTCGCCCAAGAGGCCCGAGGGCCGGAACACCAGCACCAGGATCAGGACGAAGAAGGCGAAGACGTCCTGGTAGTGGCTGCCCAGGAAGCCGCCCGTGAGGTCGCCGATGTAGCCCGCGCCCAGGGCCTCGACCACGCCCAGGAGGAAGCCGCCCAGCATGGCGCCGGCGATGTTGCCGATGCCGCCCAGGACCGCCGCCGAGAAGGCCTTGAGCCCCAGCATGAAGCCCATGTAGTAATGCGCCAGGCCGTAGTAGGCGCTCACCATCACCCCGGCGATGGCGGCGAGCGCCGAGCCGATGAGGAAGGTGGCGGAGATCACGGTGTTGACGTTCACGCCCATGAGCTCGGCCACCTCCCGGGATTGCGCCGTGGCCCGCATGGCCCGTCCCAGGCGCGTCTTCCGCACCGTGAACCAGAGGCCGAGCATGATGGCGACGGAGAGCAGGACGATGAAGATCTGCAGGTCGGTGATGTGGGCGCCGAGGATCTCGTGCCGGCCCTGGGGCAGCAGCGGCGGGAAGGCGATGTACTGGCGGCCCCAGACCAGCATGGCGACGTTCTGCAGGACGATGGAGATGCCGATGGCCGTGATCAGCGGGGCGAGCCGCGGGGCCCGGCGCAGCGGCCGGTAGGCCAGGCGCTCGATGGAAAAGCCGAGCAGCATGCAGGCGGGGATGGCGACCAGCACCCCGCCCAGGACGATGACCAGCCCCGGCAGCTCCGGGGCCGCGCCCATGATCAGGCCGATGGCGGCCAGCGCGACCATGGCGCCGATCATGGTGACCTCGCCGTGGGCGAAGTTGATCAGCTCCAGGATGCCGTAGACCATGGTGTAGCCCAGGGCCACCAGGGCGTAGATGCTGCCCAGGACCAGGCCGTTGATGAGCTGCTGAACGAAGATGTCCATCGGGGCGAGGGGCGAGGGGCTAACTTCGACTGGCCACTTGCGACTTGCCGCTCGCCGCCGTTATTTGACCGTCTCCAGCACCACCCAGGCGCCGTTCTTCACCTGGTACAGGGTCACCGCGCCGCCGGTGGTGTCGCCCTTGGCGTCGAAGCGGATCTGGCCGGTCACGCCCTGGTGGTCGGTCTGGGGCAGGGCGGCGAGGACCTTGGCGGGGTCCGCGGAGTCGGCCCGCCGCATGGCGGCGGCGAGCACCTGGACGGCGTCGTAGGCGTAGGGGGCATAGACCTGGATCTGGCCGTACCTGGACTCGAAGCGCTGCCTGAAGTCCGGGCCGCCGGGCATGGCCTCCAGCGGCAGGCCGGGCGAGGAGGCGGTCACGCCCTCGGCGTCGGCCCCGGCGAGCTTGAGGAAGTTGGCGTTCTGGATGCCGTCGCCGCCCAGGTACCTGGCATTGAGCCCCAGGCGCTTCATCTGCTGGACCATGGGGCCGCCCTGCGGGTCCATGCCGCCGAAGAAGACGAGGTCCGGGGCCTTGCCCTTGATGGAGGTGAGGATGGGGGTGAAGTCGGTGGCGCGGTCGTTGGTGTACTCGCGGGCGACGATCTGGGCGCCGGCCGCGCGGGCCGCCTTCTCGAACTCGTCGGCGAGGCCCTGGCCGTAGGCGGTGCGGTCGTCGATGACGGCGATCCTCTTGGCGCCCATCAGTCCCGTGGCGAACTGGCCGAGCACGCGGCCCTGCTGCTCGTCGTTGGCCATGACCCGGTAGGCGGTCCTGTAGCCCTGGGCGGTGTAGGCGATGGCGGTGGCGGAGGGGGAGATCTGGGGGATGTCGGCGTCGCGGTAGTACTTGGAGGCCGGGATGGTGGTGCCGGAGTTGAGGTGGCCGATGACCGCCTTCACGCCCTGGTCGCTGAGCTTCTGGGCGACGATGGTGGCGGTCTTGGGGTCGGCCTGGTCGTCCTCGCCGATGAGTTCCAGCTTGACCGGCCTGCCGCCCAGGACGAGGCCCTTGGCGTTGATCTCGTCGATGGCCAGGCGGGCGCCGTTCTCGTTGTCCTTGCCCAGATGGGCCTGGGGACCGGTGAGGGGGGCCACGGAGCCGATGCGGACGACCTCGGTGCCGGTCTCCGGCTTCTCGCCGCAGCCGGCCAGGGCCAGGGCCAGGATCGATGCGCTCAGACTGATCTTGCCGATGTTCACCACGCTGCCTCGCGTAAGTCGATGTAAATCGCGGATTTATACCATAAGAGCAGGCCCGCCCCGGCGGGCGTTCCATAAAAAAAAGCCGGACGCGCCGGCCTTTTCCGCGGGTGGGTCGCCGCTTACAGGGACAGGATCCAGGCCGCCATGGCCTTGGCGTCCGCATCCGGCACCTGGGGGTGCGGCGGCATGGGCACGGGGCCCCAGACGCCCTTGCCGCCCTTCTTCACCACAGCGACCAGGTGCTCCTCGGCCTTGCCGTCGCCCTTGTACTTCTTGGCCACGTCCTTGAAGGCCGGGCCGACCACCTTCTTGTCGACCTGGTGGCAGCTCATGCAGGCAAACTTCTGCGCCAGCTGCTGGCTGGCGGAGGCCATGCCGGCGCCGAAGGTCAGGGCCAGGGCGGCAGCGGCGGTCACGAACAGTTTCATTTCCGATCTCCTTAACGATGGGGCAACCTATCCGGGTCACGCGCTCAGATGGTAATCAAACGCCTGGTCGCTGAGAAGCGCCAGCAGCTCGTCAATTTGGACTATTTCGGCTAGGCAATTCACGCCAGCGCAGACATGCGCACCCGCCGTCTCGCGGCAGGGCTTGGCCAGGGCGGCGGGCAGCCCGGGCGTGTCCGGCGGCAGGGCGAGGAGCAGGGTGTCCGGCCCGCAGACGGGCTCGGCGGCGGCCCGCCAGGCGGCGAGCTCGGCCGGCGGGCCGCGCAGGACCACGATGCGCGGCGGCGCGAGCTGCCCGGCCAGGGCCAGGAGCAGGGTGGCGTGGGGGATGGGGTTGGCCGCCAGGGCCGGTTGGAAGAGCCGCAGGGCGCGCTCGGCCGCCGCAAGGTAGCGCGCCTCGCCCAGCAGGTGGCCGAGGTGGCCCAGGGCGCAGGCCGCCGCGCCGTTGCCCGAGGGCGTGGCGCTGTCGTGGGCCGGCTTGGCGCGGTGGATGAGGCGCTCGTGGTCGTGGCTCGTGAAGTAGAAGCCGCCGGCCGCGGGGTCCTCGAAATGCGCGAGGAGCGCCTCGGCCAGCTCCCGCGCCCAGGCCATGTCCCGGGGCCGGTAGGCCGCCTGCATGAGCTCGATCAGGGCATCCAGGAGGAAGGCGTGGTCGTCGAGGTAGGCCTTGTGCCGGGCCCGGCCGTCCTTCCAGCTGGCGAGCAGGCGGCCCTCGCGCCAGAGCGCGCCGCGCAGGAAGTCGACACAGCGGCCGGCGAGCGCGGCCCAGTCCGGCCGCCCGAAGCGGCGCGCCGCCAGGGCGAGGCCCCGGACCATGAGGGCGTTCCAGCCCGCGAGCACCTTGTCGTCCCGGCCCGGGGGCACCCGCGCCGCGCGGGCGGCGAAGAGTTTCGCCCGGGCCGAGGCGAGCCGCGCCTCGGCCTCTTCCGGGGCGAGGCCCTGGGCCGAGGCGAGCTCGGCCAGGGGCACGGCCACCCCCAGGTGCCAGGCCCGGCCCTCGAAGTCGGCCGGGCGGTCCAGGCCCCAGTGCGGCGCCGCGAGGGCGTATTCCTCCGGCGTGAGCAGGGCCTCGGCCTCGGCCGGAGTCCAGACGTAGAAACGGCCCTCCTCGTGCTCGCTATCCGCGTCCAGGGCCGCGTAGAAGCCGCCGTCGGGGGCGGTCAGCTCGCGCCCGAGCCACTCGACGATCCGCTCCGCCGTGGCCTTGAACAGCGGCTCGCCGGTGAGGCGCCAGGCCTCGGCATAGAGCGCGAGCAGCGGGCCGTTGTCGTAGAGCATCTTCTCGAAGTGGGGGATGGCCCAGCGCTCGTCCACGGCGTAGCGGTAGAAGCCGCCGCCCAGCTGGTCGAAGAGCCCGCCCTCGGCCATGCGCCGCAGGGTGAAGAGGACCTCGTCGCGCGCCTCGGCGTCGCCCTGCCTGAGCAGGAACTCGAGCTCGGGGGCCCTGGGGAACTTGGGCGCGCCGCCGTAGCCGCCGTGGACGGGGTCGAAGCCCTGCCTGAGCCCCGCCACGGCGGCGCGGATGGGGCCGGCGTCCGGCGCCACGGCCGGCGCCGCGGCGGGCTCGGTCGCGGCGAGAGAGGCGAGCAGGGCGGCGTTCTGCGCCGCGATGTCGGCGCGCCGGGTGGCGTGGACCCGGGCCACGTGCTCCAGGAGCTGGACGAAGCCCGGCAGGCCGAAGCGCGGCTCCCGGGGGAAGTAGGTGCCGCCGTAGAAGGGGACCTGGTCGGCGGTGAGGAACATCGTGAGCGGCCAGCCGCCCCCGCGCCGGGTGAGCAGGGCGAGCGCGGTCTGGTAGATCTGGTCGAGGTCGGGCCGCTCCTCGCGGTCCACCTTGATGCTGACGAAGAGCCGGTTCATCGCCGCCGCCACCTCCGGGTCCTCGAAGGACTCGCGGGCCATGACGTGGCACCAGTGGCAGGAGGCGTAGCCGATGGACAGCAGGATGGGCTTGTCCTCGCGGCGCGCCTGCTCCAGCGCCTCCTCGCCCCAGGGGTACCAGTCCACCGGGTTGCCGGCGTGCTGCAGCAGATAGGGGCTGGTTTCCTGGGCGAGGCGGTTGGGCATGGTCCGCTCCGGGTCGGGGGGCAACCCAGTATAGGCCCGGCGCGCAATACCTGACAAATTCAGTCTGGTATCGGCTACTGGGGCTGCAGCAGCTCCAGGCAGGCCTCGGCCATGAGCCGCATCTCCGCCTCGCCGACGACATAGGGCGGCATGAGGTAGACGCTCGCGCCGATGGGGCGCAGGAGGACGCCGCGCGCCAGGGCGCGGCGGGAGGCCTCGGCGGCGAAGCCGGGCTGGGCGTCCCTCACGTCGAAGGCCCAGATCATGCCCAGGTGGCGGAAGTGCGCGGCCCGCGGGTGCGCCGCCACCTCGGCGAGCAGCTCGGTGCAGCGCGCGGCCTTGGCCCGGTTCGCCTCCAGCACCCCTTCCTCCTCGAAGAGGTCGAGCACCGCCAGGGCCGCCCGGCAGGCGAGCGGGTTGCCGGTGTAGGAATGGGAGTGCAGGAAGCCGCGCGCCGTCTCGTCGGCGTAGAAGGCGGCGTAGACCGCGTCCGTGGTGAGCACGGCCGAGAGCGGCAGATAGCCCCCGGTGAGGCCCTTGGACAGGCAGACGAAGTCCGCGATGTCCGCCACCCGCAGCGCCGCACCGCCCCTCCCCTCTGCCCCCGGGAGAGGGTGGCCCGCAGGGCCGGGTGAGGGCGCCTGCTCGCAGGCGAACATCGTGCCCGTGCGGCCGAAGCCCACGGCGATCTCGTCGGCGATGAGGTGGACCTGGTGGCGATCGCACAGCTCGCGCGCGCGCCTGAGATACACGGGGTGGTACATGCCCATGCCGGCCGCCCCCTGCACCAGGGGCTCGAGGATCAGGGCGGCGGTCGCCGCGGCGTGCGCCTCGAGCCAGGCCTCCAGGTCGGCCGCGGCGCGCAGGGCGCAGGCCTCGGGCGACTCGCCGGGTTCGGCGTGGCGCCAGTCCGGGCTCATGACCTGGTGCGTCACGCGCAGGAGCGGCGCATAGGTGTCCTTGAACAGGGCGACGTCGGTCACCGAGAGCGCCCCCAGGGTCTCGCCGTGGTAGCCGTGCGCGAGGCTCACGAAGCCGCACTTCTCCGGCCGGCCGCGGTTCTTCCAGTAGTGGAAGCTCATCTTGAGCGCGATCTCGACGGCCGAGGCCCCGTCCGAGCCGTAGAAGGCGTGGGAGAGCCCCGTGAGCGCGGCGAGCCGCTCGGAGAGCTCGACCACGGGGGCATGGGTGCAGCCGGCGAGGATCACGTGCTCGATCTGCTCCAGCTGGTCGCAGATGGCGGCGTTGATGCGCGGGTGGGCGTGGCCGAAGAGGTTCACCCACCAGGACGAGATGGCGTCGAGATAGCGCCGGCCCTCGTAGTCGATGAGCCAGGGGCCCTCGCCGCGCGCGACGGGCAGGGGCGGGACGGCCTCCAGCTGCTTCATCTGGGTGCAGGGGTGCCAGAGGGCCTGGCGGGAACGCTGCAGCAGGGAGAGGTTGTCCATCGCGCGCGACCGGGATATCGGAAGGTCCGCATGTTAACGCCTCGGTGCGGACTGAGGGTCGCCTTCGGGTGCGGGCTGTAACGGCCCTGCAACGCTCATGGGCTATCGTGGCGGCCCGCGACCCTCCTCGTGACCATCATGAACCTAGAAAAAGCAGTTCAACCGCAAAGGCGCCAAGAACGCAAAGGGATTCATAAGGTTGCCTGCGGCGAGGCGGTCACCTTTCCGGCGACGGCGATCATCCGGACGACCCTTTGTCTTTCTTTGCGAACTTTGCGCCCTTTGCGGTTCAAATGAGGTTTTCAGGATGAATCTCGTCGACATGCGTGCAGCCGTGGCGGAGGTCCTCGGCCAGAAGCGCATCTCCACCCTCTTCCAGCCCATCGCCGGCGTGCGCGAGGCCGCCGTGTTCGGCTACGAGGCCCTGTCCCGCGGCCCCTCGGACAGCCCGCTGCACTCTCCGCTCGCCCTGCTGCGGGCGGCCGACTATTTCCGGCTGTCCGCCGAAGTGGAGCGGCTCTGCTTCGAGACGGCAGTCCGGTCTTTCACCGAGCAAGGGCTCCAGGGCAAGCTCTTCGTCAACCTCCGCCCGGCGCGCCTGTTCGAGGCGTTCTTCCAGCCGGAGGCGCTGCTGCGCAGGCTGCAGGCGGCCGGGCTGGACCCCAGGCGCGTGGTGGTCGAGATCACGGAGAGCGACCCGGTGCTCGATTACGGTGCCCTCAGCGGGGCGGTGACGGCCCTGCGCCGCATCGGCATCGAGTCGGCCATGGACGACCTGGGCGAGGGCTTCTCCAGCCTGCGCCTGTGGTCGGAGCTCAAGCCCTGCTACGTGAAGATCGACCGGCACTTCGTCTCGGGACTCAACCAGGACCCGGTCAAGATGCAGTTCGTCCGATCGCTGCAGGAGATCGCCGACAACGCCCACACCCGCATCGTCGCCGAGGGTGTGGAGACGGCGTCCGAACTGGCGGTCATCAAGGACCTGGGCATCGCCTTCGCCCAGGGCTACCTGATCGGACGCCCCGTCCAGACGCCGTCCGGCCTGCCTTCGCCGGAGGCGATGCGCTGCCTGTCCAGTGCGGCCATCAGCGTCTTTCCGAGCGTGGTCAACGGCCGCATCGGCCAGCCGGACGCCAGACGCCTGCTGATCGAGGCACCCTGCGTCTCCTCGACCACGCCCAGCGAGCAGGTACTGGACCTCCTGCAGCAGCACGGCGACCTGCATGCCCTGGCGGTGGTGGACGAGGGCACGCCCGTGGGGCTCATCACGCGGCCGGCGCTGCTAGACAGCTTCGCCCGGGTCTACACGCGCGAACTCTACGGCAGGAAGGCCTGCGCCGTGTTCATGGACCGCGACCCCCTCGTGGTCGACATCGGCACGCGCATCTCGGACCTCTCGGAGCTGGTGGTGCGCAAGGGCAAGCAGACCTTCACCGACGGTTTCATCATCACCGAGGGCGGGCGCTACCGGGGACTGGGCTCGGGCTACGACCTGATGCGGGAGATCACCGAGATGCAGGTGGTGGCCGCCCGCTACGCCAACCCGCTGACGCTGCTGCCGGGCAACGTGCCGATCCACGAGCATACCGACCGGCTCCTCGCCGCGGGCGTGGGCTTCGTCGCCGCGCACTGCGACCTCGACGCCTTCAAGCCCTACAACGACGTCTACGGCTACCGCAAGGGCGACGAGCTCATCCAGCTTCTGGGCCGCATCCTCTCCGAGGAATGCGAGCGCGACCTGGACTTCCTCGGCCACATCGGCGGCGACGACTTCTTCGTCCTGTTCCAGAGCCAGGACTGGGAGGCGCGCTGCGCGCGCATCCTCAGGCGCTTCGATGCCGAACGGCTCGCCCTGTTCCTGCCCGAACACGTCGCCCCGGGCGGCTACATGAGCGAGGACCGGCGCGGCCGCATGGTCTTCCACCCCTTGGTGTCGCTCTCCATCGGCGCGGTCCCGGTGCCCGGTGTGGGCTGCTACAACCAGCGCCAGCAGGTCGAGCGCGCCGCCGCCGACGCGAAGAAGATGGCGAAGAAGGCGGACGGCAGCAGCCTGTTCATCGAGCGGCGCTGCGGCGGCCTCGGACGGGAGGGCCGTATCGAGGCCCCGGTCGGCGGCGCCCTGGCCGCCGCCACCTGAGGCGCGGCGTCCGGTCGATTGCGTCGGCCGTCAGGCCGTGGCCCCCACTCCAGGGCTCGGGATGCGCTCTGGGCGGCAGTGACGCTGCCAGGGAGGGAAAGCGGTGGGCTCGACCGGCCGGCTGGCCGATGTGCCGCAGTCGGGCACGGGCGCGCGCAGGCCGAGTTCGGCCAGCAGTTGCGGGACGCGCGCCTTCAAGCGGTCCTCGGTGGCCGCGGCGCGCGCCGGGTCCGGGTCGGAGGGCAGGTGCCAGTCGATGCGGCCGCCGGGGTGGCTGAGCGCCACCGGGGCGGGGTCCGGCCGCTGATCGATGACCACCACCAGATCCGCCTGTGTCAGACCCTCGGCCCACGCTTCTTCGACGCCGCCCAGGCCGCGGGGGTCGATCCCGAGTGCGGCCGCGCCGACCTCCAGGTGCCCGGACGCGCCGGCCCGTGCCAGGGCTGCGGCCTGCTCGGCCATGGCGGCATCGCCCGTGCTCAGGAACACGAGGTGCAGCGCGCGTGGCTGCGGGCGCCTCCGCGCCATCAGGCGGCGGCCTTCGTCGGGCGCGACTTGCCCTGCAGGAAGTGCCGCACGTAGGCCTCGTCGAGGTTTTTCAGCGACAGCAGGACGAGCAGATCGGCCGTGTTGAAGTCCGGGTCCCAGGCGGGCGCGCTGCAGATCCAGGCGCCCAGGCGCAGGTAGCCCTTGAGCAGGGGGGGCACCAGCGGTGCCGCGGCCCCCTCCGGCGCCTCCAGAGGCAGCGGGTGGCGCGGGAAGGCCCAGTATTCCACCGGCGCCATGTACCTGTCCTTCACCGCATGCCAGACCCCGGCGGCATTGTGGCCGCCGTCGCCCATGCCGATGCTGGCGCAGCCGATCAGGTAGTCGTGGCCGCTGTGCAGCATATAGTCGGCGAGCCCCGCCCAGAGCAGGCTGATGACGCCTCCCTTGCGGTGGTCGGGATGCACGCAGGCGCGGCCGACCTCGACCATGCGCCGGCGCAGGTGCTGAAGGCGGGTGAGGTCGAATTCCCGGTCGGCGTAGAAGCTGCCGACCCGGCGGGCCGCCTCCGGGGCGAGGATGCGGTAGGTGCCGACCGTCTCGCCGGTATCGCCGTCGCGCACCAGGAGGTGCTCGCACCACCTGTCGTAGAGATCGATGTCGTAGCCGGGCTCGGGGGTGTCGAGGCGCGCCCCCATCTCCCCGGCGAACACCTGCCAGCGCAGGCGCTGGGCCTCGCGAACGTCGCCCGCGCCCTCGGCGAGCGCCACATGGAAGCGCGTGGGCTTCCTGCCCGTTTCCGGCATGGCGGTCTGCAGCATCGTCCTGTCCTCCTCCTGTGTCGACGCCGGCACCATAGCGGCGCGGGATGACAGCGCCGTGACGCGGACATGAAACGTGGATGACGTGCCGCGGCGTCATCGGCCTGTCACATCCGCCGGGCAGGATGCACGCATGCCCCGCGTCCGCTCCGTCTTCCTCTCCGACATCCACCTCGGCACCCGGGCCTGCAAGGCCGGCCGGCTGCTCGACTTCCTGCGCGAACACCCGGCGGAACACCTGTTTCTGGTCGGCGACATCATCGATTTCTGGGCGATGAGCCGCGGCATCCACTGGAGCCGGGAGCAGAACACGGTGATCCAGAAGGTCCTGCGCCGCGCCCGGCACGGCGAGAAGGTCGTGCTCATCCCGGGCAACCACGACGAGGCGCTGCGCGAATACCACGGCGCCACCTTCGGCGACATCACGGTGGCCAGCGAATACGTGCACGAGACCGCCGACGGCCGCCGCTTCCTGCTCATCCACGGCGACGAGTTCGACCAGGTCACCCGCCACCACCGCTGGGTGGCGCTGCTCGGCGACATCGCCTACAACGCCCTGGTGCGCGCCAACGGCGCCTGTTCCTGGCTGCGCCGCCAGATGGGCCGGCCGGGTTACTGGTCGCTGGCGGGCTATGCCAAGCGCCGCGTGAAAAAGGCGCTGGAGTTCATCTTCAGCTTCGAGGCGGCGGTGATCCACAACATCCGCGGCCGCGGCCTCGACGGCGTGATCTGCGGGCACATCCACTGTGCGGCGATCAAGGAGGTGGACGGCCTGACCTACGTCAATTGCGGCGACTGGGTCGACTCCTGCACCGCCATCGTCGAATACCCGGACGGCCGCCTGGAGTTGATCGATTGGGACGGCGAGATCGCCCGGCTCCCGCGCGACGGGGCACCGCAGGCGGTGCTGACCGAGGGCGAAAGGCGGGCCGCCTGATGCGCGTGCTGATGGTCTCGGACGTCTACTTCCCGCGGGTCAACGGTGTGTCGGCCTCCATCGAGACCTTCCGCCAGGCCCTCCCCACCGAGGGCATCGAGGTCCGGCTGGTGGCCCCGCGCTACGGCGACGAGCCGCAGGCCGAGGGGGTCACGCGCGTGCCGAGCCGGCCCGTGCCGCGCGACCCCGAGGACCGCCTGGCCTCCTGGACGGCGCTGCGCGAGGCGGTCCTCGAGGCCGCGGCGGAATGTGACCTCATCCACATCCAGACGCCGTTCCTGGCGCACCATGCCGGGGTGGCCGCGGCGCGTCGGCTCGGGCTGCCGGTCATCGCCACCTACCACACCTTGTTCGAGGAATATCTGCAGCACTACACGCCCTTCGTGCCGGCGAACTGGCTGCGCGCGCTGGCGCGCCGGCTCTCGCGCAGCCAGTGCAACGCCCTCGACGCGGTGATCGTGCCTTCGGGCGCGATGCGCGAGCGGCTCGCGCAGTACGGCTGCCGCGTGCCGGTGCACGTGCTGCCCACCGGCATCCCCATGGCGCGCTTCACGCGGGGCGACGGCCGGGGCTTTCGCGCGCGGCACGGCATCGCGGCCGATCGGCCCTGCGCCCTGTACGTCGGCCGCGTGGCCTTCGAGAAGAACATCGGCTTCCTGCTCGAGGCCCTGGCGCTCGCGCGGCGCGAGCTTCCGGACCTCTTTCTGCTGGTCACCGGGGAGGGGCCGGCGCTGCCCGCCCTGCGTCGGCAGGCGGCGCAGCTGGGCCAGGGGGAGGCCGTGCGCTTCATCGGCTATCTCGACCGGCGGCACGAACTGCCGGACTGCTATGCCGCCGCGGACTGTTTCGTCTTCGCCTCGCGCACCGAGACGCAGGGGCTGGTGCTGCTCGAGGCCATGGCGGCCGGCCTGCCGGTGGTGGCCCTGGCGGAGATGGGCGCGCGCGACATCCTGGCGCCGGGGCGCGGCTGTCTGGTTCCCGGGGATGCGGTGCCGGACTTCGCGGCTGCGATGATGGCGGTGATGAGGAATCCGGCACTGCGCCTGCAGCTCTCGGCCGCCGCCCGCGATTATGCGCAGGAGTGGTCGGATGCCCGCCTGGCCGCGCGGATGGCCGCGCTGTATCGCGCCCTCGCAGGCCGGAAAGTCCGCATCGAGGCGCCCCTAGGCCGACTCGATGCGGCCGGCGAGTAACGCCCGATAGTCTTCGACGAGGCCGTCGAAGACCGCCTCCCACGTCAGCGCCAGGGCAGTCTGTCTCGCCGCGCTGCCATAGCGCGCGCGATCTGCCGGGGCGGCCGCGAGCGCGACGGCCAGCCGCACGAAGGCCCCTTTCTCCCCTTTGCTCGCCTTGAGGCCGTTGCGCCGGTGCACGAGGTGGAGTGCCGCGGCGGCATCGTCGAAGGCGACGGCCGCCAGGCCGCTCGCCATGGCCTCGAGGAGCACGTTGCCGAAGGTCTCGGTCAGGCTCGGAAACAGGAACAGATCGGCGCTGGCGTAATGGCGGGCAAGGACCTCGCCGACGCGCGCGCCCGCGAACACGAATTCGGGATGCTCGCACCGCAGGGCCCGGGCGGCCGGGCCGTCACCCACCAGCACCAGGCGGCTGCCCGGGTGTTGTTGGCGGATGGCCTCGAAGGCGCGCACCAGCAGGCCCAGGTTCTTCTCCGGCGCCAGCCGGCCGACATGGAGCACGGCGAGCTCGCTGTCCTGCACGCCCCAGGCGCGGCGCAGCGCCGTATCGCGACGGGCCGGATCGAACAGGGCCGTGTCGACGCCGCGCGCCATCACCGCGACATGGCGATAGCGGTCGTCCTGCAAGGCCTGCTGCAACTGCCGGGTGGGCACGAGGGTCAGCTGGGCACGATTGTGGAAGTGGCGCAGGTAGGCGTTGATCGGCCCTTGCAGCCAACCCACGCCGTAGTGGCGGCTGTAGCTGTGGAAATTGGTGTGGAACCCGGCCACCACCGGGATGCCCAGGCGGCGCGCAACCGCCATGGCGGACCAGCCTAGCGGGCCTTCCGTGGCGATGTGCACGATGTCCGGGCGCTGCACCTGCCAGCGCCGCAGCAGGCGTCGCCGGCACGGCAGCCCGAAGCGCAGACCGGGGTAGCCCGGGACCGGCAGCCCCCGAACCAGGATCGCACCTGCCTCGGCCCCGCCAGGCTCACGCCCCTGCCGGGGCCGCACCAGCGACACGCCGTGGCCACGGCCGCGCAGTGCCGAGGCCATGCGCCCGAGCGTCGTGGCGACGCCATTGATCTCGGGCGGGTAGGTTTCGGTGACCAGGGCGATGTGCAATGGGCGCATGGCGGAGTCCTCGGCGGCGGGCACGCCCGCAAGGATGCCTGCCAGTGATGACAGGGCCGTGACGGTGCGCGGATCGGACAGGCTGTCTGGGCGAAATGCTGAGCAGACCTGCAAACAGGGCAGGTGCGAGGAGCGGCTGCGCTTTCGGCTTGTCGGATCGGCATGTTGCCCGGCGTTGCGGCCGGCCGAGCCGGTCGCCCATGGCCATGGTGGCGGCGCCATCGTCGTCAGCCTGCCCGGCACCGCCTCCGGCCGGCTCAGCTTGGACGCACCAAGACCGCGGACACCCTCCGCGGCGCGATCAGGAAATGAGGCGATCCGGCCATCAAGCAGGCCCCGCCGCGTCCCGGGGGCGGCCCGGGATCGGGTGCGGGTGGTCGTGCGGTTTCGGGCAGCGCCCTCGTTGTCTCCGACACCGCCAGCCGCACATCGGCGGTCGCCGCCGCGCCAACCATCACTTGAAAACGGGCATGGCCGTCCCTATCATTTAGCACTCGCCGGGCACGAGTGCTAACAGCACGGTGCCGCGATTTTTTTAACCCTTTGAAAAAACTCGATTTCCTTAAGGAGGAATCAATGAAAATTCGTCCTTTGCACGACCGCGTGATCGTCAAGCGGCTGGAAGAGGAGCGCAAGACCGCCTCCGGCATCGTCATCCCCGACAGCGCCGCCGAGAAGCCGGACCAGGGCGAGGTGGTCGCCGTCGGCCCCGGCAAGCGCGACGAGGCCGGCAAGCTCATCGCCATGGACGTGAAGGTGGGCGACCGCGTGCTGTTCGGCAAGTACGCCGGCCAGACCGTGAAGATCGAGGGCGAGGAGCTGCTCGTCATGCGCGAAGAAGACATCATGGGCGTGGTGGAGAAGTGACGTGTTGGTTCGCGCTTGAGCGCGAGCACAAGCACGTCATCCCGGCGCAAGCCGGGATCCAGTCCGAAGAACCAGATTCCGGCTTGCGCCGGAATGACCGAATGCATTCAGGAGTATCAAATGGCTGCTAAAGACGTACGCTTCGGCGATTCCGCCCGCCACCGCATGGTGGCCGGCGTCAACATCCTGGCCGACGCCGTGAAGGTCACCCTGGGCCCCAAGGGCCGCAACGTGGTGCTGGAGCGCTCCTTCGGCGCCCCCACCGTGACCAAGGACGGCGTGTCGGTGGCCAAGGAGATCGAGCTCAAGGACAAGTTCGAGAACATGGGCGCGCAGATGGTCAAGGAGGTCGCCTCCAAGACCTCCGACGTCGCGGGTGACGGCACCACCACCGCCACCGTGCTGGCCCAGTCCATCGTCAACGAGGGCATGAAATTCGTCGCCGCCGGCATGAACCCCATGGACCTCAAGCGCGGCATCGACAAGGCGGTCATCACCCTGGTCGAGGAGCTCAAGAGCATCTCCAAGCCCTGCACCACCAGCAAGGAGATCGCCCAGGTCGGCGCCATCTCCGCCAACGCCGACGCCTCCATCGGCCAGATCATCGCCGACGCCATGGACAAGGTCGGCAAGGAGGGCGTGATCACCGTCGAGGACGGCTCCGGCCTGCAGAACGAGCTCGACGTGGTCGAGGGCATGCAGTTCGACCGCGGCTACCTCTCCCCCTACTTCATCAACAACGCCGACAAGCAGATCGCCCTGCTGGAGAATCCCTTCATCCTGCTGCACGACAAGAAGGTCTCCAACATCCGCGACCTGCTGCCCGTGCTGGAGCAGGTGGCCAAGGCCGGCCGCCCGCTGCTGATCATCGCCGAGGACGTCGAGGGCGAGGCCCTGGCCACCCTGGTGGTGAACAACATCCGCGGCATCCTGAAGACCGTGGCGGTCAAGGCCCCCGGCTTCGGCGACCGCCGCAAGGCCATGCTGGAGGACATCGCCATCCTCACCGGCGGCACCGTGATCGCCGAGGAGGTGGGCCTGACGCTCGAGAAGGCCACCCTCAATGACCTGGGCCAGGCCAAGCGCGTCGAGGTGGGCAAGGAGAACTCCACCCTCATCGACGGCGCCGGCGCGGCCGACGCCATCAAGAGCCGTATCGCCCAGATCAACAAGCAGATCGAGGAGGCCACCAGCGACTACGACAAGGAGAAGCTGCAGGAGCGCAAGGCCAAGCTGGCCGGCGGTGTGGCGGTGATCAAGGTCGGCGCCGCCACCGAGGTCGAGATGAAGGAGAAGAAGGCCCGCGTCGAGGACGCCCTGCACGCCACCCGCGCCGCGGTGGAAGAGGGCATCGTCCCCGGCGGCGGTGTCGCGCTCCTGCGCGCCCGCGCCAAGATCGCCAAGCTCAAGGGCGACAACCACGACCAGGACGCCGGCGTGAAGATCGTGCTGCGCGCCGTCGAGCAGCCCCTGCGCGAGATCGTCGCCAACTGCGGCGAGGAGGCCTCCGTGGTGGTCAACAAGGTGCTGGGCGGCAAGGGCAACTACGGCTACAACGCCCAGACCAGCGAGTACGGCGACATGATGGAGATGGGCGTGCTCGACCCGACCAAGGTCACCCGCACCGCGCTGCAGAACGCCGCGTCCGTGGCCGGCCTGATGCTCACCACCGACTGCATGGTGGCCGAGCATCCGGAAGAGAAGCCCGCCATGGGCGGCGGCGGCGGCATGGGCGACATGGGCGGCATGGGCATGATGTGAGCCCCCGCCCGGCCCGCAACCGCCCCGGCGGTTGCGGGCCGGGCGATGCAAAAAGCCCCCTGGGAGCGCTCCCAGGGGGCTTTTTTACTTGGGTCTGGCGGGACTACCTGCGCGGTTCGGGCTTGGGCAGCTGCAGCCAGGTGCGGATCACCGCCTCGGCCTCGTCCAGGCCGGTGCGCTTGAGGCTGGAGAAGAGCTGGACCTCGCCCGCGTAGCCGAGCTCCGCCAGGGTGGCCTGCGCCTGGCGCAGCGCGGTCATGCCATGGCTGCGGGCGAGCTTGTCGGCCTTGGACAGGAGGATATGCACCGGCTTGCCGCCGGGCCGGAACCACTCCAGGAGCTGGCGGTCGAGCTCGGTGAAGGGATGGCGGATGTCCATGATCAGCACCAGGCCCGCGAGCGGCTCGCGGCTGCCCAGGTAGGCGCCGATCAGCGACTGCCAGCGGGTGCGCTCCGCAAGCGGCGTCTTGGCGTAGCCGTACCCCGGCAGGTCGACGAGATACCGGCCCGCGCCGGCGCGGAAGAAGTTCAGGTGCTGGGTGCGCCCCGGGGTCTTGCTCACGAAGGCGAGCCGCCGCTGATTGGTGATGACGTTGATGGCGCTGGACTTGCCGGCATTCGAGCGGCCGGCGAAGGCGACCTCGGCGAGGCTGTCCGCGGGCAGCTGGGCGAGCTCGGCGACGGTGGTGTGGAAGGAGGCGGGGAGCACGCTGGGCGGTCGTTTCAAAGGGTGGCATGTTAGCAAAAACGCCGCTAGAATGCCGCGTTTTGCTGACGTTTAGACTAGGTTGAGGAGCCTGACAATGAACAAGTCTGTCGTACTGCTCGCGGGGCTGCTGCTTGCCACCGCCTCCTGGGCGAGCACGGGGGCCCCCGCCGCCAAGGGCGACCCGGCCAAGGCCCAGAAGATCGTGAACGACGTCTGCGGCGCCTGCCACGGCACGGACGGCAACAGCACTTCCCCCATCTATCCCAACCTCGCGGGCCAGCACCCCGAGTACATCACCAAGCAGCTCAAGGAATTCAAGTCCGGTGCCCGCCGGAACGCGACCATGGCCCCGAACGTGACCCAGCTCTCCGCCGAGGACATGGTCAACCTGGGCGCCTATTTCGCCGCCCAGCTGACCAAGGCCAGGCAGGCGAAGGATCCCGCCCTGGTGGCCGAGGGCAAGAAGCTCTACATGGGCGGCAACCCGGGCAGCGGCGTGCCCGCCTGCGCCTCCTGCCACGGCCCCGCCGGCTCCGGCATCCCGGTGCAGTTCCCGCGCCTGGCCGGCCAGCATGCCAAGTACGTGCTGATCCAGCTGCAGAACTTCCGCACCGGCGACCGCGCCAACGACGGCGGCAAGATGATGCAGACCATCGCCCGCAAGATGACCGACCAGGAAATGCGCGCCGTCGCGGAGTACATCTCCGGCCTGCGCTGATCCCTGCAGGCAGGACGACGCAAGGGGGTGGCCAGGCCACCCCTTTTCTTTACCTGGGTCAAGGGCGCGGCATACCGCCTCTGATAGCCTGTGACATTTGTACTCTCGACGCGGATACGGGAACATTGGTTAATAGGTCGAGTCTGTAACCCAGACCGCTTGTTCGACCCCGGTGGACAGGTTGTCAATCATGATCGTGTAAGGAGCGTTTGGATGAACCATCAGCGTAGAACCGTATTGAGGGGCGTGGGCGCGGCCGGCGCCGTCGGCGTGGCGGCGGCGGCCGGTCTGCTCAGGCCCACCGAGGTATACGCCGCCCCCCGCAGCGTCTTCGACGCCAAGGACGCGGCCGGCGTGATGAGGGGCCTGGGGGCCGGCGGCGCGGCCGAGAGCGGCCAGATCGTGGTGAAGGCCCCGGACATCGCCGAGAACGGCGCCGTGGTGCCGGTGGAGGTCACCAGCAACATCCCGGGCACCGAATCCATCGCGATCATCGCCGAGAAGAACGCCTCCCCCATGGTGGCCGACTTCGACCTGAAGGGCGGCGCCGAGGGCTTCGTCTCCACCCGCATCAAGCTGGCCAACACCTCGCCGGTGCGCGCGGTGGTGCGAGCCGGCGGCAAGATGCACACGGCGGCCAAGGAAGTGAAGGTGACCATCGGCGGCTGCGGCGGTTAAGAACAGCCCAGCCCCGTCCCTCTCTCCCGCAAGCGGGAGAGAGCTAGGAGAGAGGGGGGGTTAAAGCAGCCCAGCCTCGTCCCCCTCTCCTTTATGCCCTTCAGGGCGCTCAGGGAGAGGGCAGGGGTGAGGGGGGGACCCCAACTGCTGATTTGAACAGGCTTTAGGAGAAGACGACATGGCAATGAAGATTCGAGCCACGATGGTGGGCGATTCGGCGGACGTGAAGGTGCTGATGAACCACCCGATGGAGACCGGCACGCGCAAGGACGCGAAGACGGGGCAGACGGTCCCGGCGCACTACATCTCGCGGATCGTCGCGACGGTGGGCGGCAAGACCGTGCTGGAGGCGGACACGGGTCCGGCCATCTCCAAGAACCCCTACCTCGCGTTCAAGGTGAAGGGCGCCAAGTCCGGCGACAAGGTCACCGTCGCCTGGGAGGACAACAAGGGCGAGAAGGAGTCCGCCGAGGCCACCGTCGGCTGAACGCGCCCCGCGCAGCAAAAAGGCCGGCACTGCCGGCCTTTTTTCATTTCATGGCGGCCAGGCCTCGCGGCTCAGGCCTCCTTCTCCAGTTCCTCGATGGTGGTGTGGCGCACGTCCTTGCCCTTGACCATGTAGACCACGTACTCGGACATGTTCTTGGCGTGGTCGCCGATGCGCTCCAGGGCCTTCACGATGAACAGCAGGTCGATCACCGTGGAGATGGTGCGCGGGTCCTCCATCATGAAGGTGATGAGGTGGCGGGTGATGAGGTGGAATTCCTCGTCCACCTCGATGTCCGCCCGCGCGAGCTGGGCCGCGGCCGAGGTGTCCAGGCGCGCGAAGGCGTCCAGGGCCATGCGCAGGTTCTTCAGCACCATGCCGGCCATGTGCCGGATCTCGCTGAAGCGCGGCGAGAGGATGCGGTCGCTCTCGTGGACCTGCTTGGCCATGCGCGCGATCTTGGCCGCCTCGTCGCCGATGCGCTCCAGGTCGGTCACCGTCTTGATGATGGTGAGGATCAGGCGCAGGTCGCCCGCGGCCGGCTGGCGCAGCGCCAGGATGTGGGTGCAGTCCTCGTCGGTGGCCACCTCCAGGCCGTTGACCCTGAGGTCCTGTTCGACGACCTGGGCGGCGAGCCTCATGTTGCCTGAGACCAGCGCCTCCAGGGCGTTGTTGATCTGCTCCTCGACCAGGCCGCCCATCTCCAGCACGCGGGCGCGCACGGCCTCGAGCTCGGCGTCGAACTGTTTATAGGTATGTTCCGTCGGCATCTGATTTCTCCTCACTCGGGCGATCGGCCCTGCCCGATCACGACTGGCGCCTGAATGGCTGCCGTCGGGCGGAGTCCATTATAGGCAGGCTCGTCTGCGAGTTTATGACATCTCGCTGACAAAGGGCACTTCGAGCCTGCGGCCGTCCACCTCCAGGGTCATGCGCCAGTCGCGCCGGCCCGAGACGCACACAGGCAGGGTGATGCGCGCGCGGAAGACGTCCTGCGCGTCGGGCCGCAGGGTGTAGAGGTTGAAGCCCATGTCCATGCCCTCCATGACGAAGCGCGCCTGGACCCGGTCGGCCCCCTCGGCGCGCACCCAGACCTCGAAGGGCTGGAGCACCCGCGGCTGGCCGACGAAGCCCACCGCCACCGGGCGCCCGTCGAGCGTCGCGCTGCAGCCCGCCTGCAGGTCCGCGCAGGCAAGCGTCTGCGCCGGCGCCTCGTCGCGCGGCCCCCAGTAGGCCACGACGGCGGCGATGGCCCCGATGGCGAGGAGGGGGGCGAGCCAGACGAGGCGGCGGGTCTCCAGGCTCATCTCCACGCCTGGCTCTTCAGGGCCACGCCGTGGGCATGGTGGCGGCGCGCCGCGGCGAGGTCGGCCTCATTGAGCCCGCCCAGGGCGTAGACGGGGAGGGGGCAGCCCCGGGCCAGGGCCTCGAAGACCGGCCAGCCCAGGGTCGGCGCCCCGGGGTGGGAGGCCGTGGGCAGCACCGGCGAGAGCAGGGCGAGGTCCGCACCCAGGGCCGCCGCGCGCGCGAGCTCCCCGGCATCGTGGCAGGAGGCCCCGACCCAGGGCGCATCGGGCCGCGCCGTGAGGCCGGCGAGCTGCGCCGAGTTGAGGTGCACCCCGGCGCCGAGCCGGCGCGCGAGCTCCAGATCCGAATTGATGAGCAGCTTGGCGCCCGCGCGCCGGCAGAGCCCGGCCGCGTGGCCGGCGAGGGCCTCCAGGGCCCGCTCGGGCAGGCCCTTCTCCCTGAGCTGCACCAGCCTGAGGCCTGCGGCCAGGCGCTCCTCCAGGCGCCTGAGGAAGACATCCACCCCCAGGGCCTCGGCATCGGAGATGGCATAGACGAGGGGCAGGGCGAGCCCCCGCAGGATCGGCCCGTTGGCGGGCAGGATGGGGTCGAGCTCGGGTGCGGAGGCATGGGTCCAGGCGAGCGCCTGGCCCTCGTGCGGGTGCGGCTCGCCCTCCCAGCCGGTGACGCGGAAGAAGTTGAGGCGCACGTGGGCGTGGGGATAGACGTGGCTGCGCACGAGCCAGGGCCAGGCCTCGGTGACCCTGAGGCCGAGCTCCTCCTCGAGCTCGCGCACCAGGGCGTCGTGCGCGGTCTCGCCCGCCTCCACCTTGCCGCCCGGGAACTCCCACCAGCCGGCATAGGCCTTGCCCTCGGGCCGGCGCGCCATGAGGAAGCTGCCGTCGGGCCGCTCGATCACGGCGGCGGCGACCTCGGTGAGCTCGGGCTCCCGGTGCGCAAGGCGCCCGTTCGCCCCCTCCCCCGCAAGCGGCGGAGGGTTGGGGAGGGGACGGCTTTCGGTCATCGCCTGAGGCCCTGCCGGGCATGGCGGGGCAGCAGGGCCTTCACCAGGGAGGACTTGCCGCAGCCGCCGCTGCCGGCGAGCGGGGCGTCGTGGGCGGGCAGGCCTTCGGCCCGCGCCGGGAAGGCGTCGAGGCGCTCGCTCACGTGCGGTACTCGGCGTTGATCTTGACGTAGTCGTAGGAGAAGTCGCAGGTCCACACCGTGGCGGCGGCGGGCCCGCGTCCGAGGGCGATGCGCACCCGGATCTCCGGTGCGGCCATCACCCGGCGGCCGTCCTCCTCGCGGTAGCTCGCGGCGCGGCCGCCGTGCTCGGCGACCAGCACGTCGCCCAGCCAGAGGCGCACGCGGTCGACGTCCAGGTCGTCCACGCCCGCATAGCCCACGGCGGCGAGGATGCGGCCGAGGTTGGGGTCGGAGGCGAAGAAGGCGGTCTTCACCAGGGGCGAGCGCGCCACCGCATAGGCGATCTGCTTGCACTCGGCCTCGTCTCGGCCGCCCTCCACGGCGACCTCCATGAACTTGGTCGCACCTTCCCCATCGCGCACGATGGCCTGGGCGAGCTCGACCATCACCGCGGCCACCGCATCGCGCAGCGGCACGAAGCGCGGGTCGCCGTCGTCCATCAGCACCGGCGCTTCCGTAACTCCGGTGGCGATGAGGATGCAGGAATCGTTGGTCGAGGTATCGCCGTCGACGGTGATGCAGTTGAACGACTGGTTCACCGCATGGCGCAATATGGCCTCCAGCGCCTCGCAGGACACCGGCGCGTCGGTGGCCACATAGGAGAGCATGGTCGCCATGTTGGGGTGGATCATGCCCGAGCCCTTGGCGATGCCGGTGACGACGAACCCCGCCTCGCCCAGCCTGACACGGCGCGAGGCGGCCTTGGGCACGATGTCCGTGGTCATGATGGCCTCGGCGGCACTCGCCCAGTTGTCCGGCTTCAGATCGGCCACTGCATTCGGGAGCGCGGCGACGATCTTGTCCACCGGCAGGGGCTCCAGGATCACGCCGGTGGAGAAGGGCAGCACCTGCTCGGGCTCGAGGCCCAGCTCGCGCGCGGCGGCGGCGCAGGTCGCACGCGCCCGCTCGAGCCCCTCCCCGCCGGTGCCGGCGTTGGCGTTGCCGGTGTTCACCACCAGGGCGCGGATGCCCGAATCAGCGTGCAGGTGCGCCTTGCACACCGTCACCGGCGCGGCGCAGAAGCGGTTCTGGGTGAACACCCCCACCACCTCGGCGTCGTGCGCGAGGCGCATGACCAGGAGGTCCCTGCGGCCGGGCTTCTTGATGCCGGCGGCGGCGATGCCCAGCTCGACGCCGGGCACGGGCAGGAGGGTGGCGGGGTCGGGCGGGGTGAGATTGACCGGCATGGAGTTTCCTGGGGTATGGGCGATGCGGGATTTTACCCCTCTCCCACAAGGGGAGAGGGGGCGCCTTCATTTGCCACCCCCTTCAAGGAACCTGCCAGAGCTGCCCGTCCATGAACAGCAGGGCCGCGCGCACCGCCTTGCCGGGATAGAGCGCCGAGACCGCCTGCCGGTAGTCCGCCATCTGGGCGAGATGCGGCTCGGCCCGCCTGGCGAGATCCGGCTCGTCCAGCCCGCCGGTCTTGTAGTCCAGCACCCAGACCTCGTCCGCGAACTCCACCAGACGGTCGATGCGGCGCAGCCCGCCGGCGGCGTCGAGGTACTCCAGCTCGTTGCGGGCGCGCGCGTAGTCGGCCGGGTCGAAGAAGCGGGCGAGCTCGGGCCGCGCGAGCAGGCGCCGGGCCGCCTCGGCGGCGGATTCGTGCAGGGTGGGCGCAGCCGCCCGCTCGGCGGCGGGAATGGACTGGCCCTGGCTCAGCACTTCCAGATAGCGGTGCACGAGGGTGCCGAACTCCGCCTCGGGACCGGCCTGGGCGCGGCGTTTTCCGACGGGCGCCACGCTCGGCAGGCGCTTTGGCACCGGGGCGGCGGCCTCGGGCGTGCCGGCGGCCTCGGCCCAGACCATCTCCGGCAGGCCTGCCATGCCGGCCTCCTCCAGGGCCGCCGTCGCCTCGGCCAGCCAGCCCTTGCCGGTATCCAGGCCGGTGATGAACAGGGCCTGCTCGGCCCGGGTCATGGCGACGTAGAGCAGGTTGAGCCGCTCCCGCTCCGCGGCCTGGCGCTCCTGCTCGATGAGGGCGTCGCGGCTGCGCCCGCGCCAGCCCCGGGCGCCGTAGAGCGAGAAGTGGCGGGGACGGCGCTCGCCCGCGGGCCAGTCCACCAGGGCGCCGTAGTGGTCCTCAATGCCGCCCGCCTCGTCCGCCTTGATGAGGAAGACCACCGGCGCCTCCAGCCCCTTGGCCGCGTGGACGGTGAGCATGCGCACGGCGTCGCCGAAGTCGCCCGGCGCCTCGTCGGGGGCGTCCGAACCGGCCTTGTCGCGCAGCGCCTTGAGCTCGTCCAGCAGCCGCGGCAGGCTGGGGAAGCGGCCGCCGCCCAGCTCCAGGGTGAGTGCGAGGAAGGCGCGCAGGTTGGCCTGCACCCCCGGCCGCAGCCGCTCCGGCACCACGGCCAGGTAGCGGGCCTCCGCCTCGGCCTCGAAGTAGATGCGGTCCAGGAGGTCGTGGGCGGGCAGCCGCCCGGCCTCCTCCAGCCAGCCGGCGAGCAGCCGATGCGCCCGCGCCACGCGCTCCGGCGCCGAGGGCTCGGCGGCCCAGGCTGCCAGGCGTTCTATCCAGGGCCCCTCGCCCTGTTTCGCCAGCCTCTGCAGGTCCGCGTCCGTGAGGGCGAAGACCGGGCATTTGAGCGCCTGGGCGAGCCTCAAGTCGGCGAAGGGCGTGGTGAGGAATTCCAGCAGGGCCAGGAGGTCGGCGGCCTCCAGGGTGTTGAGCAGCTCGCCCCTGCGGTTGCCCACGAAGGGGATGCCCTGCGCCTTGAATGCCGCCTCGAAGACCTCGAGCCCCGAGCGCGTGGCGGAGAGCACCAGGATGTCGCAATGGCGTGCCGGCCGCCCTTCCGGCCCCACGCGCAGACGGCCGACGATGGCCTGGATGCGCTCGGCGACCCGCCGCGCCTCCTCGGCGCGCTTCTCCGGCTCCTGGGGGGCGGGGGTGGTGAGGGGGTCGCGGAAGGCGCCCTCCGACCCGCCCCCCCTCACCCCTGCCCTCTCCCCTGAGGGGAGAGGGGGGGAGCCGGCCCCTGAGGGGAGAGGGGGGGAGCCAGCCCCCTCTCCCCCGCTTGCGGGGGAGAGGGCAGGGGTGAGGGGGGGCGGTGCGGCGATCGCCTCGCACCAGCCGGGCAGCCCCGCCTGGTGCGCCGCGTGCGCGGCAAAGCCCGGATAGTCCTCGCGGTTCGCGAAGAGCGCGTTCACCCAGGCCACCACCCGGGGCGCGCAGCGGCGGGTCTCGTTCTGGGGGAAGTGGCGGGCGCCGTAGTGCGCCGCAAGGAAGGCCAGCGCCTCGCCCAGCACCCGCGGCTCGGCCCGGCGGAAGCGGTAGATGGACTGCTTGGGGTCGCCGACGACGAACACGGTGGGCCGCTCGGGGTCGGCGCCGTAGCTCGCGAGCCACTCGGTGAGGATGCGCCACTGCAAGGGGTTGGCGTCCTGGAACTCGTCGAGCAGCAGGTGCTTGTAGCGGGCGTCCAGCTTCATCTGGATGGCGGCGGACACCTCCGCGTCGCCGAGCAGCCGGCAGGCCTCCCACTCCGCATCGGTGAAGTCCAGGAGGTCGCGCTCGGCCTTGAGCCGCTGGTAGTGCGAAAGGCAGGCCAGGCCGGCGGTCAGCCCCCAGCGGTTGAGCCTGAGTGCCGCCTGCTCGTCGAGCCGGGCCTGGGCCTCGATCACCCGCTCGCAGAGCCGGGCGTGCAGCTCCAGGAAGCGGGCCGCGCCCGCGGGGGTGAGGCGCCGGTCCAATTCCTTCGAGGCCTTCCAGGCGCGCGGCTCGCCCTTCTGGGTGAGGAGGGCCGCCTTGATCAGCTCGAAGCCGGTCTGGACGCTCGCCCCCTCTCCCAGGAGGGGAGAGGGTGTCTGCAAGGCCAGGGCCTCCGCGAGGACCGCCGCCCGCTCCGCCGCCTCCTTCACCCCGGTCCCGTGGCGCGCCAGCAGGGCCTGGTACTCCGCGAGCCCGTCCATGAAAGCGGCCCCGGCGAACAGGGGCCCGAGAACGTCCGCATCCTCGTCCACCCCGGCCGCCGCCGCCAGCCCGGCGAGGGCCTCGGCCAGGGGATCGGCACGACCCTCGGCCCAGGCCCACCATTCCGCCCGCTTGTGCACGAAATTCGTCAGCAGGCCCTGCACGCTCGGCAGGGGAAGTTCCGCGAGCAGGGCGCGGAAGGCCTGTTCCTCGGGACTGCCGGCCTTGTCGCGCAGGGATTCCGTGTAGCCCAGCCAGGCCTCGTCCAGGAGCAGCACCGTGCTCTCGGCGAGGTTCGCGGGCGGCCGGTGGGAGAGGGGGGCGTGGGCCAGGAGCTTCAGGAACCAGCCGTGGAAGGTGGTGATCTCCGGCCCCGGGCGGGCGTTCATCACCGCCTCGAACAGCCCGCGCGCCCGGGGCAGCAGCGCCGCGGCCTCCTTCCCGTCGAGGCCGCGCTGGACCAGGAATTCCGTCACCTCGGCGTCGTCCGCGATGGCCAGCAGTTCCAGCCACTCGTAGAGCCGCTGGCGCATCTCGCCCGCCGCCTTGCGCGTGAAGGTGATGGCCAGCAGCTCGGAAGGCTGCGCCCCGGCCAGCAGCAGCCGCAGCATGCGCGAGACCAGCAGCCAGGTCTTGCCGCTGCCGGCGCAGGCCTCGACCACGGCGCTGGCTTGGGGGTTCAGGGAAGACAAAGGTGAAACCAGGCTTACGGGCATCGGAGACTATGGTGCTTCGCCGAATGGTGCCAGGCAGCGCGAGCGTGCGGCTATTGGCCGGCTTCCTCGCTCTCCTTGACGATGGGCAGGTGTTTCACACGCAGACTCAGGCCTGTCGTGGTGACAAGCGCGCCGCTTTCGATGTGCCTGCCCGCGACGGCGAAAACCTTTTCGATCAGCTCCGCGATTTGCTCGCCCTTGAGCCCTTCCTGACGGATGCGAATGGCCGATGGTCGAGCGCTGCCCGAGACGGCGATCAAGGCATGAAAATCGGCGTCCAGTGTAACCACCGCGCGGCCTTCCCCGCGTGCCAGGGCAATGATTTCAAGGTCCGTGGCCTGCGACAGCCCGCGTTCTCCGACATGATCGACCTCCCATCCACGCAGGCGCAGGATGGCTGCGGCGGATCGCGGCAGACCCTGATCCAGCAGGAGCCGCTTCATGCGGCTTCGAGCCGGATCACGCTATCGTCGAGATTGGAGGCGGCGAAATCGAGCGCCTGCCGGACATCCTCCGCATCGAGCTCGGGATATTCCCGGAAAAGGGCCTCCCTATCCGGATACAGCGCAACCGCCTCGACAACGCGCTTGACGGTCAGACGCATGCCCCGGATCGTGGGTTGCCCATTCATGATGGCGGGATTGACGGTAATGCGGTCAAAGCGGTCCATGGTCATCTCGTAACTGAATTGGGTATCGACCAGAAACCTCATGCGGCCAGACGATCCAAGCGCTCCACATGGGTCTATCGTGCAGCATAGGCCAGGGCCGCCAGGATGTCCTCGCGCTCGAGGTCCTCATGATCGGCAAGGATATCTTCGATCGTCATTCCGCCCGCGAGGAGTTCGGGCAGGTTCTCTACGGGATGGCGCAACCCGCGGATGCAGGGTTTGCCATGGCAAATCGAGGGGTCGATGGTGATGCGCTCCGAATCCATAATCGGCGTTCCTCCTGCTGCCCAAGGCTAGCACGATTCGCCGCCTGCGAAAGCCGCCCGGCCATCGGCAACACCGGCAGCCAGGTCCTGTCGGCGCAGGCCTCGACCACGGCGCTGGCTTGGGGGTTCAGCGCGTCGAGGAGGGGGTTTTGGGGGGCCGGCATGACCGGATCGTACTGCCGCCAACTGCCGCGGCCGGGCAGGCGGGGTGACGGGAAACGTCAGGTCCCGAGCCGCAGGCGGCCGCTCCGACCTTGTATCTGGCTGTATTCATTGATATTCGGCCAACTGGCACGGCTCTGGCTTCAGCAGACTCACCGCCGCTACGGCGGCGTATGTCGAACCCCTCAAGGAGACTGAAATGAAACCTGAAATGATCCGCAAGGCCCAGGCCGGCTTCACCCTGATCGAACTGCTGATCGTGGTGGCCATCATCGGCATCCTGGCCGCCATCGCCATCCCGGCCTACCAGGACTATGTCGCGCGCTCCCAGGCCTCCACCGGCCTGGCCGACATCGCCGGCGGCAAGACCGCCTTCGAGGTGCAGATCAACGAGGGCAACGTCGGCTTCACCGGCAACACGGTTGCCATCGGCCTGCAGGCCACCACCCCCCGCTGCAGCGCGATTGCCGTGACCGTCGGTGCTGATGGCGCCGGCAGCATCGCCTGCACCCTCGTGGGCAACCCCGCGGTGAACGGCAGCAACATCACCCTGAACCGCAGTGCCGCAGGCGCCTGGACCTGCACCACCACCGTCGCCAACGCCAACCACCGGCCGCAGGGTTGCAACGCTGCTGCTCCTCCCGCCGCGTAATGGCGAAAAGCTAGCCAGCGTAGCCCGGATGCAGGCCGCCAGGCCGCAATCCGGGACACCCCAACCCCGGCCTCGCGCCGGGGTTTTTCTTTGGGAAGAAGGACATGGGCAGGGCAGAGGGCAGGCGAGGGCCTGTTCTCTGCCCTACCCATTTCCCGCGACGGGCGAGCCTCGGGCCGCCCGTCTTCATTTGGGCGCCGGCCCGGCGTCCTTGGCCCGCCACTGCAGCCACACCCGCAGTCCCCTGAACTCCTCCGCCGGCAGGCTGTCGGGCAGGGCGACGAGCGTCAGGGGGCGGCCGTCCTCAAGGCGCAGGCGCAGGACGCAAAGCCAGGGCAGCACGACGGCCCCGGGCAGGAGGCTCGCCGCCGCGGTGCCGGTCCCCGTGTCGACGGCGAGGCTGCCGTCCTCGCGGCAGCGCAGCCGGAGCGCGGGGCCCGGGCGCAGGGCGGCCCAGGCGCCGGCCGCGAGGACGGCCGCGCCGGCGATCTGCAGGCCGGCGGCGAGATCTGCCAGCAGGAGGGCGGCGGCCGCCAGGGCGTGGAGCAGCAGCCGGGCGACCCGGAGCAGGCGCGAGGGCTTCAGTTCATAGACCGGCATGCGGGCTCCCAAGGTGCGCCGAGCCTGAGCGCTGCGGCCCGCGCGTTCGAGGGGCGCGCGGCGGGCATGCGGCGCCCCAAACGGCATATCATACGGTCTCTCCACGACCCCCGGCCCGACCGACCGCATGATCCCGCGCCTGCCCGCCGCCCTCCTGCTGCTCCTCGCCCTGGCCCCGGCGCGGGCCGCGGGGCTGCCCGCGTCCGTCGCACAGGCGCTGGGGGAGGCCGGCATCCCCGCAGCCGACGTCGCCGTCGTCGTCCAGGACGTGGACGCGGCCGAGCCCCTGCTCGCCGTGGGCGAGGGCCGCTCGCTCAACCCCGCCTCGGTGATGAAGCTGGTCACCACCCTGGCCGCGCTGGACAGCCTCGGCCCCGCCCACACCTGGAAGACGCGCGTGCTGGCCACGGGCGAGGCGAGGGCGGGGGTGCTCGACGGCGACCTCATCCTGCAGGGCGGCGGCGACCCGGCGCTGACCCTGGAGCGCTTCTGGCTCATGTTGCGGGAGCTGCGCGCCCGGGGCATCCGGGAGATCCGCGGCGACGTGCTCGTCGACCAGGCCTACTACGCGATCGAGCCCGTCGACCCGGGCCGCTTCGACGGCGCCCCGCAGCGGGCCTACAATGCGCCGCCGGCCGCCCTGCTGGTGAGCCACAACACCCTGGCCTTGCACCTGTCGGCGGGGCCGGACGGCGCCCGCGCCCAGTTCGATCCGATGCCGGCCGGCCTGCAGCTCGCGAACGAGCTCACCCTGGACCCGGGGCCGTGCAATGGCTGGCGGGGCGGGATCGTCACCCTCATGGAACCGGGCCGGCTGCGCCTACAGGGGCGCTATCCCGCGGCCTGCGGCGAGCAGCGGCTCTGGGTCAACCTGCTGTCGCCCGACGCCACCCTCGCCGTCGCCTTCGCCGCGGTCTGGGAGGAACTGGGCGGCCGCCTCGCCGGCCGGATCCGTCCCGCTGCGGCACCCGCAGACGCGCGCCTGCTGCTGGAATTCGACTCCCCCCAGCTCGGCCTGATCGTGCGCGACATCAACACCTACAGCAACAACGTCATGGCCAAGATGCTGTTGCTCAACCTGGGGGCCGCCCGCTACGGCGGGCCGGCCACCTGGGAGAAGGGGGCGGAGGCCGTCGAGGCCTGGCTGGCGGAAAAGGGCATCGATACGCGCCAGCTGGTCCTGGAGAACGGCTCTGGGCTCTCCCGCAGCGAGCGCCTCTGCGCCGCCTCCCTGGCCCGGCTGCTGCGCTGGGCCGCGGCCAGTCCGGTCTACTACCCCTTCGCCGCCTCGCTGCCGGTCCTGGGCACGAACGGCACCCTGAAGCCCCGGCTCAAGGACACGCCCCAGGCCGGACAGGCCTGGCTGAAGACCGGCAGCCTCAACGGCGTGCGGGCGCTGGCGGGCTACGTGCTGGACGCCGGGGGGCGGCGCAAGGTCCTGGTCATGCTCATCAACCACCCCAACGCCGCGGCCGCGACCAAGGCCCAGGATGCCCTGATCGCCTGGGCCATGCGCCCCGGTGCCGCCCAGCCCGGCCCGTGAGCCGCCGAGGCGTATGACGAAGGTTATATCCAGGCGGATACTTATGCACAGTCGGCATGCGCAACTCCCGCCGGCCTGTCAAGAGGGTGGCCGGTTTTTTTATGGTTTTTCAACGCCTTGTTTTTAAAAGAGAATTCGATTGCGCGTTTTGTAGGCTTTTTGCCATAACCTGCCATTCCGTAAGCACATTTTGCCGTTGCCCCAGGCCTTGTCCACAAAGTTATCCACATGTTTCGTGGACAAGTACGAAAAACCCAAGCGCGCAGGCAGGGTTAGATTGCCTTTGCACAAAGCACTTTAACTTTCCCGGCTAACCGTGCCCACGCCCATCGCCCGCATCGCCCTCGACCTGCCGCTGCCCCGCCTCTTCGACTACCTGGCCGGCGAGGCGGGCCCGCGCGACCTCGGGCGCCGCGTCGTGGTCCCCTTCGGGCGCCGGCAGGTGGTCGGCATCCTGGTGGGCCTGGCCGAGGCGAGCGAGCTGCCGGCCGAGAGCCTCAAGCCCATCACCGCGCTGGACCGCGCACTGCCGCCCCTGCCGGCCGACTGGCTCAGGCTCGCCCGCTTCGCCGCCGACTATTACCAGCACCCTCTGGGGGCGACCCTGCACGCGCTCCTGCCGCCGGCATTGAAGCGCCCGAAGCTGCCCCGCCCGGCGGGACCCGCCGCCTATGCCCTGACCCCTGCGGGCGAGGCCCATGTCGCCGGCCTGGGGCCCCGGGCCACGGCCCGGCGCCGGCTCGTCGAGCGCCTGCGGGCGGGGCCCCTGCCGGCCGGCGAGGCCGGGCCCTGGCGCGCCATCCTGCGCGACTGGCTCGGCCAGGGTCATGTCGCCGCGATCGAGTCCGGTCCGCCCCCGCCGCCCGAGGCCGCGGCGGCCCCCGCCCTCACCCCGGCCCAGGCCGCCGCACTGCAAGCCCTGACCCAGGCCCCGCCGGGCTATGCCGCCTGGCTGCTCTTTGGGGTGACCGGCAGCGGCAAGACCGAGGTCTACCTGCGCCTGATCGCCTCCGTGCTCGCGGCGGGCGGCCAGGCCCTGGTGCTGGTGCCGGAGATCCACCTCACGCCGCAGACCGAGGCGGCCTTCCGCCGCCGCTTTCCGGCCGCGCGCCTGGTGAGCCTGCACAGCGGCCTGGCCGACGGCGAGCGCCTGGCGGGCTGGCGCGACTGCCTCGCGGGGCGCGCCGACCTCGTCCTCGGCACCCGGCTCGCGGTGTTCACGCCGCTGGAGCGTCTCCGGCTCATCGTCGTGGACGAGGAGCACGACGCCTCCTACAAGCAGCAGGAGGGGCTGCGCTACTCGGCCCGCGACGTCGCCGTCTGGCGCGCCCGCGAGCTCGGGATTCCCGTGCTCCTCGGCTCCGCCACCCCCTCGCTGGAGAGCTGGCGCAACGCCCTGGGCCACCGCTACCGGCTCCTCACCCTGCCCGAGCGGGCCCATGCCCTGGCCGCGCTGCCGGCGGTGCGCCTCGTCGACACCCGCACCGACCGGCCGCGCCAGGGGATGAGCCGCGCCCTCGCGGAGGCGATCGAGGCGCGCCTCGCGCGCGGCGAGCAGAGCCTCGTGTTCATCAACCGGCGCGGCTACGCCCCCACGCTCTACTGCAACGGCTGCGGCTACGTCGTGCCCTGCCCGCGCTGCTCGGCGCATCAGGTGCTGCACCGCGCGGCCGGCGGCTACCAGCTGCGCTGCCATCACTGCGGGCTCGCGGCGCGGCCGCCCGAGGCCTGCCCGGACTGCGGCAGCCCGGACCTCAGGCCCGCGGGGCAGGGCACGCAGCGCCTGGAGGAGTCGCTCGCCGAGCGCTTTCCCGCCGCGCGCGTCCTGCGCATCGACCGCGACACCGCCGGGCGCCGCGGCGCCTTCGCCGCCATGCGCGAGGCCGTCCAGGGACGCGAGGTGGACATCCTGGTGGGCACCCAGATCGTCGCCAAGGGCCACGACTTCCCCCACCTCACCCTGGTCGGGGTGCTGGGCGCCGACCAGGCCCTGCTCTCGCCCGACTTCCGCGCCACCGAGCGGCTCTTCGCCCAGCTCATGCAGGTGGCGGGCCGCGCCGGGCGCGCCGAGCACCCGGGCGAGGTGCTCGTCCAGACCGCCTATCCCGCCCACCCCTTGTACCGCGCCCTGGAGCGCCACGACTACGCCCTCTTCGCCGGGCAGACCCTGCGCGAGCGGCGCGAGGCGGACTTCCCCCCCTACAGCCACCAGGCCCTGCTGCGGGCCGAGGCGGCCGGGATGGAGGCGGCGCTCGATTTCCTCGAGCGCGCCCGCCGCGCCGGGCTGGCCCTGGCGGAAGGCGTGGAGCTCTTCGATCCCACCCCCGCCCTGATGGCGCGGGTGGCGCGCCGCGAGCGCGCCCAGCTCCTGGTCCAGTCGCGCTCCCGCGGCCGGCTCCAGGCCTTCCTGCGCGGCTGGATCGAGGCCGTGCGGGCCCTGCCGGCCAGGGGGGTGAAGTGGTCCGTCGACGTGGACCCGGTGGATTTCTGAGCGCTCGCGATCTCACCCCCCGCCCCGGCCCGCCCCCGTCAAGGGGGAGGGGGCGGGGCAGGCCGGAGACGGCATGCCCTGCCTGCGGCCGGGCGCAGCCGCTATAATTGATTGAATTTGCCCAGCCTTCTGCCATGAGCGCGAACTACACCGACCCGAAGACCCACCTCACCGAGCTGCTGGCCCAGGCCCTGGGCCGGATCGCCCCCGGCGCGAACGGCGCCGTCGAGCTCGACCGGCCCAGGCAGGCGAGCCACGGCGACTGGGCCTGCAGCATCGCCATGCAGCTCGCCCGCGGCCTCAAGCGCAACCCCCGCGAGGTGGCCGCCGAGCTCGTCGCCGCCTTGCCCGCCTCGGACCTGGTGGAGAAGGTGGAGATCGCCGGCCCCGGCTTCATCAACCTCTTCGTCAGGCCGGCGGCCAAGCAGGCCCTGCCCGCCCACATCCTGGCCGCGGGCGAGGCCTACGGCCGCAACGATCTCGGCCGCGGCGAGCGCGTGCAGGTGGAGTTCGTCTCCGCCAACCCCACGGGCCCCCTGCACGTGGGCCACGGCCGGGGTGCCGCCTTCGGCGCGAGCCTCGCCAACGTGCTCGCCTACGCGGGCTACGACGTGCAGCGCGAGTATTACGTCAACGACGCCGGCCGGCAGATGGACATCCTGGCGCTGTCCACCTGGCTCAGGTACCTGGAGCTGTGCAACGAGTTCGTGCCCTTCCCGGGCAACGCCTACCAGGGCGGCTACGTGAAGGTCATGGCCGAGGGCATCTACGCCCTGCACGCCGAGCGCTACCGGCGCCCGGCCGCGGAGATCCTGGAAGGGGCACCGGACCGGGGCGAGGCGCCGGAGGAGCACCTCGACCACCTCATCGCCTGCGCCAAGCGCCTCCTGGGCGACGACTACGCCTACATCCACAGCTATGCCCTGAACGAGCAGCTGGGAGACGGCAGCAACGACCTCACCGAGTTCGGCGTGCACTTCGACCAGTGGTTCTCGGAGAAGTCCCTGCACGACTCCGGCCTCATCGACCGCTCCGTGGCCACGCTGCAGAAGAACGGCCACGTCTACGAGCAGGACGGCGCCCTGTGGTTCCGCTCCACCGAGTTCGGCGACGAGAAGGACCGCGTGGTGCGCCGCGACAACGGCTCCTGGACCTACTTCGCCGCCGACATCGCCTACCACCTGAACAAGTTCGAGCGCGGCTTCGACCGCGTGATCGACGTCTGGGGCGCCGACCACCACGGCTACATCCCGCGGGTGAAGGGGGCGCTCAAGGCCGGCGGCGTCGACCCCGACCGGCTGGCCGTCGCCCTGGTGCAGTTCGCCGTGCTCTACCGCAACGGCCAGAAGGCCTCCATGTCCACCCGCGCCGGCGAGTACGTCACCCTGCGCGAGCTCAGGGCCGAGGTGGGCAACGACGCCGCGCGCTTCTTCTACGTGCTGAGGAAGTCCGACCAGCACCTGGACTTCGACCTCGACCTCGCCAAGAGCCAGAGCACGGACAACCCGGTCTACTACATCCAGTATGCCCACGCCCGCATCGCCAGCGTCCTGGCGGGCTGGGGCGGCGACGCGGCCGAGCTCGCCGAGGCCGACCCCGCCCGGCTCGACCACCCCCAGGAGCTCGCGCTGCTCGGCCGCCTGGCGGAGTTCCCCGAGACCTGCGCCGCCGCCGCCCGGGAGATGTCGCCCCACCTCGTCGCCTACTACCTCAAGGACCTGGCGGCGGAGCTCCACGGCTACTACGCCGCCTGCCAGTTCCTGGTGGAGGACGAGGCCCTCAGGCACGCCCGCCTCCTGCTCATCGCCGCCACCCGGCGCGTGCTGCGCAACGGGCTCGCCCTCCTGGGGGTGTCCGCCCCCGACAAGATGTAACATGGCCCAGCAGCGCAGCGGACAACCGCGCCATTCGAGGAACGGCCCCTCGCGCCGCCGCGGCGGCAGCGCCTTCATGGGCGTCATGCTCGGCCTGCTCCTGGGCCTCGTCATCGCGGCCGGGGTGGCCGCCTACCTCTACCTCACGCCCGGACAGTTCAAGTCGGAGGAGGGCGCCGCCAAGCCGGCACCCGCCGCGGCCAAGCCCCCCGCCGCCGCCGGCCCCAGCGCGCCGCCCACCGTGGAGAGCGCCGCCCCGCCCAAGTCGGCGGCACCCGACTACACCTTCTACCACATCCTCCAGGGCAGCTCGCCCGATAGGCAGGCGGCCGCCCGGCCCCGGGAGCTCTATTGGCTGCAGGTCGCCGCCCTGGCGAACCCCAAGGAGGCCGACCGCCTCAAGGCCAGGCTCGCGCTGCTGGGCATGGACGTGGTGGTGCAGAAGATCGACAGCGGCGGCACCCCGCTGCACCGGGTCCGGGTCGGCCCCTTCAAGACCGAGGACGAGGCCATGACCACCCTCGACACCCTCGTCGTCAACCAATTCGAACCCCGCCTGCTCAAAGAGGCGGCCGCAAACTAGGAGGAAGACCATGTCCTGGCAACGCACCCTCACCACCCTGGCCCTGATGCTGCCGCTCCTCGGCGCCGCCCCGGCGGCCCAGGCCCTGCAGGCCGGCACGGACTACGTGGAGATCACCCCGCCCCGGCCCACGGAGGTCCGGGGCAAGATCGAGGTGATCGAGTTCTTCGGCTACACCTGCCCGCACTGCTACGACATCGAGGGCGAACTGGTGGCCTGGTCCAGGAATCTGGGCAAGGACGTGGCCCTGCGGCGCGTGCCCGTGGTCTTCAACGACCGCTGGGCGCCCTACGCCCGCATCTATTACGCCCTGGAGGCGACCGGCCTGGTGGCGCAGCTGCATGCCGGGGTCTTCGAGGCCATCCACCGCGACGGCATCAACGTGGGCGACCCGAACACCTTCCTCGACTGGGCCGCCAGGCAGGGCGCCGACCGGGCCCGTCTCGCCGAGGCCTACAACTCCTTCGCGGTCAACGCCAAGGTGCTGCGCTCGCGGCAGATCGGCCAGGACTACAAGCTCACCGGCGTGCCGTCCTTCGCCGTGAACGGCAAATACCTCACCTCCGCCTCCATGACCGGCAGCCACCAGTCCCTGTTCGCCGCCCTCGACGCCCTGATCCAGAAGGAGCGCCAGGCGGCCAGGCGCAAATAGCCCGCGCCGAGGCAGCCGGGCTATGATGTCCCAGTCTACGGAACCCAACCATGAATCCGGTACGCGTACTCATCATCGATGACCACCCCCTGCTGCGCCTGGGCGTGAGGCAGGCCCTGGAGGCCCAGGAAGACATCCGCGTCGCGGGCGAATGCGCGGACATCGCCGCCGTGCGCGCCTGGCTGGACGGCGGCCGCGCCGACGTCGCCATCCTGGACCGCTCACTCCCCGACGGCGACGGCCTCGACCTGGTCGCACCCCTCAAGGCGGCGGGCATGAAGGTCATCGTGCTCACCGTGGAGGACGCCGACGAGGAGATCCGCGCCGCCATCGACCAGGGCGTGGACGGCTACCTGCTCAAGTCCTCGGACATGGAGCAGATCCTCCACGCCATCGGCATCGTGCTCCAGGACGCCGGCGCCTTCCCGACCCAGGTGCTGCAGAAGCTCTCCCGCGGCGACAGCACCGATCCGCTCGCCAAGCTCTCCCAGCGCGAGCTGGAGATCGCCGAGTACGTGGCCCAGGGCTACAGCAACAAGGTCATCGGCGCCAAGCTGAACCTCTCGGACAACACCGTGCGCAACCACCTGGCCAACATCATGCAGAAGCTCAACTTCCACAACCGGGTGCAGGTCGCGACCCTGGTCCTGCAGCACCTCAAGCGGCACAAGCGCATCTGAGGCCCCGGAAAAAAGCACGCGCACGGCGCACGAGGGGGTTTACAAACTTCGGGCGCCTCCGCTAATATCGCGGTCTTCGCGTGGGGGTATAGCTCAGCTGGGAGAGCGCTTGCATGGCATGCAAGAGGTCAGCGGTTCGATCCCGCTTACCTCCACCAAGGACTACCCGGGCCGCCCCAGGCGACCCGAAAAGTTAAGTCCCCATCGTCTAGAGGCCTAGGACATCGCCCTTTCACGGCGGTAACCGGGGTTCGAATCCCCGTGGGGACGCCA
>DYFL01000016.1 GCA_020725195.1 Hydrogenophilus sp.
CATTTCCGGGATGTCGGTCATCTCATTTCACCGTAGGATTTACCGGAAGAGCCCGAATTTCCCATTCTGGCCAGTGGCCCGCATGGGATAGGATCGGTCTGCCTGGGCTGCCCGCGAGGCGCCTGCACAACCCGCAGGGAAGCGGGTGGCCTGTAAGGTGGGCGCGATCCCCCGCGCCGCCATCGGGCAGTACATCAGGAGCAATGAAGAGAGAGGAGGCCACGATGCGTTGGTTGCTGCTTGCCCTCGCCCTGCTCGCCGCCCCGGCCGCGGCCGAGGTGCGGGACCCCCACAGGCATTTCTTCATGCCCAACCTGGGCGACTTCCAGACCGAGCTGGCCGCGGCCAGGCAGGAGGGCAGGAAGGGCATCCTGCTCATGTTCGAGATGGACGAGTGCCCCTTCTGCCACCGCATGAAGAGCACCATCCTCAACCAGTCGGAGGTGCAGGACTGGTACCGCGAGCATTTCCTCATCTACACGGTCGACGTCAAGGGCGACGCGGCCTTGACGGACTTCAAGGGCAGGCAGACGACGGAGAAGGCCTTCGCCCTGGAGCAGCGCGCCCGGGCCACGCCGGCGTTCATCTTCTACGACCTGGAAGGCAATCCCGTCGCCCGCTACACGGGGGCCACCCAAAGCAAGGAGGAGTTCCTGCTGCTCGGGCGCTACGTGCTGGAGGGCGCCTACAAGTCCGTGCCCTTCAATGTGTACAAGCGCCAGGCCGGCCGGCCGTGACACGCCTCCTGGCCCTGGCCTGGCTGTGCCTGGCGCCTGCCGCGCTGGCGGCCAGGCCGCTCACCCTCGAAGAGGTGCTGGCCGCCGCCGAGGCGCCCCACCCCGAGCTCGATGCGTCCGCGGCGCAGCGCGAGCTGGCCGAGGCGGAGGCCGCCCTGGCCGAAAGCCTCAACGACCTGCGCGTCACCCTGGAGGGCAGCCTGCGCAGCGGCCGCAACCGCTATAGCGGCAGCGATTTCGAGCCGGACAACAGCCTGCGGCTCAACCTGCGCAAGACCCTCCTCGACGGCGGCCGGCGCGAGGCCGGCGCGGCGGCGGCGCGGCAGGAGGCCGCCGCCCGCCACCTGCAGTGGCTGGATGCCCGGGCCCAGCGCCGGATCGCCCTGATGAGCCGCTACTTCGACGTCCTGCTCACCGACATGAGGTACGCCGCCGACAACGAATTCATGGCGGTGGCCTACGTCAACTGGGACAACGCCCGCGAGCGCCTGGAGCTGGGGCAGGTCTCGGCCCCCGAGCTGGCCGCCCTGGAGGCCGAGTTCCAGGGCTGGCGCATCCAGCGCAACGATGCCGAGCGCAAGGCGCGGGAGAGGCGGGCCTGGCTCGCCTCGGCCCTGAACCGGCCGGGGGAGCTGCCCGGCGAGCTGGCCGACCCGCGCCTGGCGGCCAACGACAGGCCGCTGCCCGGCTTCGAGCCCCTGCTCGCCCGCATGCAGGCGCAGAACCCGGAGCTCCTGGCGCAGAAGCAGCTGCTGGCGGCCTCGCGGCACCGGCTGGAGGCCTTGCGCGCGGACACCCTGCCCAGCCTGGAATTCGAGGCCGAGGCCGCGAGCTGGAGCCGCGAGGCCGTCACCCGCGACGACCTGCGCGCCGGCGTCAACCTGGTCTGGCCGCTCTACCAGGGCCGGCGCGTCGATGCGCGCCTCGCCCGCGAGCAGGCCCGGTTCCATCTGCTCCAGGCCCAGCACGAGCGCCTGCAGCTCGACCTGCGCCAGGCCCTCTACGAGACCTGGCAGGACATCCAGCAGCTGCGCGAGACCGAGCGCCGCGCCGCCGAGGTCGACGCCGCCCACCGGGATCTCGCCCTGGAGAAGGCCCGCGCCGAATACGAGCTGGAGCTCAAGACCAATCTGGGCGCCAGCATGGCGCATACCCAGGGCGCGGCCCTGCGCCGGCGCGCCGTCGAATACCGGCTGGCCCTGGCCTGGGCGCGCCTGGAGGGGCTTCTGGGTGGCCCTGTCGAAGCCCAGGCGCCGGCACAGCCCCGGGCAGGTACGGACAGTTCCCTGGCGCAAGGCGAGCCGGGGCCAAGCTCATCAGGGGGCGAAGTGAAATGAACGGGCGGAACGGGTTCATAGGCTTGCTGATGGCGGGCACTGCGTGGGCGGCCGACCATCCTGCCGAGCTGCACTGGTCCCAGGCCGTCGCGGTGTCCGTGCCGGTGTCCGGCGTCGTCGAACGGGTCGCGGTCCAGCCGGGCCAGACGGTCAGGCAGGGCGAGCTGCTGCTCGCGCTCGACGCCACCGTGTACCAGGCCGCGGTGCTCGAGGCGCGGGCCGACATCGAGCGGCTCACGGAGGACGCGGCCGAGGCCCGGCGGGACCTGGACCGGGTGAAGGAGCTCTACGCCCGCACGGTATCCTCCACCACCGAGCTGGATGCCGCCAAGTTGCGCCAGGCACGCGCCCAGGCCCAGCTCGCCGCGGCCCAGGCCCGGCTCGAGCGGGCCCGGCGCCAGCTGGCGGAGACCGAGCTGCGCGCGCCCTTCGATGCGTTGGTGACCGACCGGCAGGCCGAGCCCGGCCTGGTGGTCGCCGCCCAGTGCCAGCCCCCGGCGCTGCTGACCCTGGCGCACGCCGGCGAGATCCTGGCCCGGGCACGGCTCACCCCCGCCCAGGCGGCCGGGGTGCGCATCGGTGCCGCGGCGAGCGTCCAGGCCGGCGGTCGCAGCCTGTCCGGCCGGATCGTGGCCCTGCGCTACGCCGCGGGCGAGCGGCCGGCCTACTGGGTCGAGGTGGCCGTGCCCCGAGCCCCCGGCCTCATGGCCGGGCAGGCGGCCAGCATCCGGCTGCCGTAAGGCAAAGGGCGCGAGGCTGGCCCCTCGCGCCCCGTGCCGCCGCGGGTGGATCACGCCGCCTGCCGATACCGCTCCTTGGCGGCGCGGGCCTCGCGCGCCTCTTCCGGCGTGTAGGCCCTGCCCGACCAGAGCATGCGGTAGGCGATTTCTTCGTTGCCGTTTTGGCTCCGGCCGCTTCGCTTAACCTGGGCTTGCGCCCAGGTTAGCCTGCACCGAAACGGCAACGAAAGCCGCTACGCGGCCGCCGCGTACCGCTCCTTCGCCATGCGGGCCTCGCGCGCCTCTTCCGGCGTGTAGGCCCTGCCCGACCAGAGCATGCGGTAGGCGATTTCTTCGTTGCCGTTTTGGCTCCGGCCGCTTCGCTTAACCTGGGCTTGCGCCCAGGTTAGCCTGCACCGAAACGGCAACGAAAGCCGCTACGCGGCCGCCGCGTACCGCTCCTTCGCCATGCGGGCCTCGCGCGCCTCTTCCGGCGTGTAGGCCCTGCCCGACCAGAGCATGCGGTAGGCGATTTCTTCGTTGCCGTTTTCGCACAGCTCCAGCACCTTCTGGAACAGGGGCTGGAAGGTCTCGGAGCGGTGCGACTGCTCGTGCTGCTCGAAGGACTGCCAGAAGGTCACGATCAGCGCCTCCTTGTCCTTCAGCGGGCTTTCCACGGCCTGGCCGATGGTGGAGCCCTCGTTGGACACCGCGCCGCTGTTCAGGCAGACGAAGCCGCCCACGAAGCCGGTCTCGGAGTGGTAGGTCTTCACGTTCTCGCACAGCGTCGCCACGCGCTCCTCCAGGTCCTCCACCGCATACCCGGGTTTGAGGATCACGCGGTTGATGGTCACCACACCGTCCGAATCGAAGCCGTTGATCAGCGACATCACATCCTCCTTCAGCAAATTAGCAACAACTAATTAACAAGGTCCGAGAAGAAGCGCACCACGGCGCTTCACACCCATACCTTAGTAATCTACTCGGGTATTGTCAAGCTTGTCTTATGGCCCCGCAAGCCGGCCTTATGGCCCCGTCAGGCCGACTGCTTGCGCGGCGGGGGCGATCGCTCTATCCTGCCCGAATCGAACGATCGTTCTCTTCATCCATGCCCCTGCGCGCCCTGCTCCTCGACTTCAATTCCTACTTCGCCTCCGTGGAGCAGCAGCTGCGCCCGGAGCTGCGCGGCCGGCCGGTGGGCATCGTGCCGGTGCTGGCCGAGACCACCTGCTGCATCGCCGCGAGCTACGAGGCCAAGCGCCGCGGGGTGAGGACCGGCACCGGCGTGGCCGAGGCGCGGCGCCTCTGCCCGGAGATCGTCTTCGTCCAGGCCCGGCCGCGGGTCTACGTGGAGATGCACCACCGCCTGATGACGGTGGTGGACGGCGTCATCGCCGTGTCCGAGGTGCTCTCCATCGACGAGGTCGCGTGCGAGCTCACCGGGAGTTGGCGGCAGGAGGCGGTGGTGCGGGAACTCGCCCGCGAGGTGAAGGCGCGGATCCGCGAGGAGGTGGGCGAGTGCCTGACCTGCTCCATCGGCGTCGGCCCCAACCGCTTCCTCGCCAAGACCGCCTCCAACATGCAAAAGCCCGACGGGCTGACGGTGCTGCACGAGGCCGACCTGCCCGAGGCCCTGTTTCGCCTGGAGCTCGGCGACCTCAACGGCATCGGGGCGGCCATGCTGGAGCGGCTGCACCGGGCCGGCATCCGCAGCGTGGAGGCCCTGTGCCGCTCGAGCCGGGAGCGGCTGCGCCGGGTCTGGGGCGGGGTGGAGGGCGAGCGCATGTACGACAGGCTGCGCGGCGTGGAGCTGCCCCTGCCGCCCACGCAGCGCGCGAGCCTCGGCCACTCCCATGTCCTGCCGCCGCACCTGAGGAGCGAGGCGGGGGCCTTTTCGGTGCTCTCCAAGCTCACCCAGAAGGCCGCGGCAAGGCTGCGCGCCTCGGGCTTCCAGGCCGCGCGCCTGGGCGTTCAGGTCGCCTACCGCCACCATGCGCCCTGGCAGGCCGAGGCCCGCTTCCAGCCCATGGCGGACACCCTGCCCTTCCTGCGCGTGCTCGCCGCCCTCTGGGCCGAGCGGCCCCGGGGCGGGCGGCGCGAGCCGACCAAGGTGGGCGTCAGCCTCTGGGATCTGAGCACCGAGGCGCAGGCCACGCTGCCGCTCTTCCCCGACGGCACGCGCACCCCCGGGCTGGATGCGGCGCTGGACCGGCTCAAGGCCCGCTACGGCAACGGCGCCGTCTACTTCGGCGGCGCCTTCCTGGCCATGGAGGAGGCGCCCATGCGCATCTCCTTCACCCACATCCCCAACCTCGGGCTGGAGGCCGACACCAAGCGGGACGGGATGGCGCTGTTCGAGTCCTGCTAGCAACGCAGGCCGCTAAAACTGACCTGCGTCAAGGCCGATTCCCACGATGACGTCGAGGATATCCCCTTGCGCAAGAAGAACGCCAAGGGGGGAACGTGAACGACAAGGCGAAACAGGTGGGGTTCGAGGCGGTGCGACTGGAAAACGCGCTCCAGGTGGTGCGCCCCAAGCTCGGCGGGGACATCCCCATCGCCCTGTTCCGCCTGGTGCGCCTCGTGGTGATGGAGGACCTCTTCGGCCACGCGGCCGACGCCCAGGCCTATCTGGCGGGCAAGCAGCTGGGGGCGAGCCTGGGGATCAAGGACCTGGACCAGTTCCTGGCCCTGTGCGAGGAGCTCAAGATCGGCATGGTGCAGGTCCGCACGGACGGCCCGGGGCATCTGCACGTGGATGTCCACGAATGCGTGACCTGTTCCGGCTTGACCCCCGTCGGGCGGCCGCTGTGCGCCTTCGAGGGCGGCCTGATCGCGGGTGTGGTGGAGAGCATCGAGGGGGTGCGCGTACGCGCCCGCGAGGTCACCTGCATCGGCGGCCTGGGGGATGCCACCTGCGGCTTCGAGCTCACGATCGTGAAGTGAGCGGCAGCGGCTGAGCATCCGGATGGCTGCACGCGGCGCGGTCTGGTCTGCTACGCGAGTTCAACCTGAAGGATGCGGGAGCCTGCGCCGCAACCCGGCCTCGTTGCTTCACGACAAGGCCAGCCGCAGTTCCGGCCGTGCCTTCGGGACTTCGCCTGCGCTGCGCGCAGGTTCACCCTAAAGGGTACGAGAGCCTTCACTGCAATCTCGCCCTGCCGTGTCACAGCAGGGCGAGATTATCCCGGTGGATCAGCTCGGGCTCGTCGACGTAGCCGAGGATGGCCTCGATCTGTGCGCTGGGCTTGCGGGCGATCTTGCGCGCCTCCTCGGCGCTGTAGTTGGCCAGGCCCCGGGCGAGGTCGCGGCCGTCGGGGCCGAGGCAGGCCACCACCTCGCCGCGCTGGAAGTGGCCGATGACCTCCGCCACGCCGACGGGCAAGAGGCTCTTGCCCTGCTCGGTGAGCGCGCGGGCGGCGCCCTCGTCGAGCTTGAGCTTGCCCCGCACCTGCAGGTGGTCCGCGAGCCACTGGCGGCGCGCCGCGTAGGGCTCGCGCGCCGCGGTGAACTGGGTGCCGATGCGCTCGCCCCGCGCGAGGCGGATCAGCACCTCGGGCTCGCGCCCGCTGGCGATGACCGTGTGCGCCCCGCTGCGGGCGGCGCGCCTGGCGGCGAGCACCTTGGTGAGCATGCCGCCGCGGCCGACCGCGCTGCCGGCGCCGCCCGCCATGGCCTCCAGCTCCGGGGCGCCTGCGGTGACCTCGGCGAGCAGGGTGGCCGCGGGGTCCTTGCGCGGATCGGCGGTGTAGAGGCCGGTCTGGTCGGTGAGGATGACCAGCACGTCGGCCTCGATCAGGTTGGCCACCAGCGCCCCGAGCGTGTCGTTGTCGCCGAACTTGATCTCCTCGGTGACCACGGTGTCGTTCTCGTTGATGATGGGGATCACCCTGAGCCCGAGCAGGGTGCGCAGGGTGGAGCGGGCATTGAGGTAGCGCTCGCGGTCGGCGAGGTCGGCGTGGGTGAGCAGGATCTGGGCGGTGGCGAGCTTGTGGGCGCGGAAGCTGCGCTCGTAGGCCTCGATGAGCCCCATCTGGCCCACGGCGGCGGCGGCCTGCAGCTCGTGCATGGCGTGGGGGCGCTTCTTCCAGCCCAGGCGCTGCATGCCCTCGGCGATGGCGCCGCTGGACACCAGCACCACCTCCTTGCCCATTTCCGCCAATTGGGCCATCTGCTCGGACCACAGGGCCAGGCGTTCGTGGTCCAGGCCGCGGCCGTCGTTGGTGACCAGGCTGCTGCCGACCTTGACGACCAGGCGCCGGGCAGAGGCGACGACGGAGGGATTCATTCCCCCGGCTCCTCGCCCGCCTCGGCGGCGCGGGCCTGCTCGATGTGTTCCATGACGGCGTAGACGAGGGGCTGGCAGCCTTCGCCGCCGATGGCCGAGACGGCGAACACGGGGCCCTGCCAGCCGTAGGCCTGGAGGAAGGCCTCGATCCGGCTCTGGCGCTCATCCTCGGGGATGAGGTCGAGCTTGTTGAGCACCAGCCAGCGGGGCTTGGCGTGGAGCTCGGGGTCGTACTTGCGCAGCTCCTCGACGATGGCGCGGGCGTCCCGGACCGGGTCGGCCTCGGGGTCGAAGGGGGCGAGGTCGACGATGTGCAGCAGCAGGCGCGTGCGCGCCAGGTGGCGCAGGAACTGGTGGCCCAGGCCCGCCCCCTCGGCCGCGCCCTCGATGAGGCCCGGGATGTCGGCGACCACGAAGCTGCGGTTGACGTCCACCCGCACCACCCCCAGGTTGGGGTGCAGGGTGGTGAAGGGGTAGTCCGCCACCTTGGGCCTGGCCGCGGAGATGGCGCGGATCAGGGTGGACTTGCCCGCGTTGGGCAGCCCCAGCAGGCCCACGTCGGCCAGGACCTTGAGCTCCAGCAGCAGGCGCCGCTCCTCGCCCGCCTCGCCGTAGGTGAACTGGCGCGGGGCGCGGTTGGTGCTGGACTTGAAGTGCAGGTTGCCCAGGCCGCCCTTGCCTCCCCGGGCGATGAGGGCCTGTTGGCCGTCGCTGGCCAGGTCGGCCAGGACCTCGCCGGTGTCTTCGTCGCGGATCACCGTGCCCACGGGCAGGCGCAGGAACAGGTCTTCGCCACCCTTGCCGTAGCAGTCGGAGCCGCGGCCGTTCTCCCCGTTCTGGGCGCGGAAGTGGCGGGTGTAGCGGTATTCGACCAGGGTATTGATGTTGCGGTCGGTCACCGCCCAGATGCTGCCGCCGCGACCGCCGTCGCCGCCGTCGGGGCCGCCCTTGGGCACGAACTTCTCGCGTCTAAAGCTGGCCGAGCCGTTGCCGCCCTTGCCGGCGATGACCTCGATGGTGGCTTCGTCGATGAATTTCATCTGGGGCTGGGGGCCAGGGGCTGGGGGCTGGGGGACGTTCCCCCTCGCCTCTTGCCCCGCGCCCGAATAATAAAAAAAGCCCTATCCGCAGATAGGGCCCTGTCGCGTCCTGCCGGCCTCAGGCCTGGACTGGGACGACGTTGACCGTGCGGCGCTTGAGGGGGCCCTTGACGGTGTATTCGACGACGCCGTCCACCAGCGCGAACAGGGTGTAGTCCTTGCCGACGCCAACGTTGGTGCCGGGATGGAACTGGGTGCCGCGCTGGCGCACCAGGATGTTGCCCGCCGGCACGAACTGGCCGCCGTAGCGCTTGACGCCGAGCATCTTGGGTTTGGAGTCGCGGCCGTTGCGGGAGCTGCCGCCTGCTTTCTTGTGTGCCATGGTGGGTTAACTCCTCGTGTCAGGCGGAAATGCCGTCGATGCGCAGTTCCGTGTAGTTCTGGCGGTGGCCCTGGGTCTTGCGGTAGTGCTTGCGGCGGCGCATCTTGAAGACCATCACCTTGTCGCCGCGGCCGTGGGAAAGCACCGTGGCCTGGACGCTGGCGCCGCTGACATACGGGGCGCCGACCTTGATGCTCTCGCCGTCGGCGACGAGCAGCACGTCCTTGATCTCGACTGCGCTGCCGACCTCGGCGGGCAGGCTCTCCACCTTCAGTTTGCCGCCGGCAGAGACTTTGTACTGCTTGCCGCCGGTTTTGATGACCGCATACATGGTTGTGCTCCAACGCTGGGTTGCTGCAGGAAACGCGAGATTATAGCCATGCCGGCCCGGCGATGCAAATGGCGCCGCGCCCGCCCTGTGCCGGCCCGGGCGGCTCCGGTATAGTGCGGCGCTTCGCGGGCCGGTCCCGGTCCCCTGGCGCACGAGACGATGCTCACCGATACCCCCAGCCTGAAGCGCCGCTTCGCCTGCATGGTCTACGAGGCGCTGGTCCTGCTCGCCCTGTGGATCGTGGCGGCCTTTCCCTTCGTCGGCCTCAGCCGCGGGCTCGATCCCGGGCTCGCGCGGCCGCTGCTCCAGGCCTACATGCTCGTCGTGGCAGGGCTCTATTTCGTCTGGTTCTGGCGCCACGGCGGCCAGACCCTGCCGATGAAGACCTGGCGCATCCGCCTGCTTGCCGCCGACGGCGGGCCGGTGGGCCTCCGGCAGGCCTGGCTGCGTTATGCGCTCGCCTGGCTGGGGCTCGCCGCCTTCGGCCTGGGCGTGCTCTGGGCCTTGCTCGATCCCGAACGGCAGTTCCTGCACGATCGCCTCGCGGGCACCCGCCTGCGGCGGGCGGAGTGAGGCTTCAGCGCCGCTCGGCGTACCAGAGCGAGGCCGCCGCCGCGGCGCCGAAGGCGGTGAGGGGCAGGATGGCGCTCAGGGCGGGGGGCCAGTCGTAGAGCAGGCCGACGTGGGCGGCGAGGCGGTTGCTCAGGTAGAAGGCCAGGCCGATGAGGATCCCCGCCATGATCCGCGCGCCGATGCCGCCGGCGCGGGGCTGGGCATAGGCGAAGGGCAGGGCGAGCAGCAGCATGACGGGGGCGGCCAGGGGGTGGCTGAGCTTGTTCCACCGGGCGATCTCGAAGCGGGCCGTCTTTTGCTTGTTTTCCCTGAGGTGGGCGACATAGGTGTTGAGCGCGCCCAGGGCCATGCGCTCGGGGGGCACCATGAGCGCGGCGAGCAGCTCCGGGTTGACGCTGGAGCGCCAGCCGAGGGCGGGCAGGCGCTCGATCGCGATGCCGTCGGCCTCCAGGCGGGTGAGGGTGACCCCCTCCAGGCGCCATTCGCCGGCCGGGGCCCAGACGCCGCGTTCGGCCGCCAGGATCCGGCGCAGGTGGAACTGCTCGTCGAACTGGAAGACCTTCAGGTTGACGAGGGTGGCGTCCGGGAGCATGGCCTGGGCGTTGACGAAGCTCTGGCCGTCCTTGGCCCAGAGGCCGGAGCGGAACTCCTGGGCCACCACGCTGGTGGTGGTGCGCAGCTTGAGCTGCTGGGCGGCGCGCTCCGAGACGGGGGTGAGGTACTCGCCGATCACCAGGATCGCCGCGGCGATCCCCGCGCCCAGGACGACCATGTAGCGGGCCAGCCGCAAGGGGGAGAGGCCGGAGGCGCGCATGACGGTGAACTCGGAGCTGTCGGCCAGGCGCGCGAAGGCGAACAGCGCCCCGATCACCGCCGCGATGGGCATCAGCTCGTGCAGCCGGGCCGGCAGGTGCAGCGCCACGTAGAGCAGGGCCTTGCCCAGGGTGTAGGTCCCGGGACGCAGGTCGCCCAGCTCGTCGATCAGGTCGAAGAAACCGAACAGCAGCAGCAGCACCGCCAGGGCGAGGCCGATGGAGGCCAGGAGCTGGCGCGTGAGGTAGCGGGCCAGGATGCTCATCGGCGCCACCAGGGCCTCGGGCCCGCCGAGCGCAGCCAGAAGAGCATGACGAGCAGGGCCAGCATGGGGCCGTGGATCAAGAGGATGCCGGCCGTGCCGCCGAGATGCTGCTGCACCACCCAGCCCTCGGAGAGGCCGATGAGGTTGTTGTACACGGCGTAGACGAGCATGGCGAACAGCGCGTTCAGGGAGCGCCCGCTGCGGGGGTTGAAGAAGCTCAGCGGGACGGCGAAGGCGGCCAGGATCAGGGCGCTGAGCGGGTGCCCCAGGCGCCAGACGAGCTCGGCCTGGTTTTCCGGGATCGGGTTGGCGAAGAGGTCCGTGGTGGGGCGCGTGCGCGCGAGGTCGGCCCGGGGCCTGGCGGGCCCGATCTCCAGCCTGACGTGGTAGCGCTCGAACTCCACCACCCGGTAGTCGGGGCTGCCCGGCGTGCCCTCGTAGCGGCGGCCGTGCTCCAGGACCAGGAAGTCGGCGCCGTCCGGCGCGCGCTCGCGATGGCCCTCCCTGGCCACGATGATGCCGGTGCGGCCATGGCTCTCGGTGCGGATGAAGACGTTGCGCACCCGCTCCTCCACGGCCTCCAGCGATTCGACGAAATAGACCTTGCGGCCGCCGCCCGCCTCGATGAACAGGCCCGGCGCGAGGCTGGCGATCTCCTCCCGGCCGGAGAGGTAGCGCTCGTATTCCTGGCGCTTGTCCGCCGCCCAGGGCAGCAGGGCCAGGCTGAACAGGGCGATGACCAGGGTGACGGGGATGGCGAAGGCCAGCACGGGGCGCAGCCAGTCGACATGGCTCAGGCCCGAGCCGAACCAGACCACCATCTCGCTGTCGCGCCAGTAGCGGGTCAGGGTGAGGAAGACCGCCATGAACAGGGCGAGCGAGAGCAGGACCGGCAGCAGGTGCATCAGGCCGAACGCGATGAAGGGCGGCACGGCCTCGGTGGCGATGTTGCCCAGGGCGGCGCGGCCCAGGATGCGGGCGACCAGGGTGACCACGACGATGGCGGCCAGGGCGGCCAGCGCATAGACGCCCGTCTCGCTCATCTCGCGGATCAGGGCTCTTTCGTGGATGCGCATTTTGACTTTGGCCGCCTGATTGAAAATAATGGGGCGAATCCCGGAAAAATCCCGGAAATCGCCCTATTTACTGAAATTTTCCTGCGAGGGGAATGCCATGGAATTTAGCATAAAAAGCGGAAGCCCAGAAAAACAGCGGGTGGCCTGCGTGGTGCTCGGCGTGTTCGAGAGCCGCAAGCTCACCGAGGCCGGCGCGGCCGTCGACGAGGCCGCCGGCGGCTATCTCTCCGACATCCTGCGCCGCGGCGACATGGACGGCAGGCTCGGCACGACCCTGCTGCTGCACCATGTCCCCCACGCCCTCCCCGAGAGGGTGCTGCTGGTCGGCCTGGGCAAGGAGCGCGAGTTCCGCGACAAGGCCTACCGCGACGCCCTGCGCGCGGCGATCAAGACCCTGGACGAGACGGGCTCCATGGAGGCCGCGGTCTACCTCACCGAGGTGCCGGTCAAGCGCCGCGACCTCGCCTGGAACGTGGAGCAGGCCGTGGTCGTCGCGCAGGAGGCGCTCTACCGCTTCGACCAGCTCAAGAGCAAGCAGGAGGCGCCGCGCCGGCCGCTGCGCCGCCTGACCCTGGCCGTGTCGCGCCGCGGCGAGCTCGCCCTGGGCGAGGCCGCGGTGCGCCGCGGGCTGGCGATCGCCAACGGCATGCAGCTCGCCCGCGACCTGGGCAACCTGCCGGGCAACCTCTGCACCCCCGCCTTCCTCGCCGACAGGGCGCGCGAGCTCGGCAAGAGCCACGGCCTCGGCATCGAGGTCCTGGAGCAGGCGGACATGGAGCGGCTCAAGATGGGGGCGCTGCTCTCCGTGGCCAAGGGCAGCCGCCAGCCGCCCAAGTTCATCGTCCTCCAGCACAGGGGCGGCAACAAGAAACAGAAACCCGTCGTGCTGGTGGGCAAGGGCATCACCTTCGACGCCGGCGGCATCTCGCTCAAGCCCGCCGCCGAGATGGACGAGATGAAGTACGACATGAGCGGCGCGGCCTCGGTGCTGGGCGCGCTGCAGGCGGCGGCGGAGCTCGCCCTGCCGCTCAACGTCGTCGGCCTCATCCCCGCCTGCGAGAACCTGCCCGACGGCGCCGCCAACAAGCCCGGCGACGTGGTCACCTCCATGTCCGGCCAGACCATCGAGGTGCTCAACACCGACGCCGAGGGGCGGCTCATCCTCTGCGATGCGCTCACCTACGCGGAACGCTTCGAGCCCGAGGCGGTGGTGGACGTCGCCACCCTCACCGGCGCCTGCGTCATCGCCCTGGGCAACGTGGCCACGGGGCTCCTGGCCAACAACGACGCCCTGGCCCGGGAACTGCTGCACGCCGGCGAGGCGGCCTACGACCGCGCCTGGCAGCTGCCGCTCTGGGACGACTACCAGGAGCAGCTCAAGAGCAACTTCGCCGACATGGCCAACATCGGCGGCCGCCCGGCGGGCACCATCACCGCCTCGGCCTTCCTGTCGCGCTTCGCCAGGAAGTACCACTGGGCCCATCTGGACATCGCCGGCACCGCCTGGAAGGGGGGCAAGGAGAAGGGCAGCACGGGGCGCCCCGTGCCCCTGCTGGTGCACTTCCTGCTGGGGCGCGCAGGCTGAGACGCCGCTCCCCGCGTGGCCGAGGCATTGTCCGCCTCGGCGCGGGCATGCCACAATGCGCGAAGATCCATAGGCGGTAAGCAGTATCCGGCCCGATCGGGTCGGGCAGACTAAGAACCGATTGCCGGCATCACGGCAGCGACCAGGGAGGGAAGCCCGATGACGGCGGCCATTGCATACGAAGCGCCCGCCGCCGCGGCGGCGGGTACGGGATTGCCGGACCGGGTGCGCGAACTCGCGTTGCGTTTCGAAGGCACGGCAGGCGAGTATTTCAGGATCTGGGTGGTGAACCTGTGCCTCACCCTGCTGAGCCTCGGGGTCTTCTCGGCCTGGGCGAAGGTGCGCAAGAAGCGCTACTTCTATTCCCGCGCCACCCTGGACGGCACCCCCTTCCAGTACCTCGGCCAGCCCGTCCCCATCCTCAAGGGCCGCATCGTCGCCGTGTGCCTGGCCCTGCTCTATTACGCCGCGAGCCGCTTCTTCACCTCCCTGCTGCCTTATGTCCTCGCGCTCGGGGCGGTCCTGGCGCCCTGGGTGCTGGTGCGTTCGGCCGCCTTCAACGCGCGCTATACCGCCTACCGCAACATGACCTTCGGCTTCGATGCCGGCTACCGGGATGCGCTGCGGGCGCTCTACGGCTGGCAGGGGGCGCTCGCCCTGGTGCTGGCGGTCATCGCCTTCGCCACCACGGCGGAGGCCGAGGCGAAGCAGGCCATGGTCTACGGCGCCGTGGCGCTGGTCTTCGGCCTGACCTTTCCCTGGTGGCTGCGCCGGTACAAGCACTTCCTCGTCAGCCGCTCCGTGTTCGGCGGCCGCTACGGGGACCTGTCCGCGACGGGCGGGCAGTTCTTCAGGATCTACCTCCTGGCCGGCCTGCTGTTCGCGCTGGCCGGCGCTCTCGTGGCGGCGCTGGCCGGTGTGCTCGCCGGCCCGCTCATGCCGGCTGCCCGCGCCGAGGGGGGGATGCTCTTTGCGGGTCTGATGCTGCTGGCCATCTATGCCGTCTATGTCCTCGCCTATGCCTACATGCAGGCCGGGACCGCCAACCTGGTCTGGAACACCGCCACGCTCGGGGCGGTGCGCTTCGAGTCGACCCTGCGCGCCCGGGGGCTGGCGAAGCTCTATCTGAGCAACGCCCTCGGCATCCTCGGCTCCGCAGGCTTCCTGATCCCCTGGGCGGTGATCCGCACCTTCAAGTACCGGGCGGAGCACCTGCGCGTGATCGCCGTGGACGACCTCGCCGGCTTCCGGGGCCGGCAGGAAGGCACGGTGCGGGCCGCGGGGGCCGAAGTGGGCGAGTTCTTCGACCTGGATGTCTCCCTATGAGCACGGCGACCATCCCCCTGGCCGGCCGGCACTACGACGGCCATCACCCGCTGGGCAGCGCGGCGACCCTGATGCTGGGCGGGACCGAGGCGGCCCTGATCGGCACGCGCATCGCCCAGCGCTATCGCCTGCAGGAGCTGCGGGTCTCGCCCCGGATCGCCGGGGCCGCCCGCTTCGTCGTCCTGCCCGACGGCGGCCAGTTCGAGTGCGCCGACAGCGCGGCGCTGGACCGGCTGCCCCAGGAGGGGCGCTCCGAAGGCGTCGTGGCCTGGCTGGAGCAGCGCCTGGCCGTGGCGGTCGCCGCCGTCGTCGTGATCGTCGCGGCGGCCCTGGGCGGTTATCTGTACGGGATTCCTGCCGCCGCGGAACGGCTGGCCCCGCGCATCCCCATGCACACCGAGCGGGTGCTGGGCGACCAGGCGCTCGCCTGGCTGGACGGCCGGGGCTGGTTCCAGCGCACGCAGCTGGATGCGGGCCTGCAGGACCAGATCCGCCAGGGCTTCGGCCTGCTGCACAGCGGCCTGCCCCTGGCGGCCCACTACCGGCGCGAGTTCCGGAATGCCCCCGAACTGGGGGCCAATGCCCTCGCCCTGCCGGGCGGGGCCATCGTCATCACCGACCAGATGGTGGGCCGGGCGCAGTCCCCGGAGGAGGTGCTCGCCGTGCTCGCCCACGAGATCGGGCACGTCGAGCTTCGCCATGCCATGCGGCACGTGCTGCAGGATTCGGCCGTGGCCGTCGCGGTGTCGGCCGTCACCTCCGATGCGGCCTCCCTCGGGGTGGCCGTGTCGGGCCTGCCGGTGGTGCTGGCCCAGGCCAGGTACTCGCGCGAGTTCGAGTCCGAGGCGGACGCCTTCGCTTTCCGGCTGCTGCGCCGGCACGGGCTGTCGCCCCATGCCTTCGCCGATCTGATGGAGCGCCTGCAGGGGCCGGGCCCGGACCACGCGCAGGCCTATGCCTTCTTGTCCAGCCATCCCGTCACCGCCGAGCGGGTGCGCCGCGCCCGTGCGGCGGCGCAGTGACTTAGATCGAGCAGTTTCCGCAGGTGCGCGCGGATTCCCACAGACGGGTCGGGCAAGGGCCTGACGCCGTAGGGTTTCATCTGCGTGCATCTGCGTCATCTGCGGATTCCGGGATTACTCCTTGAAGGGCGGCGCCAGTACGGTGTCGCCGGCCTCGGGCAGCGTATCCGGGTAGTCCCGGGAGGTGTGCAGCCCGCGGCTCTCGTGCCGCCGCATGGCGCAGGCGACGATGAGGTCGGCGACGAGCACCAGGTTCCTGAGCTCGATGAGGTCGTTGCCGACCCGGAAGTTCGAGTAGTACTCGTCGATCTCCTCGGCGAGCAGCTGGATGCGGCGTGCGGCGCGCTCCAGGCGCCGGTTGGTGCGCACGATGCCCACGTAGTCCCACATGAAGCGGCGCAGCTCGTGCCAGTTGTGGGCGATGACGATCTCCTCGTCGGCGTCGGTCACCCGGCTCTCGTCCCAGGCGGGCAGCGCCCGCTCGGGGGCGGGCTCCGCCCCGGCGATGTCGGCGGCCGCGGCGCGGCCGTAGACCACGCACTCCAGCAGCGAGTTGCTCGCCAGCCGGTTGGCCCCGTGCAGCCCCGTGCAGGTGGTCTCGCCGACGGCGTAGAGGTTGGCCAGATCGGTGCGTCCGCCGCGGTCCGTGATGACGCCGCCGCAGGTGTAGTGGGCGGCCGGGGCCACCGGGATCCACTCCCGGGTGATGTCGATGCCGTACTCCCTGCAGCGCTCGTAGATGGTGGGGAAGTGCTCGACGATGAACTTCGCCGGCTGGTGGGTGATGTCCAGGTACACGCAGTCGAGGCCCCGCTTCTTCATCTCGAAGTCGATCGCCCGCGCCACCACGTCCCGCGGTGCGAGCTCCGCCCGCGCGTCGTGCCCGGGCATGAAGCGCGTGCCGTCGGGCAGCCTCAGCACCGCGCCCTCGCCGCGCATGGCCTCGGTGATGAGGAAGGACTTGGCGCGCGGGTGGTAGAGGCAGGTGGGGTGGAACTGGATGAACTCCAGGTTGGCCACCCGGCAGCCCGCCCGCCAGGCCATGGCGATGCCGTCGCCGGTGGCGGTGTCGGGGTTGGAGGTGTAGAGGAAGACCTTGCCCGCGCCGCCGGTGGCGAGCACGGTGAAGCCGGCCGAGAAGGTCTCGACGTGCCCGGTCGCGTTGTTCAGGACATAGGCGCCGTAGACCCGGCTGTCGTCCAGGCCGAACTTGCGCCCGGTGATGAGGTCGACGGCGAGGTGCCGGGTGAGCAGGGTGATGTTGTCCGCGGCCCCGAGCCGCTCGCGCAGGGTGTCCTGCACCGCCTTGCCGGTGGCGTCCGCGGCATGGAAGATGCGGCGGTGGCCGTGGCCGCCTTCGCGGGTGAGGTGGAAGTGCGCGCCCTCCCGGTCGAAGGGCACGCCGGCGTCGATGAGCCAGCGCAGGGCGGCGGGGCCCGCCTCGATCACGTGGCGCACCACGGCCTCGTCGCACAGCCCCGCGCCCGACACCAGGGTGTCCCGGACGTGGGCATCGAGGCTGTCGTCCTCGCCGAAGACCGCGGCGATGCCCCCCTGTGCCCAGTAGCTGGCGCTGTCCTCGTATTCCTTCTTGGCCAGGAGCGCGATGCGCAGCCGGCCCGGCAGGCTCAGGGCCAGGGTGGCGGCGGCGAGGCCGGCGCCGATGATGAGGACGTCGTAGCGATGCATGGGCTCGAAAGACACGGATCTGGGTGTGGGAACTTCGGGCGCGATCGGCGGGTCACTAGGGCGAACAGGCCGCGACACGCGAAGCCCGCTCCCTGGCGGTTATACTAGCCCGTAATGCGATTGGGAAGTCTGGCGGGGATCGGAGGCCCCGGGACCGATGAGCGAGCGGGAGATCGACCGGCAACTGGTGGAGCGTGCGCGGGCCGGCGACAAGCGGGCTTTCGAGCTGCTGGTCGAGAAGTATTGGCGGCGGCTCACGCGCCTGCTTGCGCGCATGGTGCGCGACCCCGACGAGGTCGAGGACATCGCCCAGGAGACCTTCATCAAGGCCTACCGGGCGCTGCCCCAGTTCCGCGGCGATGCGGCCTTTTATACCTGGCTCTACCGCATCGGGGTCAACACCGCGAAGAATTACCTGGCCGCCCGGGGCAAGGCCATGCAGACGGTCAGCGATCAGGCCCTGCCGGACGAGGATGAGGGCGTCGAGGAACGGCTGGCCGTGCAGGACATCAGCACGCCGGAGTCGGAGCTGCTGTCCAAGCAGGTGGCCATGGCTGTGAACGAGGCCGTGGAGGCGCTCCCCGAGGAGCTGCGCACGGCCATCACCCTGCGAGAGATCGAGGGATTGAGTTATGAGGAGATCGCCAATCTGATGGGGTGCCCGATCGGTACCGTGCGCTCGCGCATCTTCCGCGCCCGCGAGGCCATCGCGGCGAAGCTCAGGCCGATCCTGGGCACTTCCCAGGAAAAGAGGTGGTAAGCACTATGCAGCAGACCCAGACAGCCCAAGCACAAGAAACCCCGGACGGCTGGCTCTCCGCCCTGCTGGACGGCGAGATGCCCGACGCGGAGAGCGATGCCCTGCTGCGTCGCCTCGCCCGTGACGACGACCGGATGGCGCGATGGTCGGAATACTGCCTCATCGGCGACGCCCTGCGCGGCACGCCATGCCCGCCGGAGCGCATCCGGCAGCGCATCCATGCGGCCCTGGCCCAGGAGCCCACCGTCCTGGCGCCCGTGCCCAGGCGCGCGAAGGCGCAGCCCGTGCTCTGGCTGACGGCCGCGGCCACCGTGGCTGCGGTGACCTGGCTGGTCCTGAGCGCCGCGCCGGACCCGGGCGATCCGGTCGAGATCGCCGGCGACGTGAACGTCCTGCCCTACCTCGCCGCGCATCAGGACTACGCCCAGGGCCTGACCAGCGGCGCCGAGATGCGCTTTACGCGCGTGGCCTTGACGGCCCCGGAGGCCCATCGATGAGCCCCCAGTCTTGTCGGGGGTGTCGGGTCGGTGCGGGGTTGCGGAGGGGGCTGGTGCGGGCGAGGTCGGTGCTGGGCCGGGCAGCGGGGCCCGCGCTGGCCGCCGTCCTCCTCGCCCCGCCGGCCTGGTCCGCGGAGACGCTGTCCCAGGAGGCGGCGGCCGACTGGCTGCAGAAGGTGTCCGAGGCCCCGCGCCGCCTGAGCTACGAAGGCGTCTTCGTCTACCGCCACGGCGAGTCCATGCAGACCTACCAGATCACCAACCGTGTCTCGGCCGCCGGCAAGGAAAGCCGCCTGGTGGCCCTGGACGGGTCGCATCGCGAGGTGCTCTGCACCCAGGGGGGTTCCGTCAGCCTGTCCTCCGACGGCGGCGAGAAACGCCTGGAGCGGCGCCTCAGCAGCCGGCATTTCCCGGACCTGTTCCCGCCCAACGCCGAGCGGCTGAACGCATGGTACACGGTCAAGCTGGGCGAGATCACCCGTGTGGCCGGCCTCGATTGCCGCGAGGTGGTGCTCGTGCCCAAGGACCAGTACCGCTGGGGGCATGTGCTGTGCAGCGAGAAGGAGACGGGGCTGCCCTTGAAGGCGGCCATGGTCAACGAGCGGGGGCAGCCGCTGATGCAGTACGCCTTCACCGAGGTCCAGATCGGTCCGGCCGCGCGCACCGCCGCCCTGCCCAGGATGCCCGCCGCGCCCGCGCTGCAGCCGATCGAGAACGGGGCGCTGGCGCTCAAGGCCCTGCCGCCCGGCTACGCCCGCGTGATCGCGGTCAAGCGCAAACTGCCGAACCGCCCCGAGGACGTGGAGCACTGGGTGTTCAGCGACGGGCTGACCCACATCTCGCTCTTCATCGAGCCGGCCGCCAAGCGGGTGGAGACCGTGAAGGGCGAAAGCCAGCGCGGCATGGTCAACATGCTCACCCGGCAGGTCGGCTCCCGGCAGGTGACCGTCATCGGCGAGGCGCCCTGGCCGGCCGTGGAGGCCATCGCCATGAGCGTGGTGGAGCGGCCCTGAGGGCGCGAGGGGGCCTTGAATAGGCCGGCTGGGCGCGAAGGGCGCAAGGCGGTCCGCAAGCCGGCCCCGGGTGCAGCAAGAGTCCCCCCGTAATGCCCGGTGTGCCTTTGAGGTTGCAGACGAGGTTTCCAGGATGAACGAAACGCTGGCCCGGGTGGTGCGCGTGGAGGGCGAAACCGCCTGGGTGCGGGTGGAGGCCCCGGCGTCCTGCGGGGCCTGCGGCGGCCGGGGCTGCGGCTCGACCTCCGTCTTCGGGCAGCTCTTCAATCCGCGGCCCGCCGAATACCCGGTGGACAACGGCCTCGGCGCCCGGGTCGGCGAGGCCGTGGTGGTGGGGGTGCCCGAGGGCGCCGTCCTGCGCTCGGTGTTCAGAAGCTACGTCCTCCCCCTGCTGCTGCTGCTGGCCGGGGCCGTGCTCGGCATGCAGGCCGGGGGCGAGCCCCTGGCCATGGCCGGTGCCGGCCTGGGGCTGGCGCTGGGTCTGGTGTTGCTGCGCGGTGCGCGCGGCGGGCAGCCGGTCATCGTGCGGCGCGGCGAGGGGCATGAGGTTTCGGCGCAGGCCGGGGGTTGCGCAGCCGGGGCCGGGCCGCGGTGCGGCGGCCGCAAGCAGGGTGCTTGTCACAACGAGGATGCGGAGAGGTAGCCGATGAAGATGCTCAGCGAAGCGGTCGTGGCCAGGACGGGTTTCCTGCTCCTTGCGGCCTTCGTCTATCTGGTGCCCCATGCCCGGGCGCAGGGCCTGCCGGACTTCACCGGGCTGGTGGAGCGGCAGAGCCCGGCCGTGGTCAACATCACCACCATCCAGGAGCCTCGTCGCGGCCTCAGCCCCGGCATGCCCGATCCCGACGAGATGCACGAGTTCTTCCGGCGCTTCATGCCGCCCGGCGGCCAGCCCTTCATGCCGCCGCGGCGCGGCCAGGGCTCGGGCTTCCTCATCAGCGCCGACGGCGACATCCTGACCAACGCCCACGTCGTGGACGGGGCCGCCGAGGTGCTGGTCAAGCTCCACGACAAGCGGCAGTTCCGCGCCAAGGTGATCGGTGCGGACGCGCGCACCGATGTCGCGCTCATCAAGATCGATGCCGACGGCCTGCCCCGGGTCAACGTGGGCGACCCGGACAGGCTCAAGGTGGGCGAGTGGGTGGTCGCCATCGGCGCGCCCTTCGGCTTCGAGAACTCGGTCACCGCCGGCATCGTCTCCGCCAAGGGGCGCTCGCTGCCCTCGGAGACCCTCGTGCCCTTCATCCAGACCGACGTGGCCGTGAACCCCGGCAATTCCGGCGGCCCGCTGTTCAACATGAGGGGCGAGGTGGTGGGGGTGAACTCCCAGATCATCTCCCGCTCCGGCGGCTTCATGGGCCTGTCCTTCGCCATCCCCATCGACGTCGCCATGGACGTGGCCGAGCAGCTCAAGGCCGGCGGCAAGGTCCGGCGCGGCCGCCTCGGGGTCCTGATCCAGGAGGTCACGGCCGACCTGGCCGAGTCCTTCGGCCTGGAGCGCCCGCGCGGCGCCCTCATCGCCGCCGTCGAGCCCGGCAGCCCGGCCGAGAAGGCGGGGCTTCAGGCCTCCGACATCGTGCTCGGGTACGACGGCAAGCCGGTCGCGGAGTCCATCGACCTGCCCCGCCTGGTGGGGGCCACCCAGCCCGGCAGCCGCGTCACCCTGCAGGTCTGGCGCAAGGGCCAGGCCAGGGACGTGGCGGTGACGGTGGGTGAGCTCGCGGAGGAAAAGGCCGCGCAGAAGGCCGACGCCAGGCCCGCCAACCGGGCCGGCCTGGCCGTGAGCCCGCTCACCGCGGAGCAGAAGCGCGCCCTCGGGATCGACTCCGGCGTCCTGGTCGAGGACGCCACGGGCCTGGCGGCCCGGGCCGGCGTGCAGCCGGGCGACGTGATCCTCGCCGTCAACAACCAGTCGGTGACCAGCGCCGAGGAGCTGTCGAGGCTGCTCAACGAGCCCAGGCGCAAGAGCGTGGCCCTGCTGGTGCGGCGCGGCGAGGGCAGCCTCTACATCCCCCTGCGCCTTGACTGAGCGGCTCATGCTCTACGGCCGGCGGGACTGCCCGCTGTGCGAGGAGATGGGGGCCGGCCTCGAGGCCCTGGGGGTGGGCTTCGACTTCGTCGACATCGATGCCGACCCCGCACTCCGGGCGCGCTACGACTGGGACGTGCCCGTGCTGGGCGGCGCGGCCGGGGAGGTCTGCCGGCATCGCCTCGATCCCGGGGCGGTGCGCGCCTATCTGTCCCGTTGAGCCCCGCCCTCGAGACCCGCCGAAAAGCAGCGCCTGTGCCGGCCCGTTTTAGGCTAAAATCCCCCCTGATTTCAAATCCTTAACGGGCGCGATCGGCGCCCGTTTGTTTATGCAGAATATCCGCAACTTCTCCATCATCGCCCACATCGACCACGGCAAGTCCACCCTCGCCGACCGGCTCATCCACCGCTGCGGCGGGCTCACCGACCGGGAGATGGAGGCGCAGGTGCTCGACTCCATGGACCTGGAGCGCGAGCGCGGCATCACCATCAAGGCCCAGACCGCCGCCCTCACCTACAGGGCCCGCGACGGCCAGGAGTACCGCCTGAATCTCATCGACACCCCGGGGCACGTGGACTTCTCCTACGAGGTCTCCCGCTCGCTCTCCGCCTGCGAGGGGGCGCTGCTGGTGGTGGACGCCTCCCAGGGCGTGGAGGCCCAGACCGTGGCCAACTGCTACACGGCCATCGACCTGGGCGTCGAGGTGATCCCGGTGCTCAACAAGATCGACCTGCCCTCGGCCGACCCCGAGCGGGTGATCCAGGAGATCGAGGACATCGTCGGCGTGCCGGCCGACGACGCCGTGCGCTGCTCGGCCAAGACCGGCGTGGGCATCGAGGACGTGCTGGAGACGGTGGTGGCCCGCGTGCCGCCGCCGGTGGGCGACCCCGAGGCCCCGCTCAAGGCCCTGATCACCGACTCCTGGTTCGACAGCTACGTCGGCGTGGTGATGCTGGTGCGGGTGGTGGACGGCGTGCTCAAGCCCAAGGACAAGATCCGCCTCATGGCCGCCGGTGCGGACTACCTGTGCGAGCAGGTCGGGGTGTTCACGCCCAAGTCGCTGACCCGGCCGCAGCTCTCCGCCGGCGAGGTGGGCTTCGTCATCGCCGGCATCAAGGAGCTCAAGCACGCCAAGGTGGGCGACACCATCACCCTCGCCGCCCGGCCCGCCGCCGAGCCGCTGCCGGGCTTCAAGGAGATCAAGTCGCAGGTCTTCGCCGGGCTCTACCCGGTGGATTCCCACGAATACGACAGCCTGCGCGATGCCCTGGAGAAGCTCAAGCTCAACGACGCCAGCCTGCAGTTCGAGCCCGAGACCTCGCAGGCCCTGGGCTTCGGCTTCCGCTGCGGCTTCCTGGGCCTGCTGCACATGGACATCGTGCAGGAGCGCCTGGAGCGCGAGTTCGACCAGAACCTGATCACCACCGCGCCGACGGTGGAGTACGAGGTGGTGATGAAGGACGGCACGGTGGTGCTGCTGGAGAACCCATCGAGGCTGCCCGACCCCGGCAAGATGCAGGAGATCCGAGAGCCCATCATCACCGCCACCATCCTGGTGCCGGAGGAGTACCTGGGCAACGTCATGACCCTGTGCAACCAGAAGCGCGGCGCCCAGGTGGACATGAAGTACATGGGCCATCAGGTCATGCTGAAATACGACCTGCCGCTCAACGAGGTGGTCATGGACTTCTTCGACCGCCTGAAGTCCACCTCGCGCGGCTACGCCTCGCTCGACTACGAGTTCAAGGCGTTCCGCGCCGACGACCTGGTCAAGCTCGACGTGCTGGTCAACGGCGAGCGGGTGGACGCGCTGTCCTTGATCGTGCACCGCTCCACCGCCCAGTACCGGGGACGCGAGCTGGTGGCCAAGATGCGCGAGCTCATCCCGCGGCAGATGTTCGACGTCGCGGTGCAGGCGGCCATCGGCAGCCACATCATCGCCCGCGAGACGGTGAAGGCGCTGAGGAAGAACGTGCTCGCCAAGTGCTACGGCGGCGACATCACGCGGAAACGAAAACTGCTGGAGAAGCAGAAGGAGGGCAAGAAGCGCATGAAGCAGGTGGGCAACGTCGAGATCCCGCAGGAGGCCTTCCTCGCCATCCTCCAGGTGGGGGAGAGCAAATGAACTTCGCCCTGATCCTCTTCGTCGCCCTGGTCGTCACCGGCGCGATCTGGCTCTTCGATGCCCTCTTCACCGGCCGCGGCCGGCCCAGGGACGCCAAGCTGCCCTGGCTGGTGGACTACGCCAAGAGCTTCTTCCCGGTGATCCTGGTGGTCTTCCTGCTCAGGTCCTTCCTGGTCGAGCCCTTCAAGATCCCCTCGGGCTCCATGCTGCCCACCCTGGAGATCGGCGACTTCATCCTGGTGAACAAGTACGAGTACGGCATCCGCCTGCCCATCGTCAATCAAAAGGTCATCGAGGTGGGCAGCCCGCAGCGGGGCGACGTCATGGTCTTCCGCTATCCCAAGGACCCCGCCCTCGACTACATCAAGCGGGTGGCGGGCCTGCCGGGCGACGTGGTGGAATACCGCGACAAGCGGCTCTTCGTCAACGGCGAGGCGGTCCCCATGGAGGCCGTCGGCGAGTACCAGTACGTGGCCAGCGGCCTCAACTACATCAGCGCCCAGGTCTACCGGGAGCGGCTGGACGGACGCCAGCACACCGCCATGATCCAGCGCGACGCGCCGCCGGTGATCCTGCACCAGGTCGAGGAGGATTTCCCCTACCGGGACAACTGCACCTACAATGAGCAGGGCTTCAGGTGCCGGGTGCCCGAGGCGCACTACTTCATGCTGGGCGACAACCGGGATGCCAGCAACGACAGCCGCTACTGGGGCTTCGTGCCGGACCGCAACATCGTCGGCCGCGCCTTCATGATCTGGTGGAATTTCGACGACCTGGGCCGCATCGGACGGTTCATCGACTAGAGGGGGGAGGGCCATGCGCAGGCAAGCGGGGATGACCTTGATCGGAATGATGATGCTCGCCGCGGTGGGGGGCTTTCTTGCCTATGCGGCCCTGCGCGTCGCGCCCCTGTACATCGAGTACTACACCGTCGAGAGCGCGCTGCAGAGCGTGGCGGAGGAGGCCAGGATGGAGAAGCTCTCCAGCCCGGAGGTGCGCACCCGCTTCGACAAGGTGCTGGACGTCAACGGCATCACCGTCGTCAGCGCGCGCGACCTCGTCATCGAGCCCGGCCCTACGGGCACCACCCTCAGCGTGAGCTACTCCAAGTGCGCGCCCCTGGTCCATCGCCTGAAGATCTGCGGCGACTTCGAGGCGCGGCGCAGCTACCAGCCGCCGGAGTGATGCAGGCCGAACTTCAGCGTCTCGAATCCAGGCTGGGGCACCGCTTCCAGCGCCGCGAGCTCTACGCCCAGGCCCTCACGCACCGCAGCTACAGCGCCAACAACAACGAGCGCCTGGAGTTCCTCGGCGACAGCGTGCTCAACTGCGTCGTCGGGCTCATGCTGTTCAGCCGCTTCCCCGCCCTGCAGGAAGGCCAGCTCTCCCGTCTGCGCGCCAACCTGGTCAACCAGCAGAGCCTGTGCGACATCGCCCGCGGGCTCGAACTGGGCGGCTTTCTGCTGCTGGGCGAGGGGGAGCTGAAAAGCGGCGGCGCCGACCGGCCCTCCATCCTGGCCGACGCCCTGGAGTCGCTCATCGGCGCGGTGATGCTGGACGCCGGCTTCGAGGCCGCGCGCGCGGTCGTCGAGCGCCTGTTCGCCGGCGCGATCGCCGCGATCGACACCGGCACCCACGGCAAGGATGCCAAGACCCTGCTCCAGGAATGGCTGCAGGCGCGCCGCAAGGGCCTGCCGCAGTACAGCCAGGTCGGCGTCAGCGGCCAGGCCCATGCCCAGACCTTCACCGTGGAATGCCGCATCGAAGAGCTGGGGGTGTGCACCCGGGGCACGGGCGGCAACCGCAAGACGGCAGAGCAGGAAGCGGCCAAGCTCGCCTACGCGCGGCTGACGTCCATCTAGGAAATCCATTTGATCCACAGATTGCGCAGATTCACACAGATGATTCAAAGCATTTCGAGCCGCCGGTCCCACATGAGCGGCAAAGGCCTATCGTCGATTTCCATCTGCCCTCATCTGTGTCATCTGCGGATGAGGAAAACACGATGACCTTCCGCACCGGCTTCATCGCCGTGGTGGGGCGCCCCAACGTGGGCAAGTCCACCCTGGTGAACCTCCTGGTCGGCGCCAAGATCAGCATCACCTCGGCGAAGCCCCAGACCACCCGCCACCGCATCCTCGGCGTGCGCACCCTGGAGGATGCCCAGTTCGTCTTCGCCGACACGCCCGGCTTCCAGACCCGCCACCGCAGCGCGCTCAACCTGGCCATGAACCGGGCCGTGCGCGAGGCCCTGCAGGAGATGGACGCCGTGCTCTGGGTGGTGGAGGCGCTGAAGTACACCCCCGGGGACGAGGAGGTGCTCGGGCTCCTGCCCCGCAACCGGCCGGTGGTCCTGGTGGTGAACAAGGTCGACCAGGTGCCGGACAAGGCTGCGCTCCTGCCCTATCTGGAGGCGATGGCCAAGCGCTTCGTAGAGGCATCGGCGCGCAGCGCCACACCGTCCCTCTCCCCCCTTGGGGGAGAGCAAGGAGAGAGGGCCGAGGCATCGGCGCGCAGCGCCACACCGTCCCTCTCCCCCCTTGGGGGAGAGCAAGGAGAGAGGGCCGAGGCATCGGCGCGCAGCGCCACACCGTCCCTCTCCCCCCCCGGGGGAGAGCAAGGAGAGAGGGCCGAGGCATCGGCGCGCAGCGCCACCGCATCCCTCTCCCCCCCCGGGGGAGAGCAAGGAGAGAGGGCCTTCGCCGCCATCGTCCCCGTGTCCGCCCTGAACCCCAAGGACGCAGCCTATCTGCTCGATGTGCTCAAACCCCTCCTGCCGCAGATGCCGCCGCTGTTCGAGGCGGAGTCCATCACCGACCGCAGCGAGCGGTTCCTCGCCGCCGAGATCCTGCGCGAGAAGGTGTTCCGGCTCACCGGCGACGAGATCCCCTACGCCGTGGCGGTGACCGTGGAGCGCTTCGAGGAGGAGCCGCCGACGCGGCCGGAGGCGGAGCGGGGCCTGATCCGCATCGACGCGGTGATCTGGGTCGACCGCGAGGGCCACCGGCCCATCCTCCTCGGGCACAAGGGCGAGCGCATGAAGCGCATCGCCACCGAGGCGCGCCAGGACATGGAGCGCCTGTTCGGTGCCAAGGTGTTCCTGAGCACCTGGGTCAAGGTGAAGAGCGGCTGGACCGACAGCGCCGCGCTGCTGAAGCGCATGGGGTATGAGTGAGCGTCCCGGAACCCTTCGGGTGTAGCCCCCCATGCGGGTCGACGGCGAGCAGGGCTACATCCTGCATACCCACGCCTACCGGGAGACCAGCCTCCTGGTGGAGGTCTTCACCCTCCATCGCGGCCGGGTGAGCCTGGTCGCCCGCGGCGCGCGGCGGCCCCATTCGGCCATCCGGGCCCGGCTCCTGGCCTTCCAGCCCCTGTGGCTCTCCTGGTTCGGCAAGGGCGGGCTGCGCACCCTGCATGCGGCCGAGTGGCAGGGCGACGGCGGCTCGCTCTCCGGGGCGGCCCTGATGTGCGGCTTCTACCTCAACGAGCTGCTGCTGCGCCTGCTGCCCCAGGACGACCCCCACGAGGGGCTCTACGGGCACTATGCCCAGGCGCTGCGCGATCTGGCGGACGGAGCCGAGGCCGAGCCGGTGCTGCGCCGCTTCGAGCTCGCCCTGCTGTCCGAGCTGGGCTATGCCCAGACCCTGACCCATGTGGCCGGGAGCGGGGAGGCGGTGCGGCCCGCGGGACACTACGGCTATGTCCTGGAGCGGGGCGTCGTCGTCGACCCGGAGGCGGGTCCGGTCTTCGCGGGCAGGACCCTGCTCGCCATGGCCGCGGGCGACTATTCCGACCCGCGCACCCTGGCCGAGGGCAAGCTGCTCATGCGCCTGCTGCTCGCCCACTACCTGGGCGACAAGCCGCTCGCCACCCGCCAGCTGCTCGTCGACCTGCAGAGGATTTGATGGGCAGTGGGCAGTAGGGAGCGGGGCGTGGATATTGTGCGCTGCGCGCGGTTTCTTTTACTCTCCTCTCTCCACTCCCCACTCCACCACTCCCCATGAAACTCGGCGTCAACATCGACCACGTGGCCACCCTGCGCCAGGCGCGGGGCACGCCCTACCCCAGCCCCGTCCAGGCCGCCCTCGCGGCGGAGTCCGCCGGGGCGGATGCCATCACCCTGCACCTCAGGGAGGACCGCCGCCACATCCAGGACGCCGACGTCGCCATCCTGCGCGCCTGCCTCGCGACCCGCATGAACCTGGAGATGGCGGTGACCGAGGAGATGCTCGGCATCGCCCTGGAGGTCCGGCCCCAGGACGTCTGCCTGGTGCCCGAGCGGCGCCAGGAGCTCACCACCGAGGGCGGGCTCGACGTGGCCGGGCAGCTCGACCGGGTGCGCGAGGCCTGTCGGCGCCTGGGTGAGGCGGGCATCCGGGTGTCACTCTTCGTCGACGCCGAGCCCCGCCAGCTGGAGGCCGCCCGCGCCGCGGGCGCGCCGGTGGTGGAGATCCACACCGGCCGCTACGCCGAGGCGAAGTCGCAACACGAGGCCGTGCAGGAACTGGAGCGCATCCGCCAGGCCGTGGCCCTGGGCCTGGAGCAGGGGCTGCAGGTCAACGCCGGCCACGGCCTCCACTACCACAACGTCCAGGCCGTGGCCGCCATCCCCGGTGTGGCCGAGCTCAACATCGGCCACGCCATTGTCGCCCAGGCCCTGTTCACGGGCTGGGAGGCGGCGGTGCGCGAGATGAAGCGGCTGATGCTGGAGGCGGCCCGCTGAGGGCCCGCCGTGGGAGCGCCTTCAGGCGCGAATCATCGCTGGGCCATGAACCCGTAGGAGGCCCGTACCCTGAAGGGCATAAATCCCCGGGCCGAATTTTCGCGGCCGGGAGGCCGCTCCTACAGCGGTATCTCGGGGCGCTTCGATAGGCCGGCTCACCCCCCGCCCAGCACCGTCTCCACCGCCGACAGGGCCTCGGGGCTGCCGCGCAGGATGAGCACGTCGCCGGCCTCCAGCCGCGTCTCGGGGTCGGGGTCGGAGCCGCGGATGCCGTGGCGGCGCACCGCGACCACCGTGACGTTCAGCTCCTCCAGCCCCAGTTCCCCGAGCCGCTTGCCGGTGCCCGGCAGGCCGGCCTCCAGGCGCAGCGGCAGCAGGCGCTCCTGCTCGTCGGGGGTGGCCGATTCGGCATCGGTCAGGCCGCCGTAGAAGCCGCGCAGGGTGCTGTAGCGCTGCTCGCGCATCTGGCGGATGCGCCTGAGCACGCTGGCGAGCGGCACGCCGGCCATGAGCAGGGTCTGCGAGCCCAGCATCAGCGCACCTTCCAGCACCTCGGGCACCACCTCGGTGGCGCCCGCCTCCTTCAGCCGGTCCAGGTCCGCCTCGTCGATGGTGCGCACGATCACCGGCAGGCCCGGCTTCATCTCCCGGGCGAGGGCGAGGATCTTCAGCGCCGAGGGCGTGTGCGCGTAGGTGACGGCCACGGCCCGGGCGCGGTGGAGGCCGGCGGCGAGCATCACCTCCGGCCGGGTGGAGTCGCCGAACACCACGTTGTCCCCGGCCGCCGCGGCAGCCTTCACCCGGGCGAGGTCGTGGTCGAGGGCGATGAAGGGGATGCCCTCGGACTCCAGGATGCGCGCCAGGCTCTGGCCCGTGCGGCCGTAGCCGCAGAGGATCACGTGGCGCGACACCCCGAAGCTCTTCACCGCGATGGCGTGCACGTCCTGGGCGCGGCGCAGCCACTCGCCGCCGGCGACGCGCTGGACGATGTGCTGGCTGTAGTCGATGAGGAAGGGGGCGGTCATCATGGACAGCAGCATGGCGGCCAGGGCGATCTGCTGGGCCTCGGCGGAGACGAGGCCGTGCTGGCTGCTCAGGGCGAGGAGCACCAGGCCGAACTCGCCCGCCTGGGCGAGGCCCAGGCCGGTGCGCAGGGCCGTGGCCGGGGGCTGGCGCAGGGCCCAGCCGAGCCCGGCGACGAGCGCGAGCTTCGCCGCGACCAGGGCGGCGAGGGCGAGGAGCACGTCCCCCCAGCGGTCCGCCACGATGCCCACGTCCAGCATCATGCCCACGGAGATGAAGAACAGGCCCATGAGGACGTCCCGGAAGGGCCGGATGTCGCCCTCCACCTGGTAGCGGAACTCGGTCTCCGAGATCAGCACCCCCGCCACGAAGGCCCCCAGGGCCAAGGAGAGGCCGGCCTGCTCGGTGACGTAGGCGAGCCCCAGGGTGATGAACAGCACGTTGAGCATGAAAAGCTCGGCCGATTTGCGCCGGGCGACGATCTGGAACCAGGGCCGCAGCAGCCTCTGGCCCAGCACCAGGATGAGCCCCAGGGTGATGGCGGCCTTGAGGCCGGCGGTGGTCAGCGCCCCCACCATGTCGCCGCCCGAGGCGAGCGAGGGGATGAAGATGAGCAGGGGCACCACGGCCAGGTCCTGGAAGAGCAGGGCGCCGAAGACGAGCTTGCCGTGGGGCTGGTCCAGTTCGTTGCGCTCGGCGAGCATCTTGCTCACGATGGCGGTGGAGGACATGGCCAGCGCGCCGCCCAGGGCGATGCCCGCCGCCCAGCCGAGGCCGAGCATGATGCCCGCCGCCAGCCCCAGGAGCATGGTGAGCGCGACCTGCAGGCTGCCGAAGCCGAAGACCTGGAAGCGCATCACCCGCAGCTTGGCCAGCGAGAACTCCAGGCCGATGGAGAACATCATGAAGACGATGCCGAACTCCGCCAGGTGGCGGGTCTCCAGGGTGTCGGGGGCGAGCCCCAGGGCCGAGGGCCCGGTGATCACGCCCAGGGCGATGTAACCCAGCATGGCCGGCAGGTGCAGGGCGCGGAACAGCGCCGTGGTCAGCACGGCCGCGGCCAGCAGGAAGACGATCAGGCCCAGGGTCGTATGCATGCTGTGGAGGGGTGTCCCGCTTATCGTTATACTGACGGCCCATTATGACATTGGAGCCGTAGGAGCGCCTTCAGGCGCGAATTGCCGTTGTGCCAGGCCGGAGCCTGATATTCGCGGCTGAAGCCGCTCCTGCGCCCATTATGACATTGCCTGCAAACAGCACCGAGGAAATCCTCGCCATCGCCCGCCGGACCCTGGAGATCGAGGCGGCGGCCGTGTCCGCGCTGGCCGGGCGGGTGGACGGCGCCCTGGTGCAGGCGGTGGACCTGATCCTCGCCTGCAGGGGACGGGTGGTGGTGAGCGGCATGGGCAAGTCCGGCCACATCGGCGGCAAGGTCGCCGCCACCCTGGCCTCCACCGGCACCCCCGCCTTCTTCATGCACCCCGCCGAGGCGAGCCACGGCGACCTCGGCATGATCACCGGCAGCGACGTGGTGCTCGCCCTGTCGAACTCGGGCGAGAGCTCGGAGCTCGTCTCCATCGTGCCGCTCATCAAGCGCCGCGGCGCCAAGCTCATCAGCATGACGGGCAACGCCGCCTCCACCCTGGGGCGGGAGTCCGACCTGCACCTGGATGCCAGCGTCGCCATGGAGGCCTGCCCCCACAACCTCGCGCCCACCGCCAGCACGACGGCGGCGCTCGCCCTGGGCGACGCCCTGGCCGTGGCGCTGCTCTCGGCGCGCGGCTTCAGCGCGGAGGACTTCGGCCGCACGCATCCGGGCGGCGCCCTGGGGCGGCGCCTGCTGGTGCACGTGCGCGACGTGATGCACGCGGGCCCCGCCCTGCCGGTGGTGGAAGAGGCCGCCAGCATGAAGGAGGCCCTCCTGGAGATGACCCGCAAGGGCCTGGGCATGACCGCCGTGGTCGACGCCGGCGGGCGGCTCGTCGGCGTGTTCACCGACGGCGACCTGCGCCGCTGCCTGGACCGCGGCGCGGATCTGCACGCCACCGGGATCGCGGAACTGATGACCCGCAACCCCATCACAGTATTCCAGGATGCCCTGGCCGCCGAGGCCGTGCATCTCATGGAGGAACGCAAGATCAACGGCGTGCTGGCCGTCGATGCGGACGGGCGGCTCACGGGTGCGCTCAACATGCACGACCTGCTGCGCGCCGGGGTGGTGTAGCCAGCACCGAGCGACGAGTGACGAGGACCGAAGGGGAGATGGACGTGGAGCAATACGGCGAGGCGAAGGCATGAGCCTGGACGACGCCTACGCGCGCGCGCGGGACGTGAAGATGCTCATCTTCGACGTGGACGGCGTGCTCACCGACGGCACCCTCTTCTACGGCGACGACGGCCAGGAATACAAGGCCTTCAACTCCCGCGACGGCCACGGCATCAAGATGCTGCGGGCCGCCGGCGTGGAGGCCGCCATCATCACCGGCCGCACCTCCAGCGTGGTGCTGCACCGGGCGCGCAACCTGGGCATCCACCGCATCTTCCAGGGCGCGGACGACAAGCTCGACGTCTACGAGCGGCTGCTGGCCGAGACCGGGCTCGAGGCCCGCGAGACCGCCTACATGGGCGACGATGTCGTGGACCTGCCGGTGCTGCGTCGCTGCGGTTTCGCCGTCACCGTGCCGGGGGCGCCGGAACTGGTGTCCTCCCAGGCGCATTACGTGACTCGGGCGCTGCCCGGCCACGGCGCGGCGCGCGAGGCCTGCGAGCTCATCATGCGCGCCCAGGGCAGCTGGGAAGCGCAGATGGCGCTCTACAACCGGTGAGCGCGGGACCGTCCCGGGGCGCACGGTGCTGAACCGCACGGCACAGGCCGTCCCCTGGCTGCCCCTGGCGCTGGCCGGCGCGCTGGCGGCGCTGACCTTCTGGGTCGGCCGGCTCGGGCAGCTCTCCCTGCCGGGGGACATGGGGGGCTTCGGCCACGACCCGGACTACATCGTCGAGCACTTCAAGGCCACGGCCTTCGACGCCAAGGGCTGGCCGCGGCACGTGCTCAGCGCCGACAGGCTGACGCACTACATGGACGACGACACGGCGCGCATCGAGGCGCCCGTCTACACCCAGTACACGGCGGACCGGCCTGCGGTGAGCGTGACCTCCAGGCGCGCCCTGGTGAGCCCGGGGGGCGAGCACGTCTACTTCCTCGACGACGTGCGCCTGGTGCGCGAGGCGACGCCCGACCGGGCGGAGATGGTCCTCGCGACCGAGTACCTGCACGTCACCCCCGACGCCCGGCGCATGCAGACCGACCGGGGCGTCACCGTACACCAGGCCGGGTCGCGCATCGCGGCCGGTGCTATGCTGCTCGAGGGCCAGGAGAGCACCGTCGTGTTCAGCCAGCGGGTAAGGAGTCGTTATGAGAGTGCGCATTGAATCCACGCTTTTTGCCCTGCTGGCGGCGGCACTGGCGCTGCTGCCCGCCCTGCCGGCCCATGCCGAGCGGGCCGACCGGGACAAGCCCGTCCATGTCGAGTCGGATACCCTGCGCGTGGACGACGTCAGGAAGACCGCGGTCTACGAAGGCAACGTCATCCTGACCCAGGGCACCCTGCTGCTGACCGCAGACCGGATCGAGGTGCGCCAGGACGAGCGGGGCTTCACCTCCGGGCTCGCCGTCGGCACGAGCAAGCCGGTGTACTTCCGCCAGAAGCAGGAGGGGCGCGACCAGTACGTCGAGGGCACCGGCAATCGCCTGGAATACGACGCCAGGGCCGAGACCGTGAAGTTCATCGGCGCGGCGCGGCTGAAGCGGGGCGAGGAGGAGGTGCGCGGCAACGTCATCACCTACGACGCCCGCAGCGAGACCTACCAGGCCCAGGGCGCCACCCCCGAGGGGGTCCCCGGCCGGGTGCGCGCGATCATCCTGCCCAAGAAGGAATCGGGGGAGAGGGCCCCCGCCAGGCCATGAGCCGGCTCGCGGCCGAGGGCCTGAAGAAGCGCTACAAGGCGCGCCAGGTGGTGCACGACGTCTCGCTCGAGGTGGGCAGCGGCGAGGTGGTCGGGCTGCTCGGCCCCAACGGCGCCGGCAAGACCACCTGCTTCTACATGCTCGTGGGCCTGGTGCGCGCCGACGGCGGCCGCATCAGCCTCGACGGCGCCGAGCTCACCCACCTGCCGGTCTACCGCCGCGCCCGCCTGGGCCTGGCCTACCTGCCCCAGGAGGCCTCCATCTTCCGCCGGCTCACGGTCGCGGAGAACATCGCCGCGGTGCTGGAGCTCAAGGGCTACGACGAGGGCGAGGTGCGCGAGCACCTGGAATACCTGCTCGAGGACCTGCACATCACCCACCTGCGCGAGGCGGCGGCCGCGAGCCTCTCGGGCGGCGAGCGCCGGCGCGTGGAGATCGCCCGGGCGCTCGCCATGCAGCCCAGGTTCGTCCTGCTCGACGAGCCCTTCGCCGGCATCGACCCCATCTCCGTGATCGACATCCAGAAGATCATCCGCTTCCTCACCGAGCGCGACATCGGCGTGCTGATCACCGACCACAACGTGCGCGAGACCCTGGGTATCTGCGACCGCGCCTACATCATCAACGAGGGCGCGGTGATGGCCTCGGGCGGGCCCGAGGAGATCATTTATAATGACAGCGTCCGGAAGGTCTATCTCGGCGAGCATTTCCGGCTCTGACCTTCCCCCCGCCCCGATCCCGACAGCCGGCATCCGCCGTGAAGCAAAGCCTCCAACTCAAGCTCCACCAGCAACTGGCCCTGACGCCGCAACTGCAGCAGTCCATCCGCCTGCTGCAGCTCTCCACGCTGGAGCTGCAGCAGGAGATCGGCCAGATGCTGCAGGACAACCCGCTCCTGGAACGGGTCGAGGGCGAGGCCGGCGAGGACTACGGGCCGGCCGAGGCCCCGGGCGCGGACGAGTCGCCCGGCGATGCGGGCGAGGTCTATGCCGAGCTCGCCTGGGGCGACCGCGCCGTCTCCGGGCCCGCGGGCGAGGACGAGGACGAGCCCGGCTTCCAGCAGGCCGACGCGAGCCAGGCCGGCCTGCGCCAGCACCTGCTCGACCAGCTCCTGCTCATGCCCCTGCCCGGGCGCGACCGCGACCTCGTGGCGCTGCTCATCGACGCCCTGGACGAGGACGGCTACCTCACCGCCAGCCTGGAGGAGCTGGCGGCCATGCTGCCCGCCGACCGGGAATACGAGCCGGAGGAGCTGGCCGTGGCCCTGAAGCTCCTGCAGAGCTTCGACCCCGTCGGCGTGGGCGCGCGCGACCTGGGCGAGTGCCTGCGGCTGCAGCTCGACGCCCTGCCCGCGGACACCCCCTGGCTGGCGCAGGCCAAGGCCGTGGTGCTGGGGCATCTGAAGATGCTGGCCGAGCACGAGTACGGCAAGCTGAAGAAGCTGCTGGGCATCGCCTCCGACCGCGACTTCCAGGCCCTGCGCGCCCTCATCACCGGCCTGAACCCGCGCCCCGGGGCGCGCTTTGCGCCGGCGAGCGCCCAATACGTGGTGCCCGACGTGCGGGTGCGCAAGGTCGGCGGACGGTGGAGCGCGAGCCTCAACCCGGACGCCATGCCCCGGCTGCGGATCAACGAGATGTACGCCGGCATCCTGCGCCAGAACCGGGAGGGCGGCGGCCTCGCCGCCCAGCTGCAGGAGGCGCGCTGGCTGATCAAGAACGTGCAGCAGCGCTTCGAGACCATCCTGCGGGTGGCCCAGGCCATCGTCGAGCGCCAGCGCCTCTTCTTCGAGCACGGCCCCGTGGCCATGCGCCCCCTGGTGCTCAGGGAGATCGCCGAGACCCTGGGCCTGCACGAGTCCACGGTCTCCCGCGTGACCACCCAGAAGTACATGCTCACCCCGCGCGGGCTCTACGAATTCAAGTACTTCTTCAGCAGCGCCCTCGACACCGAGGAGGGCGGGGCGGCCTCCAGCACGGCCATCAAGGCCCTGGTCAAGCAGGCGATCGAGGCCGAGGACCGGGCCAAGCCCCTCTCCGACAGCGCCATTTCGGCTATGCTGGGGAGGCAAGGCTATGTCGTCGCCCGCCGCACGGTTGCCAAATACCGCGAACAGATGCAGATTCCCCCCGCCAACCAGCGCAAGTCGTTCTGACGGCGCATTTTCCCAGGAGCATGTTCATGAACCTCACCATCACCGGCCACCATCTGGACGTCACCCCCGCCCTGCGCGGCTATGTCGAGGACAAGCTCAAGCGCGTCACGCGCCATTTCGACAACGTCATCGACGTCGGCGTGATCCTGTCCGTGGACAAGCTGCAGCAGAAGGCCGAGGCCAACGTCCACGTCAGCGGCAAGGCCCTCTACGCCGAGGCCGTCGACGCCGACCTGTATGCCGCCATCGACGCCCTGTCGGACAGGCTGGACCGCCAGATCGTCAAGCACAAGGAAAAGACCGGCGACGTGCACCGCGAGGCCGGCGGCCTCAAGCGCCAGGGCGCCGAGCTGGGTTGAGGACGGCGCCGCCCCCGCGCGGCAGAAAACCCCTTGCCATGAGTCTCATCAGCACACTGCTCAAGCCGGAAGACGTCCTGGCCGACTTCGAGGTCGGCAGCAAGAAGCGCCTGTTCGAGCAGGCGGGCCAGATCTTCGAGGCCAGCCAGGGCATCTCGGCGCACGAGGTCTTCGACAGCCTGTTCTCCCGGGAGAAGCTGGGCTCCACCGCCCTGGGCTACGGCATCGCCATCCCCCACGGGCGGATCAAGGGCCTCAAGGACACGGCCTGCGCCTTCATCCGCCTGAAGGCGCCCATCGACTTCGACGCCCCGGACGGCATGCCCGTGGACCTGGTGTTCGTGCTCCTGGCGCCGGCCGCGGCCACCGACCTGCACCTGCAGATCCTCGGGGAGCTGGCGCAGATGTTCAGCGAGAAGGCCATGCGCGATCGCCTGCGCGCGGCCCCGGACGCGGCCGCCCTGCACCGCCTGATCTGCGAATGGACGCCCTGACGCCGTTCATCACCGTCGCCGATCTCATCGAGCGGATGGGCGGCCGGCTCGGCCTCAAATGGGTCGCGGGCCGCTCCGGCAGCGACCGGTACCTGACCTCGGACACGGTGCAGAAGCCCACCCTCGCCCTGATCGGGCACCTCAACTTCGTCCATCCCAACCGGGTCCAGGTCCTCGGCTGCGCCGAGATGGACTACCTGCGCAGCCTCTCGCCCGAGGGGCTCAAGCAGGCCGTCGAGCGCCTCTACGCCACGGAACTCGCCGTGGTGATCGTGGCGAACGACGAGCCGGTGCCCGAGGCCCTCGTCGAGGCGGCCGAGCGCACCCGCACGCCCCTGCTCTCCTCGCCCGAGCCCAGCCCCGGCCTCATCCGCCTCCTCGGCCACTTCATCACCCAGGCCCTGGCCCCCTCGGTGACCCTGCACGGGGTGTTCCTGGAGGTGTCGGGGCTGGGGGTGCTCGTCACCGGCGACCCGGCCACGGGCAAGAGCGAGCTCGCCCTGGAGCTCATCACCCGCGGCCACCGCCTGGTCGCCGACGACGTGCTGGAGGTCTACGCCGTGGCGCCCGACACCCTGGAGGGGCGCTGTCCGAGCCTGCTGCAGGACTTCATGGAGGTGCGCGGCCTCGGGGTGCTCAACATCCGGCGCCTCTTCGGCGAGACCGCCGTGAAGGTGAAGAAGAACCTCAAGCTCATCATCCGCCTCACCCCGGCGGAGCTTTGGCAGGACGTGGACCGGCTGTCCATGCAGGCGGGCAGGCAGGCCATCCTCGGCATCGAGATCCCCGAGGTGCACATCCCCGTGGCGGCGGGCCGCAACCTGGCGGTGCTGGTGGAGGTGGCGGTGCGCAACCACATCCTCAAGCTGCGCGGGCTCGACTCGACCTCCGAATTCGTGGAGCGCCAGCGCCAGGCCATGGAGGAGGGCTCCAGCCTTGGGGCGTAGGCAGGAAGGGCCGCGCTGAGCATGCGCCTGGTGGTCATCACCGGCCTGTCCGGCTCCGGCAAGAGCGTCGCCCTCAAGGCGCTGGAGGACGCCGGGCTGTACTGCATCGACAACATCCCGGCCTCCCTGCTGCACGAGGCCGTGGCCGCGCTCGAGGCGGACGGCTGCCAGGATGCGGCGCTCAGCATCGACGCGCGCAGCGGCGGCGGGCTCGCCGGGCTGCCGGAGGCGTTCGCGCGGCTCAAGGCCCGCCTGGACCTGCGCGTCATCTACCTCGACGCCAAGGACGACGAGCTGGTGCGGCGCTACTCCGAGACCCGGCGGCGCCACCCCCTCTCCACCGGCGAGCGCTCCCTGGAGGAGTGCATCCGCGAGGAGCGCGAGCTGCTCGAGCCGCTCGCGACCCTGGGGCACCACATGGACACCAGCGACCTGTCCGCCAATGCGCTGCGCAACTGGATCCGGGACACGCTCGCCCTCGGCTCGGCCTCCTTCACCCTGGTGTTCGAGTCCTTCGGCTTCAAGCACGGCATCCCCCTCGACGCCGACCTGGTCTTCGACGTGCGCTGCCTGCCCAACCCCCACTACGACCCCTACCTGCGCCCCTTCACCGGCCGCGACGCCCCCGTGGTCGCCTTCCTCCAGGCCGAGCCCCTGGTGGCGGAGATGCTCGCCGACATCCGCGCCTACGTCGAGAAATGGCTGCCCGCCTACCTCCGCGACAACCGCGCCTACTTCACCGTGGCCCTGGGCTGCACCGGCGGCCAGCACCGCTCGGTCTACTTCGCCGAGACCCTGGCCGGCCACTTCCGCGACCGGCAGCAGGTGCTGGTGCGCCACCGGGGGCTGGCATGAGGGATCTCAAGCCCCTGCGCCCCGGCGACTGGGGCATCCTCTGCCTGGGCGGCCTGCTGGTCGCCTGGCTCATGGCCGCCGGCCCCGGAGGGGGCGATCGGGTGGTCGTCAAGCAGGCCGGCCGGGTCTTCCTGGAGGCGAGCCCCCGGCTCAACCGGATGGTCGCCGTGCCCGGCCCGCTCGGCGAGACGCAGATCGAGATCCGGGACGGCCGGGTGCGGGTCGCGGCCGACCCCAGCCCCCGCCAGCTCTGCGTCCGGCAGGGCTGGATCAGGCCTGGCGAGGCGGCCGTCTGCCTGCCGAATCGGGTGAGCGTGGAATGGGGCCAGGCGCGCTATGACAGCCTCAACTATTAAGTTTCCGGCCTCCGCCGAGGACCGGCGCATCGCCGCCCTGGCGGCCGTGGGCGTCGGGCTGACGGTGGCCGAGGCGGCCATCCCGCTGCCCGTCCCGGGCATCAAGCCCGGGCTCGCCAACATCATCACCCTGGTGGTCCTCTACCGCTACGGCGTCGGGGCGGCCGTCTGGGTCTCCCTGCTGCGCATCGTGGCCGGGGCCCTGGTGCTGGGTACCTTCCTCACGCCCACCTTCGTGCTGAGCCTGTCGGGCGGGGTGGTCAGCCTGGCCGTGCTCGTGCTGGCAGCGCGCCTGCCCCGGGCCTGGTTCGGTCCGGTGGGGCTGTCCCTGCTCGCGGCCTTCGCCCACATCGCCACCCAGTTGTGGGTCGTCGACCTCTGGCTCATGCCCGGGCTGAGCATCATGGGCTGGCTGCCGGTGTTTCTGGGCGCGGCCTGGCTGACGGGCCTCGCGAACGGCCTGGTCGCGGCACGCATGCTGAGGGACAGGCCGGCATCGGCCCCGGCAGCAGCCCATGCGCCACTCATGCGGGGGCCGCTGTGAGCGCAGCGCACGTCCGGGGCGGCAGCCCGGCCGGGGCCCGGCGCATCGCGCTCGCCTGGACCGGCGCCTCGGGCATGGCCTACGGCGTGCGCCTGCTGGAGTGCCTGCTGCAGGCCGGCTGCCGGGTGGAGCTGCTCGTCTCCCAGGCGGCGCGCATCGTGGCCAAGCAGGAGCTCGATCTGGCCCTGCCGGGCTCGGCCGCAGAACTGGCCGAGTATCTCCATGCCCGCTTCGCAGGCCACGCGGGCGAGGTGGTGGTCTACGGCCGGGAGGAGTGGTTCGCGCCGGTGGCCTCCGGCTCCAATGCCCCCTCGGCCATGGTCATCTGCCCCTGCACCATGGGCACCCTGGCCGCAGTGGCCCAGGGGCTCGCCGACAACCTCATCGAACGGGCGGCCGACGTGATGCTCAAGGAGCGCCGCCCGCTCATCCTGGTGCCCCGGGAGACGCCCTTCTCGCTCATCCATCTGCGCAACATGACCGCGCTGGCGCAAGCCGGGGCGACCATCCTGCCGGCCAATCCGGGCTTCTATCACCGGCCCGGCAGCGTGGAGGCCGTCGTGGACTTCGTCGTCGCACGCGTCCTCGACCAGCTGGGGGTGGAACATGCCCTCATGCGGCGCTGGGGCGAGGATGCGGGCGAGTAGGGGCAGCCGGGAACGTCCGCCGTGGAACTGCCGCTCTTTCCCCTGAATACGGTGCTGTTCCCGGGCGGCCTGCTGCGGCTCAAGGTCTTCGAGGCCCGCTACGTGGACATGACGGCGGCCTGCCTGCGCGACCAGACGCCCTTCGGCGTGTGCCTGATCCGGGAGGGCGGCGAGGTGGGCGAGCCCGCCGTGCCCGAACCGACGGGCACCCTGGCGCATATCCGGGTGGCGGACATGACGGAGCCCGGCATCTTCCAGCTGGAGGTGGAAGGCGGGCAGCGCTACCACATCGAATCCACCCGGGCAGGGGCCAACCACCTGCTCATCGGCGAGGTCCGGCTCAAGGCGGAAGAGCCGGCAGTCCCCGTGCCCGAGTCCTGCCGCCCCTGCCTGGCCCTGCTGGAGCACTTCGCCAGCCGGCTGCCCCAGCCGAAGCTCGGCCCCCTGCGCGACGAGGCGGCCTGGGTCGGTTACCGGCTCTGCGAGCTGCTGCCCTTCGTGGCCTCGGCGCGCCAGGCCCTGCTGGAGCTGGACGATCCGGTCAGGCGCCTGGAGATCATCCTGGACTACCTGCGCCGGCAGGGGCTGGTCTGAAAGGGATCGCGCATGGCCAGGTTCTTCGAACAACTCACGCCCGAACTCACCGCCTTCATCGGGCGGCAGCGCCTCTTCTTCGTGGCCACCGCCCCGAGGGAGGGGCGGGTCAACGTCTCGCCCAAGGGCATGGACAGCCTGCGGGTGCTGGATGCGAAGACCGTGGCCTATCTGGACCTCACCGGCAGCGGCGCGGAGACCGCCGCCCACGTGCAGGAGAATGGCCGCCTCACCCTCATGTGCTGCAGCTTCGAGGCCGAGCCGCTGATCCTGCGCCTCTACGGCCGCGGCGAGCTGCTGCGGCCGGACCTGCCGAGCTGGGCGGCGCTCAAGGCCCGCTTCCCCGATCACCCCGGGGCGCGCCAGATCGTCGTCCTGCACGTCGAGGCGGTGCAGACCTCCTGCGGCTTCGGCGTCCCCCTCTACGACCATGCCGGCGAGCGGGGCGAGCTCGCCGCCTGGGCGCAGCGCAAGGGCGAGGCGGGGCTGCGCGAATACCGGCGGCAGAAGAACGCCCTGAGCATCGACGGCCTGCCCACGGGCCTGGGCGCGGAAGAACCCGATGCCGTGTGAAGCGTCCTGTAAGTCCTGAAATCCGCAGATGACGCAGATGCACGCAGATGAAAACCCCGTGGCATCAGGACGTCGCCGGGTATTCCTGGGGCACCGCCGTGGTGTCCCAGCTGCAAGCGCAGGCCTTTGAAACATCTGCGTAAATCTGCGTGCATCCGCGGATGGCGGTTTTTTCTGGATAATTGGGCTGTTTCGTATCCGTTTGCCGAGGTTTCACCATGCTGCCCGTCCCCGACGCCCTCATCCTGCAGTTCGACCGCGCCCTGCGCACGGTCTTCGCCCCGGCCGCCAGCCGCCGCCCGCATCCCGACCAGGGACTGCCCGAGGCCGAGCTGGGCGAGGCCGAGAAGCGCCATGCCGCCGGCCTCATGCGCGTGAACCACAGCGGCGAGGTCTGCGCCCAGGCGCTCTACCAGGGCCAGGCCCTCACCGCCCGCGACCCCGGGGTGCAGCAGGCGCTCGAGGCGGCCTCCGAGGAGGAGACCGAGCACCTGGCCTGGTGCGAGCGGCGCCTCGGTGAGCTGGGCAGCCACAAGAGCCTGTTGAACCCCCTCTGGTACACCGGCTCCTTCGCCCTGGGGGCGCTGGCGGGCGCCCTGGGCGACAAGTGGAACCTGGGCTTCCTGGCCGAGACCGAGCGCCAGGTGGAAGGGCACCTGAACGGACACCTGGATGCCCTGCCCGAGCAGGACGCCAGGAGCCGGGCCATCGTCGAGCAGATGAAGGCCGACGAGGTGAAGCACGCCGAGACCGCCCTGGCCCACGGCGGCGCGCCGCTGCCGCTGCCGGTGAAGCTGGCCATGCGGCTCAGCGCCAAGGTGATGACCCATACCGCCTATCGGATCTGAGCATGGCCTTCGCGGACAACCTGGCGGCCCTGCCCGCCGCAGACCGCGTCGCGCGCATCGAGCTCACCGGACCGGCCGGCGGCGTGGAGCATATCGAGAACAGGCCGGGCAGCGCCGGCTCGGTGCGGGTCTATGCCTATCTGGCGGGAAAGTACGGCGATATCGACGCGGAGGCGGCGGAAGAGGGGCTCGCGCTCTACGCCGAGCACACGGCCGACGCCCGCGCCCATCCCGGCAAGCATCCAAACATCGACCGGCTGCTGCGGGTGCTGGACGAGGGCGTGCGCTACGGCGTCCGGGTTCAGGCGGCCTGAGCGCCTTCCTCCACGATCTCGAAGTCGTGGGTGATCTCGGCGCTCTGCGCCAGCATGATGGTCGCCGAGCAGTATTTCTCCGCCGAGAGCTTGATCGCCCGGTCCACCGTCTCGGCCTTGAGGCCGCGGCCCTTCACGATGAAATGGAAGTGGATCCGGGTGAAGACCTTGGGATGATCCTCGGCGCGGTCTGCTTCCAGCACGACCTCGCAGCCGGTGACCGCCTGGCGGCCCTTCTTCAGGATCATGACCACGTCCACCGAGGTGCAGCCTCCTGCACCCAGCAACAGCATCTCCATGGGGCGGGGGCCGAGGTTGCGGCCGCCGATGTCCGGCGCACCGTCCATGACGACGGCGTGGCCGCTGCCCGTCTCGCCCATGAAGCAGACGTCCTCGATCCATTTGACGCGGGTTTTCATGCGTTCTCCTAAATGTGAGCGTCGCGGAGCGACGCCTTGTGCCGGGTCGAGCGTCCCGGCGTCAGTTGCGCAGCCGATACCAGATGATGCCGATGGCCTCGTGGAAGGCCAACTGGCTGTTCTTCAAACCCTCGGCGGAGGGCAGGAAGTCCAGGGGCGTGAGCGGCTCCATGCCCGCGTAGCCCATGCCGGCGGGCAGCACCGCGAGGCCAGCCCGCTCGAACTCGGGCACGGCCCGGGGCAGGTGCCAGGCGTGGGTGACCAGATAGATGCGGCGCACGCCCGCCGCCTTCAGCAGGGGCGCTGAGAGGCGCGCGTTCTCCCGGGTGTTGCGCGCGAGGTCCTCCACCCAGGCGACAGGCACGCCGAACTCCCGGGTCAGGGTGTCGCGCATGAGCCGGGCCTCGGGCCGGCCGCCTCTGGGGTTGCCGCCGGTCACCAGGACGGGCTTGCCGGTCCGGCGCTGCAGCCAGGCCCCGTAGCGCAGCCGCTCCAGCGTGTAGCGGCCGAGGCTGTCGCCGCCGTACTCGGGCGCATCGAGCCGGGTGCCGCCGCCGAGGATCACGATGGCCTCGGCCTCGTCGCCGCGGATCGCCTGGTGCGGGGGCTGGAGCAGGGCGAGCAGGCGCTCGGCCGCCAGCGGCGTGGACAGCAGCCACAGGCCCGCCAGGGCGAGGAAGACGAGGCCGCGGCCCAGGGCCGGCCGGCGGCGGCCGAGGATCCAGCCGGCCGCCGCGACGAGCAGCAGGCCGAGCGGGGGCAGCAGCAGGGCGGCGCCGAGGTGGGTGGCGAGCCAGGTGACGTCCATGCCGGCATTATCCCGGCAAAGCGGGCCGGCCGGAACCAAAAGCGGTTTGACACCGTTTCCGGATATTGCATACAATCCGGCTCTTTCCGAGTTCGACCCCTGGAAACGCCATGAAAACCTTTTCCGCCAAGCCGCACGAAGTCGAGCACGGCTGGTACGTCGTGGACGCCAACGACAAGGTGCTGGGCCGCCTGGCGTCCGAGATCGCCCGTCGGCTGCGCGGCAAGCACAAGGCCATCTACACCCCCCACGTGGACACCGGCGACTACATCGTCGTGGTGAACGCCGAGAAGCTCCGCGTGACCGGCAACAAGGCCCTGGACAAGAAATACTACCGCCACACCGGCTTCCCCGGCGGCATCCACGAGACCAACTTCACCGACCTGCAGGCCAAGCACCCCGGCCGCGCGCTGGAGAAGGCGGTGAAGGGCATGCTGCCCAAGGGCCCGCTGGGCTACGCCATGATCAAGAAGCTGAAGGTCTATGCCGGTGCCGAGCATCCCCATGCCGCCCAGCAGCCCCAAGCTCTTGAAATTTAACCTGGGCCTTGGAAATTTGAGGATCGAGTCATGATCGGTGAGTACTACTACGGCACGGGGCGGCGCAAGAGCTCCGTCGCGCGCGTCTTCGTCAAGGCCGGCAAGGGCCAGATCGTGGTCAACGGCAAGCCCGTGGACCAGTACTTCGCCCGCGAGACCGGCCGCATGATCGTGCGTCAGCCGCTCAAGCTGGTGGACAAGGAGTCCAGCCTGGACATCATGGTGAACGTGGACGGCGGCGGCGAATCCGGCCAGGCCGGCGCGGTGCGCCACGGCATCACCCGCGCCCTGATCGAGTTCGACCCGGCCCTCAAGCCCGCGCTCAAGCAGGCCGGCCTGGTCACCCGCGACGCCCGCGAGGTGGAGCGCAAGAAGGTCGGTCTGCACAAGGCCCGCCGGCGCAAGCAGTTCTCCAAGCGCTGATCGGCTGCATCCCGCAAAAAGCCGCCTTCTGGGCGGCTTTTTGCATTCCGGGGGTTATCATCGCCGGATTGGCATCAACGTTCGAAAGGTAGAGACATGATCAAGGCAGGCATCGTCGGCGGCACCGGCTACACGGGGGTGGAACTCCTGCGGCTGCTCGCCCAGCACCCCGAGGTGGAACCGGTGGCCATCACCTCGCGCAAGGAGGCCGGCATGCCGGTGGCCGACATGTTCCCCAGCCTGCGCGGGCGGGTGGAGCTGGCCTTCAGCACGCCGGACGAGGCGCCGCTGAAGAGCTGCGACGTGGTCTTCTTCGCCACCCCCAACGGCGTGGCCATGCAGCAGACCCGCGAGCTGCTCGACGCCGGCGTCAAGGTCATCGACCTCGCGGCAGACTTCCGCATCCAGGACGTGGCCGAATGGTCCCGCTGGTACGGCATGGAGCACGCCTGCCCCGACCTCGTGGCCGAGGCCGTGTACGGCCTGCCCGAGATCAACCGCGAGGCCATCCGCAAGGCGCGCCTCGTCGCCAACCCCGGCTGCTATCCCACCGCGGTGCAGCTGGGCTTCCTGCCGCTCGTCGAGGCCGGCGTGGTGGACACCTCCTGGCTCGTCGCCGACTGCAAGTCGGGGGTGTCCGGCGCCGGGCGCAAGGCCGAGACCCATATCCTCTACGCCGAGGCCAGCGACTCCTTCCGCGCCTACGCCGTGCCGGGCCACCGCCACTGGCCCGAGATCCGCCAGGGCCTGGGCCGCATGGCAGGCCGGGACGTGGGGCTCACCTTCGTGCCCCACCTCACCCCCATGATCCGCGGCATCCACGCCACGCTCTACGCCCGGCTGACCCAGGAGGTGGACCTGCAGGCGCTGTACGAGGCGCGCTACGCCGACGAGTACTTCGTCGACGTGCTGCCGGCCAAGGCGCACCCGGAGACGCGTTCGGTGCGCTCGGTCAACCTCTGCCGCATGGCCGTGCACCGGCCGCAGGGGGGCGACACCGTGGTGGTGCTCTCGGTGATCGACAACCTGGTCAAGGGCGCCTCCGGCCAGGCCGTGCAGAACATGAACCTGATGTTCGGCCTGGATGAGCAGATGGGTCTGACCCAGATCGCCGTCTCGCCTTGAACCTCCGGGCCCCGAACCCATATCGGAGGCATGGTTGACGGGAACTTTACCCGCCCCAATAATGCCTACGTTGCAATCGGTTTTTTAAAGGAGTCTCGCGATGAATGCCGCGACCGAAATGTCCCCCCTGGTTTTCACCGACAGCGCTGCCAACAAGGTCAAGTCGCTCATCGAGGAAGAGGGCAACCCCGACCTGAAGCTGCGCGTGTTCGTGAACGGCGGCGGCTGCTCCGGCTTCCAGTACGGCTTCACCTTCGACGAGGCGGTGAACGAGGACGACACCGTGCTGGAGAAGAACGGCGTCACCCTGCTGATCGATCCCATGAGCCTGCAGTACATGGTCGGCGCCGAGATCGACTACAGCGAAGGCCTGGAAGGCGCCCAGTTCGTGATCAGGAACCCCAACGCCGTGTCCACCTGCGGCTGCGGCTCTTCCTTCTCGGCCTGAGCGGGAACGGATTGAAAGAAAGGCGGCGCAAGCCGCCTTTTTTCTTTGATTCAGGATGAAGCAGAAATACCGCACCGTCACCTGCCCCACCTGCGGCAAGGCCGTGGAGTGGCGGCCGGAGAACAAGTTCAAGCCCTTCTGCAGCGAGCGCTGCAGGCTCATCGACCTGGGGGAATGGGCCGCGGAGAAATACCGCGTCGCGGCCGAGGACGAACCCCTGAGCGGGGAGGCCGGAGCCGGTCGCCCCGAGTGAGTGCTAGCTAGCGGGTGAGCGTCTGCACGCCTTCGGGCGTGCCCATGAGGCAGACGTCGGCGCCGCGGCGGGCGAACAGCCCGTTGGTGACCACGCCGACGATCTGGTTGATCTCGCCCTCCAGGGCGACGGGGTCCAGGATGTGGAGGCCGTGCACGTCGAGGATGACGTTGCCGTTGTCGGTGGTGAAGCCGGCGCGCAGC
>DYFL01000017.1 GCA_020725195.1 Hydrogenophilus sp.
GGGGTCAGGGGTCAGGGGTCAGGGGTCAGGGGTCAGGGGTCAGGGGTCAGGGGTCAGGGCTTTTCCCCTGAATCCCGAATCCTGAATCCTGACCCCTGAATCCTGAATCCCGGCCCCTGCATTATTCCGGCTGGATCTCGATGAGGACCTGATCCGGGGTGACCGCCTCGCCCTTGGCCACGTGGATGGCCACGACGGTGCCAGAGACGGGGGCCTGGATCTCGTTTTCCATCTTCATGGCCTCGATCACCAGCACGCCGTCGCCGGCATTGACCTTCTGGCCCGTCTGGACCAGCACGTCGACGATGGTGCCGGGCATGGCGGTGGTGACGTGGCCGGGGTGGGTGGGCTTGGGCCGCCCCTTGGCCGCGCCGGCCTTTTCGGCGGGCTTGCCGGCGGCGCGCGCCGCGCCTGCCGTGGGGCCCACCTCGATCTCGCCCAGGGTCTCGATCAGGACCTCCTCGGGCACGCCGTCCACGTGCACGTAGTAGGGCCGCTCGGCCTCGTGGCCGTGGCCGGTGCCGGTGATGCGGATGTGGTAGGTCTCGCCGTGCAGCGTCACCTTGAACTCGTTGGGCGCGAACTGGGTGCCGGCGGCCGGGGCGTGTCTGGCCTCGGGCGGCAGCAGGGGCTCGGGCGCGAGCGTGCCGGCGGCGCGCTCCTGCAGATAGGTGCGGCCGAGGTCGGGGAACATGGCGTAGGTGAGCACGTCCTCGTCGGACTTGGCCAGGCCCTCGATCTCGCCGCGCAGCTTGTCCAGCTCGTCGGAGAGCAGGTCGGCGGGGCGGCGGGTGATGACCTCCTGGTTGCCCACGGCGAGTCTGCGCACCTGCTCGTTGACCGTGCCGGGGGCGGCGCCGTAGCGGCCGAGCAGATAGCCCTTGACCTCGTTGGTGACCGACTTGTAGCGCTCGCCGGTGAGCACGTTGAGCACGGCCTGGGTGCCGACGATCTGGGAGGTGGGGGTGACCAGGGGCGGGAAGCCCAGGTCCTCGCGCACCCTCGGGATCTCGGCGAACACGTCGTCCATGCGGTTGAGCGCGCCCTGCTCCTTGAGCTGGTTGGAGAGGTTGGAGATCATGCCCCCGGGGATCTGGGAGGTGAGGATGCGGGTGTCGACCTGCGGGCCTTCCATCTCGAACTGCCAGTACTTCTTGCGCACCTCGCGGAAGTAGGCGGCGATCTCCTGCAGCAGCGGCAGGGACAGCCCGGTGTCGTACTCGCTGCCCTGGAAGGCGGCGACCAGGCTCTCGGTGGTGGGGTGGCTGGCGCCCTCGGAGAAGGCCGACAGGCAGCCGTCGACGATGGTCGCGCCGGCCTCGACGCCCTTCATGTGCACCATGCTGGCGAGGCCCGAGGTGGCGTGGCTGTGCAGGTGGATGGGCATGGAGACCGCGGCCTTCAGGGCCTGGACCAGCTCCACCGTGGCATAGGGGGTGAGCAGCCCGGCCATGTCCTTGACCGCCAGGGTGTCGCAGCCCATGGCCTCCAGTTCGCGGGCCATGGCGACGAAATAGGGGACGTTGTGCACCGGGCTGGTGGTATAGCAAAGGGTGCCCTCGGCATGCCTGCCGGCGGCCTTCACGGCCTCGATGGACACGCGCATGTTGCGCACGTCGTTCATGGCGTCGAAGACGCGGAAGATGTCGACGCCGTTGTCGGCGCTCTTCTGCACGAAGGCGCGCACGACGTCGTCGGGATAGTGGCGGTAGCCCAGCAGGTTCTGGCCCCGGAGCAGCATCTGGATGCGGCTGTTGGGCAGGGCGCGGCGCAGCTTGCGCAGGCGCTCCCAGGGGTCTTCCTTGAGGAAGCGCACGCAGGCGTCGAAGGTGGCGCCGCCCCAGGCCTCCAGGGACCAGAAGCCCACGCTGTCGAGCTTGCCGCAGATGGGCAGCATGTCCTCGGTGCGCATGCGGGTGGCGATCAGGGATTGGTGACCGTCGCGCAGGACCAGTTCGGTGATGTGTACTTTCGCCATTCTTGTCGTTACCGTGAAGACGCGCTCGCAGAGCGCACCGCGTTCCCCTCTCCCGCAAGCGGGAGAGGGCTAAGGGTGAGGGAAGACGGCCATTGAGCAGATGGCTCCAGTTGGCGAGATGCGGTCTGCGTCATGGCCGACTACCCAGTTACATGCCGAGGTGGGCTGCAATCGCCGCGGAAATGACGGCCGCCGTCAATTCGGGCGGCTGTTTCACGGCGTAGTTTATCAACTCGGGGTGGGATTCCACGAAGGCCGTGTTGAAGCGGCCGGTGCGGAACTCCGGGTTCTTCAGGATCTCCTGGTAGTAGGGGATGGTGGTCTTCACCCCGTAGACCACCATGTCGTCGAGCGCCCGCCTGCCCCGTTCGATGGCGCTCTCCCAGGTCAGGTTCCAGACCGTGAGCTTGGCGCACATGGAGTCGTAGTAGGGCGGGATCACGTAGCCGGTGTACATGGCCGCGTCGGTGCGCACCCCGGGGCCGCCCGGGGCGTAGTAGCGGGTGATGCGGCCGAAGCTCGGCAGGAAGCCGTTCTTGGGGTCCTCGGCGTTGATGCGGAACTCCATGGCGTAGCCGTGGTGGCGGATGTCCTCCTGCCGGTACTGCAGGGGCAGGCCGGAGGCGATGCGGATCTGCTCCTGGACGATGTCGATGCCCGTGATGGACTCGGTGACCGTGTGCTCCACCTGCAGCCGGGTGTTCATCTCCATGAAGTAGAACTGGTTGTCGGCGTCGAGCAGGAACTCCATGGTGCCTGCATTGGCGTAGCCGATCGCGCGGGCGGCGCGCACCGCGAGCTTGCCGATGTATTCGCGCTGGGCCTCGGTCAGCTGGGGCGAGGGGGCGATCTCGATGAGCTTCTGGTTGCGCCGCTGGATGGAGCAGTCGCGCTCGTAGAGGTGCACGCAGTTGCCGTGGCCGTCGGCCAGGATCTGGACCTCGATGTGCTTGGGCGTGACGACGCACTTCTCCAGGAAGACCTCGGGCTTGCCGAAGGCCTTGCCGGCCTCGGAGACCACGCGCTCGTAGTTCTTGAGCAGCTCGGCCTCCGAGTCGCAGCGGCGGATGCCGCGGCCGCCGCCGCCGTTGGTGGCCTTCAGCATCACCGGGTAGCCGATGCCGTTGGCCAGGGTGCGGGCCTCCTCCACGTTCTCCAGGTTGTGGTCCGAGCCGGGGATCACCGGGATGCCGGCCTTGATCATGGCCCGTCTGGCCTCGATCTTGTCGCCCATCTGGCGGATGACCTCGGGCGTGGGGCCGATGAAGCGGACGCCGCGGCGGGCGCAGATCTCGGCGAGCAGGGGGTTTTCCGAGAGGAAGCCGTAGCCGGGGTGCAGGGCGTCGCAGCCGGAGGCCACGGCGAGGTTCACGATGTTGTGGGCGTTGAGGTAGCCCAGCACCGGGTCGGAGCCGATGTTGTAGGACTCGTCCGCCTTCTTCACGTGCAGGGCGTTGCGGTCGGCGTCGGTGTAGATGGCGACCGATTTGATCCCGAGCTCCTTGCACGCGCGCACGATGCGCACGGCGATCTCACCACGGTTGGCGACGAGTATTTTTCTGATCATGGCTTGAATGTATACACCTGCAGCGCAAATTTCGCCCCGGCCGGCACCGCCTCCAGCGGCCGCTGCCGCGACGCCGGCGACCCCATCCCGATGGCGGTGAGCGGCCAATCCTTTGACAAAACAAGCCCTCAAGAATATCATCGATCCCTTATGTCTGCACAGACCGTGATCGATCCGCTGCGCTTCGCCAGGGCCGGCGAAAGCCTCGCCGGCGCGCTCTCCGTGGCGGAGCTGATCCGGCTGGCGGACAGGTTGTCGGAGGCGGAGGGCGAGGCCCGCTACCGGGTGAGCGGGCAGGTGCGCGACGGCAGGCCAGCGCTGGGCCTGCGCGTGGAGGCGGACCTGAAGCTGACCTGCCAGCGTTGCCTGGAGCCGTTCGTCTATCCCTTGCGCACGGAGGCGACCCTCCTGCTCGCCAGGGACGAGGCGCAGCTGGCGCGGTGGGAGGAGGCGGATCCCCTGTGCGACGGCGTGGTGGCGGAGCCCCAGATGGACATCGCGGCCCTGGTGGAGGACGAGATCCTGCTCGGCCTTCCCGTGGCCCCCAGGCATCCCGATGGCGCATGCCGCCCTGCCGGGTTGCCCTGAAGATATCGGTTTTTTGTAGGAGCATTAAAAAATGGCCGTTCAACAGAACAAGAAATCCCCGTCCAAGCGTGGCATGCATCGCGCGCATGACTTCCTGGGCAACCCGCCCACCGCGGTCGAGCCGACCACCGGCGAGGTCCACCTGCGCCACCACGTGAGCCCCAGCGGCTACTACCGCGGCCGCAAGGTCGTCACCCCCAAGGGCGAAGGCGCCTAATCCCGTCCGGCGCGCGCAAAGCCCGCCTCAGGCGGGCTTTCAGCCATGCGTGAAGTCACCATCGCCATCGACGCCATGGGGGGCGATCACGGCCCCCATGTCACCGTCAAGGCCGCCCTCGATTTCATCAGGCAGAACGCCGACGTCAACATCGTCCTCGTCGGCCTGCGCGACGCCATCGAGGCGGAGCTGAAGGCCCATGGCGGGGAGGCAGGCACGCGTCTGCGCATCCACCCGGCCTCGGAGGTCGTCACCATGGACGACCCGCCCGCCGTCGCCCTGCGCGGCAAGAAAGACTCGTCCATGCGGATGACTGCCGAGCTGGTCAAGCGCGGCGAGGCCGATGCCGGGGTCTCCGCCGGCAACACGGGGGCGCTGATGGCCGTCTCCCGCTACGTGCTCAAGACCCTGCCCGGCATCGAGCGCCCTGCCATCGCCACGCCCCTGCCCAGCCGCAGCGGCTGGACCTACGTGCTGGACCTGGGCGCCAACGTGGATTGCACGGCCGAGCACCTGCTCCAGTTCGGGGTGATGGGCGCGGCCCTGGTCTCCGCTGTCGAGCACAAGGAACGCCCCAGCGTCGGTCTGCTCAACGTGGGCGAGGAGGCCATCAAGGGCAACGAGGTGGTCAAGCGCGCCGCCGAGCTCTTCAGGGCGAGCGGGCTCAACTTCCACGGCAACGTCGAGGGCGACGACATCTACAAGGGTGCGGTGGACGTGGTGGTCTGCGACGGCTTTGTCGGCAACGTCGCCCTGAAGGCCTCGGAAGGCCTCGCCAAGATGATCGGCGAGGAGCTGAGGAAGGAATTCAGCCGCAGCCTCCTGAGCCGGCTGGCGGGGCTTGTCGCCCGCCCCGTGCTCAACGGCTTCAAGCGGCGCATGGATCCGCGCCGCTACAACGGTGCGAGTCTCCTCGGCCTGCGCGGCGTGGTCATCAAGAGCCACGGCTCGGCCGACGCCTACGCCTACGGCCAGGCCATCGGCCGCGCGATGGAGGAGGTGCGGGGCGGCCTGTTGCGCCGCATCGGCGAACAGGTCGGTGCCCACAAGCAGAACGATGCATCGCCTGCAGCGAACACGACCCTGGCGGGCGCACAAAACGGACAAGGAGAGGCGGTTTGAGCCACGCGCGCATCATCGGCACCGGGGGCTATCTGCCGGAGCGCATCCTGAGCAATGCCGAGCTGGAGACGATGATCGAGACCACGGACCAGTGGATCGTGGAGCGCACCGGCATCCGCGAGCGCCATCTGGCCGCGACAGGGGAGCTGACCAGCGACCTGGCCCTGCAGGCGGCGCGCCGGGCCATCGAGGCGGCGGGCGTCGAGGCCCAGGCCCTCGACCTCATCATCGTCGCCACCACGACGCCCGACCGCGTCTTCCCCGGCACCGCCTGCATCCTCCAGGCCAAGCTCGGCGTCACCAACGGCTGCCCCGCCTTCGACGTGCAGGCCGTCTGCAGCGGCTTCGTCTATGCCCTGAGCGTGGCCGACAGTTTCATCCGCAGCGGCCAGGCGAGGCTCGCCCTGGTGGTGGGGGCCGAGACCCTGTCGCGCATCACCGACTACAGCGACCGCAGCAACTGCATCCTCTGGGGCGACGGCGCCGGGGCCGTGGTGCTCGCCGCGGGCGACGAGGCCGGGATCATCTCCAGCCACATCCATGCCGACGGCCGCTACCAGGACCTGCTCTATGTGGACGGCGGCGTCTCCCTGAAGAAGGAGGGGGAGTGCTACATGCGCATGGAGGGCAACGCCGTGTTCAAGATGGCGGTCAACACCCTCGACGCCATCGTCGACGAGACCCTGGCGGCCAACGGCCTCGCCAAATCCGACATCGACTGGCTGGTGCCCCATCAGGCCAATATCCGCATCATCCAGGCTACGGCGAAGAAGCTCGGCATGAGCATGGATCATGTGGTCGTCACCGTGGACCGTCACGGCAACACCTCCGCCGCCTCGATCCCGCTCGCCCTCGACACGGCGGTGCGCGACGGCCGCATCAAACCGGGCGAGCTGGTGCTCATGGAGGCCTTCGGCGGCGGCTTCACCTGGGGTTCGGTGCTGGCCAAGTTCTGAACGGCGCAACCGCAAAGGCGCAAAGGGCGCAAAGGGCGCAAAGAAATGCAGGAAAGATTCACCTTTTCGATCTTTGCGCCTTTGCGGTTAATTGATCTTGGGATTTATCGATGAAATTTGCACTCGTATTTCCCGGCCAGGGCTCCCAGTCCGTCGGCATGATGGCGGCCTACGGCGACGCCGCCGTGATCCGGGATGCCTTCAGTGAGGCCTCCGAGGCCCTGGGGCGGGACCTCTGGGCCCTGGTGCAGGACGGCCCGGCCGAGGAACTCAACCTGACCGTCAACACCCAGCCGGCCATGCTCGCCGCCGGGGTGGCGGTCTACCGCGCCTGGCGCGCCCAGGGCGGGCCCGAGCCCCGGCTCATGGCCGGCCACAGCCTGGGCGAGTACACCGCGCTGACCTGCGCCGGGGCGCTGCGCTTCCAGGACGCGGTCAAGCTCGTGCGTCTGCGCGCCGAGGCCATGCAGTCGGCGGTGGCCGAGGGGGTGGGGGCCATGGCCGCCGTCCTGGGCCTGGACGACGAAGCGGTCCGTGCGGTCTGCGCCGAGGCGGCCCAGGGCGAGGTGCTGGAGGCGGTGAACTTCAATTCCCCCGGCCAGGTGGTCATCGCCGGCCACAAGGCGGCGGTGGAGCGGGGCATGGCCCTGGCCAAGGAGCGGGGCGCCAAGCGCGCCCTGCCGCTGCCGGTTTCGGTGCCTTCGCACTGCGCCCTGATGCAGCCCGCCGCCGAAAGGCTGCGTGCGGCCCTGAAGGAGGTCGAGGTCCAGGCCCCCGCGGTGCCCGTGATCCACAACGCCGACGTGGCCGCCTACAGCGACCCCGAGGCGATCCGCGACGCCCTGGCGCGCCAGCTCTACCAGCCGGTGCGCTGGGTGGAGAGCGTGCAGAAGCTGGGCGCCGAGGGCGTGGAGCTGATCCTGGAATGCGGCCCGGGCAAGGTCCTCGCCGGGCTCAACAAGCGCATCCTGGAGGCCGTGCCGACCCTGGCGGTCGCCGACCAGGCGGCCCTGGCCGAGGTTTTGGCGAAGATCAAAGGATAAGGAGACTCAACATGGAAGGTCGTGTAGCACTGGTCACCGGCGCCTCCCGCGGCATCGGCCGGGCCATCCTGCATGAGCTCGCCCGCCGCGGCGCGACGGTGGTCGGCACCGCCACCAGCGAGGCCGGCGCCGCCGCCATCGGCGAGGAGCTCGCGCGCGCCGGGCTCCAGGGCGAGGGCAGGATGCTCGACGTCACCGACGCCGCCCAGGTGGACGCCCTGGTCGACGGCCTGCTCAAGCAGCACGGCCGCCTGGACATCCTGGTCAACAACGCCGGCATCACCCGCGACAACCTGCTCATGCGCATGAAGGACGAGGAGTGGGACGACATCATCGCCACCAACCTCACCTCGGTGTTCCGGCTCTCGCGCGCGGTGCTGCGGCCCATGATGAAGGCAAGATACGGCCGCATCGTGAGCATCGCCTCCGTGGTCGGGGCGATGGGCAACGCCGGCCAGACCAACTACGGGGCGGCCAAGGCCGGCATGATCGGCTTCTCCAAGTCGCTCGCGCGCGAGGTGGGCAGCCGCAACATCACGGTCAACTGCGTCGCCCCCGGCTTCATAGACACCGACATGACCCGCCAGCTTCCCGAGGCCCAGCGCCAGGCCCTCATCCAGCACATCCCCCTGGGGCGCCTGGGCGCGGCCGAGGACATCGCCCAGGCCGTGGCCTTCCTGGCCTCGGATCAGGCGGGTTATGTCACCGGCACCACCCTGCACGTCAACGGCGGCATGTACATGGATTGAGGGGGGCAGTTCTGCTAGAATTGCCCGGCTTTTTTTACCTTTCACCCTGTAGGGAGCACTACGCAAATGAGCGATATCGAACAGCGCGTCAAGAAGATCGTTGCCGAGCAACTGGGCGTGAACGAGGCCGACATCAAGCAGGAGTCTTCCTTCGTCAACGATCTGGGCGCCGATTCCCTGGACACGGTCGAGCTGGTCATGGCCCTGGAGGAGGAGTTCGAGTGCGAGATCCCCGACGAGGAGGCCGAGAAGATCACCACCGTGCAGCAGGCCGTCGACTACATCAACGCCCACAAGTAATCCTTCTCCTCACCACCAAAGGGAATCCCGTTGTCCAAGCGCAGAATCGTCGTTACAGGTCTCGGCATCGTCTCGCCGGTGGGTAACACCGTCGATGAGGCGTGGGCCGCCCTGATGGCCGGAAAGAGCGGCATCGCGCGCATCACCCGCTTCGATCCCGCCCCCTTCGCCTCCCAGATCGCTGGCGAGGTCAAGGACTTCGACGTGACGAAGTACATCACCGCCAAGGATGCCCGCCGCATGGATGCCTTCATCCACTACGGCCTGGCTGCGGCGATCGATGCGCTGAAGGACTGCGGCCTCGAGGTGACCGACGCCAACCGGGAACGCATCGGCGTCAACATCGGCTCCGGCATCGGTGGTCTGCCGATGATCGAGGAGACCCACAAGACCTATCTGGAGGAGGGGCCGCGCAAGATTTCCCCCTTCTTCATCCCCGCCACCATCATCAACATGATCTCCGGCCATCTGTCCATCCTCTACGGCCTGCAGGGCCCGAACGTGGCCATGGTCACCGCCTGCACCACCGGCACCCACGCCATCGGCGAGGCGGCCCGGATGATCGAATACGGCGAGGCCGACGTCATGGTCGCGGGCGGCGCCGAGTCGACCATCTGCCCGCTAGCGGTCGGCGGCTTCGCCGCCGCGCGGGCGCTGTCCACCCGCAACGACGACCCCGCCGGTGCCAGCCGCCCCTGGGACAAGGACCGCGACGGCTTCGTCCTGGGCGAGGGCGCCGGGGTCCTGGTCCTGGAGGAGTACGAGCACGCCAGGGCCCGCGGCGCCCGCATCTACTGCGAGCTCGCCGGCTACGGCAAGAGCGCCGACGCCTACCACATGACCGCCCCCACCGAGGACGGCTCGGGCGCGGCGCGCTGCATGGACAACGCGCTGAAGAACGCCGGCCTCAACGCCGACGCGGTCGACTACATCAACGCCCACGGCACCTCCACCCCCCTGGGCGACGTGGCCGAGACCAAGGCGGTGAAGCGCTCCCTCGGGGCGCATGCCGCCAAGGTCATGGTGAGCTCCAGCAAGTCCATGACCGGCCACCTGCTGGGGGCCGCCGGCGGCGTTGAGGCCGTGTTCTCCGTCCTCGCCGTCGCGCGCCAGGCCGTGCCCCCCACCATCAACCTCGTCGAGGCCGGCCCCGAGTGCGACCTCGACTACGTGCCGAACACCGGCCGCGAGGCCAGGGTGGACGTGGCGCTCTCCAATTCCTTCGGCTTCGGCGGCACCAACGGCACCCTCATCTTCAAGAGGGTCTGAGGCGCCCGCCTAAGACCGTATGTCCGTCCTCCGGCTCCCCGGTGCAATCGATCTGCTGGATCTGCATCGGCAGGCGCCGGGGCGCTTCCCCGCCCTGCTGCAGACCCTGGGGCGCCCCGGCTGGGACATCCTCTTCGCCCATCCGCTCGAGATCCGCACGGGCAGTGTGCTGCCCGAGCCGGATTTCTTCAGCCGCTTCGACACCTCCTGGGCCGGGGCCCGCAAGCCGCCGGAACCCGAGGCCGCAGGCCTGCCCTTCCGGGGCGGCTGGTTCGTCTACCTGGGCTACGAGCTGCTGCATCTCATCGAACCCAGCGTGCCGAGGCGGCCCGCGGCCGAGGCCGCGCCCCTCTACTGGCTCGCGCGCATCCCGGCGGCCGTCCTGGTCGACCCCGAGCGGCAGGCCACCTGGGTCGTCGCCGAGGCAGGGCGCGAGGACCTGATCGGGGAGCTGAGCAGGGCCGTCGAGGCGCTGCGCCCCGCGCCGTCCACGCCGCTGCGGACCGGGGGCGCGCTCGTGGAGGAGGGGCCCGATCGCTTCCTCGATGGGGTGGGCCGCATCCAGCGCTACATCCGCGAGGGCGACGTGTTCCAGGTCAACCTCTCCCGGCGCTGGCGCCTGCCCGGCCTCGCGGCCGACAAGCCGGCGGACCTCTATGCCGCCCTGCGCCGGGCCAACCCGGCGCCCTTCGCGGGGCTCCTGGACATGGGCGGGGCGGCCATCGTGAGTTCCTCGCCGGAACGCCTGGTGCGCGTCGAGGCCGGCTGGGCCGAGACCTGGCCCATCGCCGGGACCTATCCGCGCTCGGCCGACCCCGAGGAGGATGCCCGACTGCGCGCCGAGCTCCTCGCGCACCCCAAGGAGCGGGCCGAGCACGTCATGCTGGTGGACCTGGAGCGCAACGACCTGGGCCGGGTCTGCGCGCCGGGCAGCGTGCGGGTGGACGAGCTCGCCCGCGTCTACAGCTATGCCTTCGTCCACCACATCGAGTCCCGGGTGCGCGGCCGGGTGCGCCCCGAGGTCACCCCCGGGCAGCTGATGGCCGCCCTCTTTCCCGGCGGCACCATCACCGGCTGCCCCAAGGTGCGGACCATGCAGGTCATCCGCGAGCTGGAGGCGACCCCGCGGGCCGCCTACACCGGCAGCATGGGCTACCTCAACCACGACGGCAGCCTGGACCTCAACATCCTGATCCGCAGCCTCATGGTGTCGGAGGCCGGCATCGAGTTCAGCACCGGCGCGGGCATCGTCGCGGACTCCGTGCCCGAGCGCGAGCTGAACGAGACCCGCGCCAAGGCGGCGGGGCTGCTGCGCGGGCTGGGGCTGCGATGAGCGGGGCATGGACGGTGCTGGTCGACGGCCGGGCGCAGGCAGGCCTGCCGGTGCAGGACCGCGGCCTCATGTACGGCGACGGCGTCTTCCGCACCCTCAGGATACGCGGGGGCCGGCCGCTCTGGTGGGAAGCGCAGCTCGCCCGGCTCGCGGGCGATTGCGCCCGCCTGGGCATCCCCTGTCCCGAGCGGGGGCTTTGGCAGCGGGACCTCGCGGCCGTGCTCGAAGGACGGGATGAGGGGGTGCTCAAGCTCGTGGTCACCCGGGGGGTCGGCCCCCGCGGCTACCAGCCGCCCGAGCCGGCCCGGCCCACCCGCATCGCCATGGCCGGGCCCCTGCCCGGCCACCCTGCCGGGCTCTGGCGGGAGGGGGTCCATGTCCGGGTATGCACCCTGCGCCTGGGCCAGCAGCCCGCCCTGGCGGGCATCAAGCACCTGAACCGCCTGGAGAACGTGCTGGCCCGGGCGGAATGGGACGATGCGGACATCCACGAGGGCCTGCTGCTGGACGGCGAGGGCCGGGTGATCTCGGGGGTGGGCAGCAACCTCTTCATCCTGCGCGGGGGAGAGCTCCTCACCCCGCGCCTCGACCGCTGCGGCGTGGCCGGGATGGCGCGCGCCCGGCTGATGGCGGAGGCGGCCACACTCGGTCTCGAGGCAAGGGAGGCCGATCTGGCCCTGGAGGACGTGAGGCAGGCCGACGAGGCGTTCCTGACCAACAGCCTCATCGGCGCCTGGCGGGTGCGGCGCCTGCGCGATGCGTCCGGCCCCGAGCGGGTCTGGCCCGGCCCCGTGATCTATCCGGCTGTGCGAAAATTGCTCGATGGCTAGACGCATGATCGTTCGCGGGCTGTATCTCTGTCTGGCGCTGCTCCTGGCGGCGCCCGCCGCCTGGCTGGCGTATTACGCCCATCGCCCCCTGGAGGTCGCCGATCCGCCGCTGGAGTTCACGGTCGAGCCGGGCAGCTCGACCCGCGCGGTGGCCCGCCAGCTGCACGAGGAGGGCGTCCTGCCGAACCCATGGGGATTCGTCGCCCTGGCCGTGCTCCTGGATCGGGCGGAAAGGCTCAAGGCCGGAAGCTACAGCCTGGAGCGGCGCTACACGCCCATGGAGCTGCTCGACAAGGTCACCCGGGGCGACGTCGCCATGGGCCGGATCACCGTGGTCGAGGGCTGGACCTTCCGGCAGATGCGCGAGGCGGTCGACCGACACCCGCGCCTCGTGCACGACACCCTGGGCATGAGCGATGCGGCCCTGCTGGCGGCCATCGGGGCGGCGGAGACGCACCCCGAGGGCCTGTTCCTGCCCGAGACCTACCACTTCGACCTGGACAGTTCCGACCTCCAGCTCTACAAGCGCGCCTACAGGGCCAAGAAGGAGAAGCTGGCCGAGGCCTGGGCGGCGCGGGCGCCGGGGCTGCCCTACCGTTCGCCCTACGAGGCGCTGGTGATGGCCTCCATCATCGAGAAGGAGACCGGTGTGCCGGAAGAGCGTCCCCTCATCGCCGCCGTCTTCGTCAACCGCCTGCGCCTGGGCATGCGCCTGCAGACCGACCCCACGGTCATCTACGGCATGGGGCAGCGCTTCGACGGCAACCTGCGCAAGGACGACCTCCTCGCCGACACCCCCTACAACACCTACACCCGCGGCGGCCTGCCGCCCACCCCCATCGCCCTGCCCGGCGAGGCGGCCATCCTCGCCGCGCTCAACCCGGAGCCGAGCCGGGCCCTCTACTTCGTCTCCATGGGCGACGGGCGGCATGTTTTCTCCTACACCCTGGAGGAGCACAACCGGGCGGTGAACCGCTACCAGAGGGGGGGGCGCTAGATGCGGGGGCTCTTCATCAGCCTGGAGGGGGTGGACGGCGCCGGCAAGAGCAGCCACATCGGCTGGCTGGCCGAGCATTTCCGCAACCGGGGCCGCACCGTGCGGCTCACCCGTGAGCCGGGCGGCACGGCCGTGGGGGAGCGGCTGCGCGAGATCGTGCTGCACGAGCCCATGCACCCCGAGACCGAGGCGCTGATCATGTTCGCCGCCCGCCGCGAGCACCTGGAGCAGGTCATCCTGCCGGCGCTCGCGCGCGGCGAGGTGGTGATCTCCGACCGCTTCACCGACGCGAGCTTCGCCTACCAGTGCGGCGGCCGGGGCCTGCCGGAGGCGCGCCTGGAGGCGCTGGAGCGCTGGGTCCACGAGGGGCTGCAGCCCGACCTCACCCTGCTGTTCGACGTGCCCGACACGGTGGCCCGGGCGCGGCTTGCCGCCGCGCGCGATCCGGACCGATTCGAGCGGGAGGGGCAGGCCTTCTTCGAGCGGGTCCGCGCCGCCTACCTGCGCCGGGCCGAGCGCCATCCGGGGCGCATCCGGGTCATCGACGGAACCCGGAATCATGCCGCCGTGCGCGTCGAGATCGAGGCGGTGCTGGCCTCCTTACCGTGAATGTCGTGAAGCGACACGCCAGACCCCCTCGCCCGCGTGCGGGAGAGGGCCGGGGTGAGGGGGTGATCATGGCAATCCGGCTGATTGCGTTATGAGTTGGAACGGATTGCCATGATCGCCAGCATGAGCCTGCATCCCTGGAACGAGGCCCTCTGGCGCCGGCTGACCGCCGAGCGCGACAAGCTGCCTCACGCCTTGCTCCTGCACGGCCCCGCCGGGGTGGGTAAGAAGGCGCTGGCCCTGGAGCTGGCCCGATGGCTCCTGTGCGGCCGACCGGGGGCGGCCGGGGCCTGCGGCGAGTGCCGGTCCTGTCTGTGGCTGGGGCAGGGCAGCCATCCGGATTTCCGCCTGATCGAGCCCGAGGCGGAGGCCGCCGGCCAGGGGGCCGGGAAGGGCGGCCGCCTGATCACGGTGGAGCAGGTGCGCCAGGTGGTGGATTTCCTGGCCCTGTCGGCGCACCAAGGGGGCTGGCGCGCCGTGCTGCTCAGCCCGGCCGAGAGCCTCGGGCCCTCGGCGGCCAACGCGCTGCTCAAGACCCTGGAGGAGCCGCCGCCGAAGACCTTGTTCATCCTGGTCTCGCACCAGCCCAGGCGTCTGCTCCCGACCGTCCTCAGCCGCTGCCGCAAGGTCGGGGTGGCGCTGCCCGAGCCCGGGGCGGCGCTGGCCTGGCTGCAGGGCCAGGGGCTGGCCGGGGCGCAGGCCCTGCTCGCGGAGGCGGGGGGGGCACCCCTGCTGGCCCTGGACTACGCGGATCCTGAGCGGCAGGCCCGGCGCCGGCGCTTCCTGCAGGCCCTCGCGCAGCCTGGCCGGACCGACCTGAGCGCCCTGGCGGGGGAGTACCAGAACCGGGTGGCCGAGGCCTGGGGCTGGTTGAACCGGTGGCTGTGCGACCTCATCCTGGCCCGCTCCTGCGGCCGGGTGCGCTATTTCCATGACCAGGCCGACGCCCTGCGCGAGCTGGCCGGCCGCCTGGACTGGCCCGGGCTCTGGGCCGTGCATAAGGGCGTGCAGGCGGATGGGCGCTGGCTGCACCACCCGCTCAACGGCCAGTTGTTGCTAGAATCCTGGCTCATCCGCTACGCGGAACTGGAGGAGGTGAGACGATGAGCGAAGGCGGGGTCCCAACGGAAGCCAAGTCGGCCCACGCGCGCGCCGGCATGCTCTCCCTGAGCATCAAGGAGCGCCATGCGCTGTATGCCGCCTACATGCCCTTCGTGAGGCATGGCGGCCTTTTCATCCCCACGGCGCGGCCTTACGAGATGGGCGACCAGGTCTACATGCTGCTCACCCTCATGGACGACCCCACGCGCATCCCCGTCTCCGGCAGGGTGGTCTGGATCACGCCGGCGGGCGCCCAGGGCAACCGCCAGCAGGGCGTCGGGGTGCAGTTCGACAACAACGAGAACGGCCAGCTCGCACGCTCCAAGATCGAAGGGGTGCTGGGCAATGCCATCAAGTCGCCCCGCAGCACCCATACCATGTGATGCTGGTCGATTCCCACTGCCACATCGATTTTCCCGAGTTCCCCGAAGGCATCGAACCCCTCCTGAGCCGCATGGCCGAGGCCGGCGTGGGCCATGCCCTGTGCGTTTGCGTCAGCCTGGAGCTCTTCCCACGGGTCCTGGCCGCGGCGCAGCGCGATGCCCGGCTGTACGCATCGGTGGGCGTGCATCCGGACCACGCGGACTGCCGGGAGCCGGACGTGGATACCCTGGTGGCGCTTGCCCGCCACCCCAAGGTGGTGGCCATCGGCGAGACCGGTCTCGACTACTACCGGATGCCCCGCGAAGACCTGGACTGGCAGCGCGACCGCTTCCGGGTCCACATCCGGGCGGCCCGGGCGGCCGGCCGCCCCCTGATCGTCCACACCCGCAGCGCCGCCGCGGACACGCTCGCCATCCTGCGCGAGGAGGGGGCGGCCGAGGCGGGCGGCGTCATGCATTGCTTCACGGAGAGCGGGGAGGTGGCCCGCCAGGCCCTGGACCTGGGCTTCTACATCTCCTTCTCGGGCATCCTCACCTTCAGGAACGCGGCGGAGCTGCGGGAGGTGGCCCGCCAGGTGCCCCTCGACCGCCTGCTGGTCGAGACCGACGCGCCCTATCTCGCCCCGGTGCCGCACCGGGGCAAGCGCAACGAGCCGGCCTACGTGCGGCACGTGGCGGAACTGATCGCGGATATCAAGGGGCTGGCGCCGGAGGCGGTGGCCGAGGCCACCACCGCCAACTTCTTCAGGCTCTTCAGCCAAGCACGCAGGGATTAAGGCACCGGGTGCTGCACAGTGGCGGGTGACGCCGCTCGCGCGGCCAACCCGCCTTACGCCGGCGCCAGTTCCTCGTCGAAGCGCAGCCGGACGGTCTCGTCCTCGCCGAGGTCGACCGTGACCTCGCCGCCCTGGGCGAGCCGGCCGAACAGCAGCTCGTCGGCCAGGGCCTTGCGCACGGTGTCCTGGATGAGGCGCGCCATGGGGCGGGCGCCCATCTGCGGATCGTAGCCCTTCCTGGCCAGCCAGGCCCGCAGGGCGTCGGTGAAGTGTGCCTCCACCTTCTTGCCGTGCAGCTGTTCCTCCAGCTGCATGAGGAACTTGTCCACCACCCGCAGGATGATCTCCTCGTCCAGCGGGGCGAAGGAGATGATGGCGTCCAGGCGGTTGCGGAATTCGGGGCTGAACAGGCGCTTGATCTCGGCCATCTCGTCGCCGGCGGTCGCGGAGGGTGCGAAGCCGATCCCGCTCTTGCTCAGGGTCTCCGCGCCCGCGTTGGTGGTCATGATGAGAACGACGTTGCGGAAGTCGGCGCGGCGACCGTTGTTGTCCGTGAGGGTGCCGTGGTCCATGACCTGCAGCAGGACGTTGAAGATGTCCGGATGGGCCTTCTCGATCTCGTCCATAAGCAGCACGGAATAGGGGGCCTTGGTGATCGCCTCGGTGAGCAGGCCGCCCTGCTCGAAGCCGACGTAGCCCGGGGGCGCGCCGATGAGGCGCGACACGGCGTGACGCTCCATGTACTCGGACATGTCGAAGCGGATGAGCTCCACCCCCAGGGTGTAGGCGAGCTGCCGGGCCACCTCCGTCTTGCCCACCCCGGTGGGGCCGGAGAAGAGGAAGGAGCCGATGGGCTTCTGCGGGTTGCCCAGGCCGGAGCGCGACATCTTGATCGCCGTGGCCAGGGCATCGATGGCCTGGTTCTGGCCGAAGACCACGGCCTTGAGGTCGCGGTCCAGGTTCCTGAGGGCGTCGCGCTCGTCGCTGGCCACGCTCTTGGCGGGGATGCGGGCGATCTTGGCGATGATCTCCTCGATCTCCCTGTTGGTGATCACCTTCTTCTGCCTGGACTTGGGCTGGATGCGCTGGGCGGCGCCGGCCTCGTCGATGACGTCGATGGCCTTGTCGGGCAGATGCCGGTCGTTGATGTAGCGGGCGGAGAGCTCGGCGGCCGTGGCCAGCGCCTGCTGGGTGTATTTCACGCCGTGGTGCGCCTCGAAGCGGGACTTGAGCCCCTTGAGGATGGCCACGGTCTCCTCGACCGAGGGCTCCTTCACGTCGATCTTCTGGAACCGGCGGGACAGGGCGTGATCCTTCTCGAAGATGCCCCGGTACTCGTTGTAGGTGGTGGCGCCGATGCAGCGCAGCTGGCCCGAGGACAGGGCGGGCTTGAGCAGGTTGGAGGCGTCCAGGGTGCCGCCCGAGGCCGCGCCGGCCCCGATCACGGTGTGGATCTCGTCGATGAACAGGATGGCCTTGGCGTTGCTGGAGAGTTGCTTGATCACGGCCTTGAGGCGCTGCTCGAAGTCGCCCCGGTACTTGGTGCCGGCCAGGAGCGCCCCCATGTCCAGGGCGTAGACCGTGGCGCTTTGCAGGATGTCGGGCACCTCGTCGGCCACGATGCGGCGGGCCAGGCCTTCCGCGATGGCCGTCTTGCCGACGCCGGCCTCGCCCACGAGGAGCGGGTTGTTCTTGCGCCGGCGGCACAGGGTCTGGATCACCCGCTCCAGTTCCAGATCCCGGCCGATCAAGGGGTCGATCTTGCCGGCCAGGGCCTGGGCGTTGAGGTTGACGGTGAAGGACTCCAGGGGCGAGCCGGTGAGGGTGTCGCCTTCCTGCTGCTCCTGGGCGGGCTCGGAGCGGCTGCTCGGCTGCGCGCTCTCCTGCGCCGTCTTGGCGATGCCATGGGAGATGTAGTTGACGACGTCCAGGCGGGTGATGCCCTGCTGGTTGAGGAAGTGCAGGGCGTGGGAGTCCTTCTCCCCGAAGATGGCCACCAGGACGTTGGCCCCGGTGACCTCCTTCTTGCCGGAGGACTGCACGTGCAGGATGGCGCGCTGGATCACGCGCTGGAAGCCCAGGGTGGGCTGGGTGTCGACCTCGCCGGAGCCGGGGACCTTGGGGGTGTGCTTCTCGATGAAATCAGAGAGGTTGCGGCGCAGGTCCTCGATGTTGGCGGCGCAGGCGCGCAGCACCTCCACCGCGGAGGGATTGTCCAGCATGGCCAGCAGCAGGTGCTCCACGGTGATGAACTCGTGGCGCTTCTGCCTCGCCTCCATGAAGGCCATGTGCAGGCTGACTTCCAACTCCTGGGCAATCATCGATCTTCCTCCATTACGCACTGCAGCGGGTGCTGGTGTTCCCGGGCGAAATCGACCACCTGGTTCACCTTGGTCTCGGCGACATCCCTGGGGAACACGCCGCACAGCCCCACACCTTCATTATGCACTTTGAGCATGATCACGGTGGCTTGTTCACGGCTCTTGTGAAAAAAATGCTCCAGCACGCGCACCACGAAATCCATCGGCGTGAAGTCGTCGTTCAGGAGCAGCACGCGGTACATGGGCGGCGGCGGCGCGATGGCGCGCTCGACCTCCAACAGGCGTTCATCCTGATGCTGCACGGCCATCGTAGAACAGCTTCCAGTATCGACTACTTGAGGCAATTTTGAAGGCTGGGGATTTTTTTTCAAGGGCAGTTGACGCCTTCCGCGCAGGCCGTGTTAAATGCCCCCGTTTGGCGCGAGCCGGTCCGCGAGGCGGCGCTGGCGTCGAACCGAATTGTCATCATCCCGTTGAGTAAGGAGCGCTTCCGATATGGCTACCGGCATCGTCAAGTGGTTCAATGATTCGAAGGGCTATGGCTTCATCACCCCGGACAATGGCGGCGAGGACCTGTTCGCCCATTTCTCAGCCATCAGCATGAGCGGCTTCAAGACCCTGAAAGAAGGCCAGCGCGTCTCCTTCGAGGTCGCCGAAGGCCCGAAGGGCAAGCAGGCCGCCAATATCCAGCTTGCTTGAGCGCCTCGCGGCTTCCTGGCCGCGCTGCTGGCACCCCGCAAAGCCTGTGCTAGATTCAATATGTGGTTGCAGCACAGGGGCGCCGAGATGCGCGGGGTGGAAGCCGATGACACCCGCCCCTCCGTGGAGGGGCTGGGCAGCGAAATAGATCAACTGGTGGCCGGGCTGGAGCGGCTGCGGCCGGAGATCGGCCCCCTGGCCGAAGAGTTGATCAGGCTCCTGCGCGGCGACGAGGCCGCGCCCGGCGCCGGCCCCCCGGGCGGAAAGAAGGACTGACCGCCCGGCGGCATCACATCTTCCGGATGATTTCCCTGCCGAAACCCGAACAGCTCACCTGATTCGCCCCTTCCATCAGGCGTGCGAAGTCGTAGGTCACGTTCCTGGCGCGAATCGCGCCGGTCATGCCCCGGATGACCCGGTCCGCCGCCTCGGCCCAGCCCAGGTGGCGCAGCATCATCTCGCCCGAGAGGATGATGGAGCCGGGGTTGACATAGTCCTGGCCGGCGTACTTGGGGGCGGTGCCGTGGGTGGCCTCGAACATGGCCACCGAGTCGGACAGGTTGGCCCCCGGGGCGATGCCGATGCCGCCCACCTCGGCCGCCAGGGCGTCGGAGATATAGTCGCCGTTGAGGTTCAGGGTGGCGATGACGTCGTAGTCCTCCGGCCGCAGCAGGATCTGCTGCAGGAAGGCGTCGGCGATCACGTCCTTGACCACGATGCCGCCGAATTTCTCGGGCAGCCTCACCCAGGGGCCGCCGTCGATCGGCTCGCCGCCGAACTCGCGTACCGCCAGCTCGTAGCCCCATTTCTTGAAGCCCCCCTCGGTGAACTTCATGATGTTGCCCTTGTGCACCAGGGTCACCGAGCGGCGACCGTTGTCGATGGCGTACTGGATGGCCTTGCGGATCAGGCGCTCGGAGCCCTCGATCGACACGGGCTTGACGCCGATGGCGGAGGTCTCGGGGAAGCGGATCTTCCTGACCCCCATCACCGATTGCAGGAACTCGATCACCTTCTTCACCTCGGCCGAGCCGGCCTCCCACTCGACGCCGGCGTAGATATCCTCGGTGTTCTCGCGGAAGATGACCATGTCCACCTTCTCCGGGTGCTTGAGCGGCGAGGGCACGCCCTCGAAATAGCGTACCGGGCGCAGGCAGACATAGAGGTCGAGCATCTGGCGCAGGGCCACGTTGAGGGAGCGGATGCCGCCGGAGGTGGGGGTGGTGAGCGGGCCCTTGATCGACACCACATAGTCGCGGGCGGCCTGCACGGTCTCGTCGGGCAGCCAGGTGTCCGCGCCGTAGACCCGGGTGGCCTTCTCGCCGGCATAGACCTCCATCCACTGGATCTGTCGCCGGCCGCCGTAGGCCTGCTCCACGGCCGCATCGAGCACCTCGCGCATCACCGGGGTGATGTCCACGCCGGTGCCGTCGCCCTCGATAAACGGGATAATCGGGCGGTCCGGGACGTTCAGGGAGAAGTCGGCGTTGACGGTGATCTTTTCGCCCTGGGCGGGGATCTGGATGTGGCTGACGGACACGATGGCTCCTGAATCAATACGTTAAGAAGGCGCGATGGGCCGCATCATCCTCTTCAACAAACCCTACGGGGTGCTCTCCCAGTTCACTTCCGAGGCAGGGCATCCCGGCCTCGGGGAGTTCATTTCGGTAGCGGGGGTCTATGCTGCGGGTCGGCTCGATGCGGACAGCGAAGGCCTGATGATTCTAACCGATGACGGCCGCCTCCAGCACCGCCTGACCGATCCGCGCCACAAGCTGCCCAAGACCTATTGGGCCCAGGTGGAGGGCGAGCCGGACGAGGCGGCCCTGGAGCGGCTGCGGCGCGGCGTCGACCTGGGCGACTTCGTCACGCGCCCGGCCCGGGCGCGGCGGATGGACGAGCCGGCCGGGCTCTGGCCGCGCGACCCGCCCGTGCGCTTCCGCCGGAACGTGCCCACCGCCTGGCTGGAGCTCGTCCTGACCGAGGGCAAGAACCGCCAGGTCCGGCGTATGACCGCGAAGGTCGGCTTCCCCACCCTGCGCCTGATCCGCTGGCGGATCGGGGACTGGAGCCTGGAGGGGCTGCGGCCCGGCGCATGGAGAGAGGTGGCGCCTCCCTCGTCCGGGTCCGGATCCGGCGGCTAGCCGCCGGGCCGGCGCGAAGCACCCGGCTCGCGCCGCCGAGCGGGTCAACCCCCGGCGATGCGGTGGCGCCAGGACTGGGCCTTGTGCGCCAGTTCGGCCTCGTCCACGAATCGGCAGGCGCCGGCCTCCACCACCGGCTCGCCGGCCACCCAGACATGGCTGACCTGTTCGCGCCCGGCGCTGTAGACCAGGTGGGAGACGGGGTCGTAGCAGGGCTGGATGGCGATGCCCCCCAGGTCCACCGCGACGACGTCGGCCCGCTTGCCCGGCGCGAGCGAGCCCAGATCCTGCTCCAGGCCCAGGGCCCGGGCGCCGTTCAGGGTGGCCATGCGCAGCGCCTCCCCTGCGGGCAGGGCCTCCGCCCGGCCGGTGGCCGCCTTGGCCAGCAGGGCCGCCAGGCGCATCTCGGCGAACAGGTCCAGGCGGTTGTTGCTCGCCGCCCCGTCGCTGCCCAGGCCGACATTCACCCCCGCCTCGAGGAGGGCGGCCACCGGTGCGATGCCGCTCGCGAGCTTGAGATTGGACGTCGGGCAATGGGCGACATGGCAGCCATGCCCGGCCAGCAGGCGGATCTCCTCCGGCTCAAGATGCACGGCATGCACTGCGATGAGATTGGGGCCCAGCAGCCCCAGGCCGCGCAGCCGGGGCAGGGGACGCTGGCCATGGTTGGCGATGCCCTCCCGGATTTCGTCCTCGGTTTCCTGCACGTGGATGTGCACCGGCAGGTCCAGCTGCTCGGCATAGACGAGGAGCTTCTCGAAGGTCCGATCGCCCACCGTGTAGGGCGCGTGCGGGGCCAGGCAGAAGCTGACCCCCTCCCGCTCCTTGCAGGCATCGCGCAGCGCCATGCCCTTCTGCAGGTAGCCGTCGGGGTCGGCGGCATAGGGGGTGGGGAAATCCAGGACGATGATCCCCGCCGCGATGCGCATCCGGGCCTGCAGGGCGGCCTCCACGGCGGCCTCCGGGAAGAAGTACATGTCGTTGAAGCAGGTGATGCCGCCCCTGAGCATCTCGGCGCAGGCGAGCAGGGTGCCGTCGTGGACGAACTCCGGGGAGACCCAGCGGTTCTCGGCGGGCCAGATGTGCTCCCTGAGCCACACCATGAGCGGCCTGTCGTCGGCGTAGCCGCGCAGCAGGGTCATGGCGGCATGGGTGTGCAGGTTGACCAGGCCCGGTATGAGGACGTGCCCCGGCAGCCTGGTGTGCCGGGCGGGGGCGTAGCGGGTGTCCGCCTCGGGCTGCGGCAGGAGGTCCAGGATGCGGCCGTCCCGGACGATCAGGGCGTGCTCGGCCAGTGTCCCCGCGGGTTCCACGGGGATGATCCAGCCCGCGTCGATGCGGGCATCCGCGAGGTCTTTTGCGCTCATGGGCGCATGCTAAGCGGCGCCCCGACGGCTGGCAAGCAGACCCTCCCGGGGATGCTATAGATGCAGTATCGCTACGGGCGAGAGTTGGAGGAAATCATGGGAAAAATCGCATACGACGACACCTCATTCCTGTTCGACGAGGACGGCTTTTTCCGCGACCCGGGGCGCTGGGACGAGGGCCTGGCACGCCAGATCGCCGCCCTGGACGGGGTGGGGGAGCTGGGCGAGTGCCAATGGGAGATCATCCGGCAGCTGCGCGAGGCCTACGGGCGCACCGGGGCGCCGCCGGCCCTGTCCCACGTGTGCCAGGTGAGCGGGCTTGCTCCCAACTGCATGACGGTGTACTTCCCCACGGCGCGGGAGGCCTGGCGCATCGCCGGCCTGCCCAACCCGGGCGAGGAGGGCAAGGCCTATCTCTAGAGGTGGCGCGGGCCCCGCAGAGGCGGCCTCCGGCCGCCTTTTTTGCGCATTCGAGGGGGGCGGGCCCATGCTAAAATAGGCCGCTTTTCCCCCATCCCATAACGACATCCAGACCCCGCCCATGGAACAGTTCGCCAAGGAAACGTTGCCCGTCAGCCTCGAGGAGGAAATGCGCCGCTCCTATCTCGATTACGCCATGAGCGTGATCGTGGGCCGGGCGCTTCCCGACGTGCGCGACGGCCTCAAACCCGTGCACCGCCGCGTGCTCTACGCCATGCACGAACTGTCCAACGATTGGAACAAGGCCTACAAGAAGTCGGCGCGCGTGGTCGGCGACGTCATCGGCAAATACCACCCGCACGGCGACACCGCGGTCTACGACACCATCGTGCGCATGGCCCAGGACTTTTCGCTCCGCTACCCGCTGGTCGATGGCCAGGGCAACTTCGGTTCGGTGGACGGCGACAACGCGGCGGCCATGCGCTACACCGAGATCCGCATGGCCAAGATCGCCCACGAGCTCCTGGCCGACATCGACAAGGAGACGGTGGACTTCGGCCCCAACTACGACGGCTCCGAGCAGGAGCCGCTGATCCTCCCGGCCAGGTTCCCCAACCTGCTGGTCAACGGCTCGGCCGGCATCGCCGTGGGCATGGCGACCAACATCCCGCCGCACAACCTCAACGAGATCGTGGAGGCCTGCCTGGCGGTGCTCGCCACCCCCGAGATCACGGTCGACGAGCTCATCGACATCGTCCCCGCCCCCGATTTCCCCACCGCCGGCATCATCTACGGCCTCACCGGGGTGAAGGAGGGCTACCGCACCGGCCGCGGCCGGGTGGTGATGCGCGCCAAGTGCCACTTCGAGGAGATCGAGAAGGGCGGTGGCCGCGAGGCCATCATCATCGACGAGCTGCCCTACCAGGTGAACAAGGCCAACCTCTGCGCCAAGATCGGTGAGCTGGTGCGCGACAAGGCCATCGAGGGCATCAGCGAGATCCGCGACGAATCGGACAAGTCCGGCATGCGCGTGGTCATCGAACTGAAGCGCGGCGAGATGCCCGAGGTGATCCTCAACAACCTGTACAAACAGACCCCGATGCAGGACACCTTCGGCATGAACATGGTGGCCCTGGTCGACGGTCAGCCGCGGCTCCTCAACCTCAAGCAGTTCCTCGAGGCCTTCCTGCGCCACCGCCGCGAGGTGGTCACCCGCCGCACCCAGTTCGAGCTGAAGAAGGCGCGCGAGCGCGGCCACATCCTGGAGGGCCTGGCGGTGGCCCTGGCCAACGTCGACGAGATCATCGCCCTCATCAAGGCCTCGCCCACGCCGGCCGAGGCGAAGGCCGGGCTGATGGGCCGCGCCTGGCGCTCGGTCCTGGTCGAGGAGATGCTCAGCCGCGGCGGCGAACTCTACAAACCCGTGGGCCTCGCCCCCGAGTACGGCCTGCACGAGGCGGGCTACCGCCTCTCCGACGTCCAGGCCCAGGCCATCCTGGACCTCAGGCTGCAGCGCCTCACGGGCCTGGAGCAGGACAAGATCGTTGGTGAGTACAAGGACGTCATGGCCCGCATCACCGACCTCCTGGACATTCTGGACAAGTCCGAGCGGGTGACCCGGATCATCGCCGACGAGCTTGACGACATCAAGAACGCCTTCGGCGACAAGCGCCGCAGCGAGATCGTGGCCGAGGCGCGCGAGATGTCCCTGGAGGACCTGATCGCGCCCCAGGACGTGGTGGTGACCCTCTCGCACACCGGCTACATCAAGTCCCAGCCGCTCGACGACTACCGGACGCAAAAGCGCGGCGGCCGCGGCAAGCAGGCGGCGACGACCAAGGAAGAGGACTTCATCGAGAAGCTCTTCGTCGCCAACACCCACGACTACATCCTGTGCTTCACCAACCGCGGCCGCATGTTCTGGCTCAAGGTCTACGAGGTGCCGCAGGGCAGCCGTGTCAGCCGCGGCAAACCCATCGTCAACCTGCTCAAGATCGAGCCCGGCGAGGCGGTCAATGCCATCCTGCCGGTCAAGGAGTTCGCCGAGAACCAGTACGTCTTCATGGCCACCGCCCACGGCATCGTCAAGAAGACCCCGCTGTCCGAGTTCTCGCGCCCCCGCTCCCTGGGCATCATCGCCGTGAACCTGGACGAGGGCGACTACCTGATCGGCGTGGCCATCACCGACGGGGCGCACGACGTCATGCTCTTCACCGACGAGGGCAAGGCCAACCGCTTCGACGAGAACGACGTCCGCCCCATGGGCCGCACCGCCCGCGGCGTGCGGGGCATGAAGTTGGGCGAGGGGGCCCGGGTCATCGCGCTCCTGGTGGCCGAGAGCGAGGCGCAGAGCGTGCTCACCGCCACCGAGAACGGCTACGGCAAGCGCACCCCCATCACCGAGTACACCCGCCACAACCGCGGCGGCCAGGGCCTCATCGCCATCCAGACCAGCGAGCGCAACGGCCGGATGGTGGCCGCCACCCTGGTGGACCCGGACGACGAGATCATGCTCATCACCACCGGCGGCGTGCTCATCCGCACCCGCGTCCGCGAGATCCGCGAGCTCGGCCGCACGACCCAGGGCGTCACGCTGATCAACCTGGGCAAGGGCGAGAAGCTCGTCGGCCTGGAGCGCGTGCTGGAGTCGGAAGAGGAGGGTCAGGACGCGGAGGAGGGTGACGGGGACTAAGTCTCCGGTGCCCGGAAGCGAAACGGGGCGGCCATGCAGGCCGCCCCGTTTCGCTTGTCAGGGGGTGAGGCTCAGGCGCCTTCCTTGCCGGGGGGCCGAGCCGGGCCGCCCAGGGGCAGGGTGATCTGTTTGGAGGGCGAGACCGTCGAGATCGCGTGCTTGAAGATCGCCTGCACCGCCTGGTCGTGGCCGCGCAGCAGGACCATGTACTGGTCGAAGGACTCGATGCGCCCCACCAGCTTGATGCCGTTGACCAGGAAGACGGAGACCGGGATGTGCTCCTTGCGCAGGGTGTTCAGGAAGAGATCCTGCAGGTTATGGCGTTCTTTTTCGCTCATTTTGTGTCTGTTTGCGTGATGAATGATCAAGCTGGATCATAGCACAGGCCAAAATGGGGCTTGCAAGAATTCGGCGCTCACCCCATGTAAGGGCTGTGGTCGCTGCAGGGGGTCAGTAAGGGCATGAAATATAAAGATTATTATCAGATCCTCGGCGTGGCGCGCGATGCCACGACGGAAGACATCAGGAAGGCCTACCGGCGGCTGGCCCGCAAGTACCACCCGGACGTCTCCAAGGAGCCGGATGCGGAGGAAAGGTTCAAGGAGGTGAACGAGGCCAACGATGTCCTGAGCGACCCCGAGAAGCGCGCCGCCTACGACCAGCTGGGCCGTTACCGGAGCGGCCAGGAATTCCGTCCGCCTCCCGGCTGGGGCGAACGCTTCGGCCAGGGGGGCCCGGGCGGCGCGGATTTCGGCGGCATGGACTTCGGCGATCTCTTCTCCCAGCTGTTCGGGGGCCTGGGCGGCGGCCCGGGCTTCCGGGGCGGCCGGGGATTCCAGGAGGCGGGCTTCGGGGCGGCCCGGGGGCAGGACGTGGAGGCCGGCGTGACCCTGACCCTGGAGGAGGCCTACCAGGGCACCGAGCGCAGCCTGAGCCTCGCCGCACCCGGGCAGGTGCCGCGCACCCTGCGGGTGCGCATCCCGGCCGGCGTGCTGCCGGGCGGACGCCTGAGGCTGCCCGGCAAGGGCGGCCGCGGCGCGCACGGGGCGGCGGGCGACCTCTACCTCGCCATCCAGCTGGCACCGCACAGTCTTTACCGCCTGGAAGGCAGGGACATCTACCTGGACATGCCCATCGCCCCGTGGGAGGCCGCCCTGGGTGCGCGGGTCTCCGTGCCGACCCTGGCCGGTGCGGTGCGCCTGAAGATCCCGGCCGGCGCCCGCAGCGGCCAGAAGCTGAGGCTCGCCGGCAAGGGCATGCCGGCCGCCTCCGGGGCGGGGGACTTCTACGTGCAGCTGCAGATCGTGCTGCCGCCCAAGCTCAGCGAGGCGGAGCGGGCGCTCTACGAGCAGCTGAAATCGCTGTCCCGCTTCGACCCGCGCCCCGGATTCCCGAAGGACTAGTACGCCAACCCATAAGTTTGCGTACATGCCGAGACGCGCATCCGCGCGCCGAGTGCGCGAAGCGAACCGCAGCCATAGCCGTAGCTATGGCGAGGATGAGCGAAAACGCAGTTTCGGTGCAGGCTAACCTGCCTGCCAGGCAGGTTAAGCCGCGAGGCGGCGGCCGTAACCACAAAGCAATCGGCGATGCGGGGCGTGTCGAACATAGCGGAACTTATGGGTTGGCGTACTAGCCTGCGGCGGCGGAGGGGACTTACTCCACCTTCGCGGCGGCGCGCAGCTCGGAGACGTACTTGCGCAGCTGCTGCTGCTGCAGATGGGCGGCGATGCGTGCCCTGACCTGGTCGAACCCGGGGAACTGCAGGGCGCGGCTGTCGTCCAGGCGGATCACGTGCCAGCCGAAGGGGGACTGCACCGGGGTCTTGGTGTGCTCGCCCTTGTTGAGCTTGACCATGGCGTCGCCGAATTCGGGCACCACGTTGCTCGGTGCGAGCCAGCCGAGGTCGCCGCCCTGGGCCTTGGAGGCGTCCTTGGAGTGCTTCTTCGCCAGGTCCTCGAACTTGGCCTTCTTGGTATTGAGCTTGGCGATGATGTCCTTGGCCTCGGCCTCGGTGGCCACCAGGATGTGGCGGGGGTGGTATTCCTTGGTGCCGGCTTCCGCCTTCAGGCGCTCGTACTCGGCCTTGAGGGCCTCCTCCGGCACGGGGTGGCTGCGCGCGTAGTCGTCCAGCAGTGCGCGACCCAGGATCTCCTTGCGGTTCACGTCGATGGTGGCCTGGACCTTGGGGTCCTTGTCCAGCCCCTTCTTGACCGACGCCTGGGCCAGCACCTCCATGTTGACCAGGGTCTCGCGGATGGTCGTCTCGTTCATCGGCTGGCCCTGGGCCTGGCGGTCCTGGCGCAGCAGGTCGGCGTAGAGCGCCGGGATCGCCACGCCGTTGACCGTGGCGGTCGGCTTGCCGTTCCCGGCCTGGCCGGGGGCCTCGGCGGCGAGTAGGGCGGCGGGCAGGGCCATGGCGCCGGCCAGGATCAGGCTGCGGGCAAGGATGGTCTTCATGCGTGTACCTCTCGTGGTTGTATGGGGTCGGGATAGACTCCGGCCGCCAAGCTTAGCATCGGCTAGGCGTTCCGGGGTTGGAGTGCTCAGATCTCGTCCGGGCTCAGGGCGGTGATGCTGAGGGCGTGGACGCGTTGGTGCATCAGCTCGCCCAGGGCCTGGTAGATGATCCGGTGGCGGGCCACCGGGCTCAGCCCCCTGAAGCGGGCGGAGACGATGCTGAGGCGGTAATGGCCGCCGCCGCCCTTGGCCCCCTCGTGTCCGGCATGCCGGGCGCTCTCGTCGGCGATCTCCAGGGATTCGGGCTCGAGCGCGGCGAGGCGCGCGCGCATGAGGTCGACGGTGGTCTGCATCAGGGCAGCACCTTCCTGAACGGCTGGACCGCGACCTCGGCATAGACCCCGGCGGCGACGTAGGGATCGGCCCCGGCCCAGGCCCGGGCGGCCTCGAGGTCCTCGAACTCGGCGACGATGAGGCTGCCCGAGTAGCCCGCCGGGCCCGGGTCCGGGCTGTCGATGGCGGGGAAGGGACCGGCCAGGAGCAGCCGGCCTGCGTCGCGCAGCGCCTCCAGGCGGGACAGGTGGGCCGGCCGCGCGGCCAGGCGCCGCTCCAGGCTCCCGGGGACGTCCCTGCCGACGATGGCGTACCAGCGGCTCATTCCACCTCCTTCACGTGGCGGGCGAGATAGACGCTCTGCCCGAGGATGAACAGGACCATGAGGCCCAGGGTGCCGAACAGCTTGAAGTCCACCCAGGTGTCGGTCGAGTAGCTGAAGGCCACATACAGGTTGGCCACCCCCATGAAGGTGAAGAACCCGGCCCAGCCGAGGTTGAGCCGGCCCCAGACGGCCTCGGGCAGGGCGACCTGCTTTTCCATCAGCAGGCGGATCAGGTTGCGCTCGAACAGCACCGGCGCCAGGCCCAGGGCCAGGGCGAAGAGCCAGTAGAGCACCGTCGGCTTCCACTTGATGAAGGCCTCGTCCTGCAGCAGCAGGGTGGCGCCGCCGAACACCACGATGAGCGCGAGGCTCACCCAGAGCATGGTGTCCACCTTGCGGTGCCGGGCCCAGACCCAGCCGATCTGGGCGAAGGTGGCGGCGATGGCCGCCACGGTGGCGAGGAAGACGCCGGGCTTGGCCCCGCCGGCGATGTGCAGCCCCAGGGCGGAGAGCAGCCCGGCCGCCGATTCCGGGTTGGCCGCCCCCCACTGGTAGGCGGCGAAGAAGAGGATGATGGGGAAGAGGTCGAAGAGGAATTTCACGGGCAGGTCACGATCCGGCGGCGGGGGCCGCGTGGTGGGAAGGAGGGCATTTTGCTATGATTTGTCGCCGTTGCTCAAGCTGGGTTCCATGTCTTCCTACGACCTCCACTGCCACTCCCGGGTTTCCGACGGCACCCTTTCCCCCAGCGAACTGGTCCGGCGCGCCCATGCCCAGGGGGTCGGGGTGCTGGCGCTGACCGACCACGACGACCTGCGCGGCTGGGCCGAGGCCAAGCGTGCCGCCGACGCCTGCGGCATCGAGCTCGTCCCCGGCGTGGAGATCTCCGCCACCTGGGGCAGGAGCACCGTCCACATCGTCGGCCTGCGGCTGGACCCGGCGCACGCCGCCATCGTGGAGGGGCTGGCCCGCAACCGCGCCGGACGCACCGAGCGGGCCCGGCGCATCGCCGACGAGCTCGCCCGGCACGGCATCGGCGGCGCCTTCGAGGGCGCTTATGCCCTGGCGGAGAACAAGGAGCTCATCGGCCGCACCCATTTCGCCCGCTTCCTGGTGGAGCAGGGGCGGGTCAAGGACGTGAGGACGGTGTTCAGGAAGTATCTGGTCAAGGGCAAGCCGGGCTACGTCCATCACGAATGGGCGGAGCTCTCCGAGGCGGTCGACTGGATCCGCCAGGCGGGCGGCCAGGCGGTGCTCGCCCACCCCGGCCGCTACAACTTCGGCCGCGAGAAGCTGCGCCTGCTCTTCGCCGAGTTCAGGGCGGCGGGCGGCGAGGCGGTCGAGGTGGTGAGCGGCAGCCAGACCCCGGACCAGGTTCCGGTCTTCGCCGACCTCGCCCTCGAGTTCGGGCTCGCGGCCTCGGTGGGTTCAGATTTCCACGCGCCGGGCGAGGGCGGCCGGGAGCTGGGCCGCCTGCAGCCGCTGCCGGAACGCTGCCGGCCGGTCTGGGCGGCCTGGTAGGCCTTCCCAAGACATGGGCCAGTTCTTCTCCGTCCACCCGGACAACCCCCAGCCGCGCCTGATCCGCGAGGCGGCTCGGATCCTGCGCGCGGGCGGCGTGGTCGTGTACCCCACCGACTCCTGCTACGCCCTGGGCTGCGCCATCGGCAACAAGGAGGGCATGGAGCGCATCCGGGCCATCCGCGGCGTCGACGAGCAGCACTATTTCACCCTGATCTGCCGCGACCTGTCCGAGATCGCCCACTACGCCCGGGTCGACAACCGCCAGTACCGCCTGCTGAAGAGCGCCACTCCCGGCAGCTATACTTTCATCCTCGAGGCCACCCGCGAGGTGCCCCGGCGCCTGCAGGACCCCAAGCGCAGCAGCATCGGGATCCGGGTGCCGGAGCACCCCGTGGTGGCGGCCCTGCTCGCCGAGCTGGGCGAGCCGATCCTGTCCGCGACCCTGCAGCTTCCCGGAGACGAGCACCCCCTCAACGACCCGGAAGCGATCCGCGAGCGCCTCGCCAAGCGGGTGGACCTGATCCTGGAGTCCGGCTCCTGCGGGGTCGAGCCCACCAGCGTGATCGACCTGACCGGCGAGGTGCCCGAGCTGCTGCGCCCTGGCAAGGGCGACCCGGCCAGGCTGGGCATCGAATCCGAATAATCGACCGAGCGCCGCATGGAACTGAACGTCATCCAGAAGATCGCCATCTTCGCCATCCCGGTGATCTTCGCCATCACCCTGCACGAGGCGGCCCACGGCTATGCCGCCCGCCGCTTCGGCGACCGCACCGCCGAGATGATGGGCCGCATCAGCCTCAATCCCCTGCGCCACATCGACCCCGTGGGCACCATCCTGGTGCCGCTGGTGATCCTGCTTCTGTCCAAGCTGGCGGGCGGGGGCGGCATCCTCTTCGGCTGGGCCAAACCGGTGCCCGTGAACTTCAACAACCTGCGCCGCCCCAAGCAGGACATGCTCTGGGTGGCGGCCGCCGGGCCCGGGGCCAACCTGGTGATGGCCCTGTTCTGGGCGGCCATGGTCAAGTTCGCCTTCGCCCTGCAGGCCACGCCCTTCGCCATGCCGCTGGCCCTGATGGGCGCTGCCGGCGTGTTCATCAATGCCGTGCTCATGGCCCTGAACCTGCTGCCGATCCCGCCGCTCGACGGCGGCCGCATCGCGGTGAGCCTGCTGCCGCCGCGGGCGGCCTACGGCCTGGCGCGCATCGAGCCCTACGGCCTGTTCATCCTGCTGGCGCTGCTCTTCACAGGACTGCTCGGGGTCATCATCTGGCCGCTGATCCTGGCCCTGATCAGCCTCGCCGCCAGCCTCTTCGCTATCGAGCCCGTCGAGCTCCTGGCCCTGCTCCAGATCGTTTTGACCTAGGAAATCCCGCATGTACGCCGACCGCGTCCTCTCCGGCATGCGCCCCACGGGCAGCCTCCACCTGGGGCACTACCACGGGGTGCTGAAGAACTGGCTCAGGCTCCAGCACGAATACGAGTGCCTGTTCTTCGTCGCCGACTGGCATGCCCTGACCACCCACTACGACAATCCTGGCGCCATCGAGGAGGCCGCCTGGCAGATGGTGATCGACTGGCTGGCCGCGGGGGTCGACCCCAAGCGGGCCACCCTGTTCATCCAGTCCCAGGTCCTGGAGCACGCCGAGCTGCACCTGCTCCTTTCCATGATGACGCCCCTGGGCTGGCTGGAGCGCGTGCCCACCTACAAGGACCAGCAGGAGCGGCTCACCGAGAAGGACCTCTCCACCTACGGCTTCCTGGGCTATCCCCTGCTGCAGAGCGCGGACATCCTCATCTACCGCGCCAACCGCGTGCCGGTGGGCGAGGACCAGGTGCCCCACATCGAGTTCGCCCGCGAGATCGCGCGCCGCTTCAACCACCTCTACGGGCGCGAGCCGGGCTACGAGGACAAGGCCGAGGCCGCGGTCAAGAAGCTCGGCGGCAAGAAGGGCAAGCTCTACCAGGAGTTGCGCACCCGCTACCAGGAGCGGGGCGACGAGGAGGCCCTGGCTTCCGCCCGCGCCCTCCTGGCCGAGGCCCAGAGCCTCTCCCTGGGCGACCGCGAGCGCCTCTACGGCTATCTGGAGGGCGGCGGCAAGATGATCCTCACCGAGCCCGAGGCCCTGCTCACCGCCGCCTCCAGGATGCCCGGCCTGGACGGCCAGAAGATGTCCAAGTCCTACCACAACACCATCGCCCTGCGCGAGGATCCCGAGGCGGTGGCGAAGAAGATCCGCACCATGCCCACCGACCCGGCGCGGGTGCGGCGCACCGACCCGGGCGACCCGGAGAAGTGCCCGGTCTGGCAGTTCCACCTGGTCTATTCCAATGAGGAGGTCAAGGCCTGGGTGCGCCAGGGCTGCACCTCTGCAGGCATCGGCTGCATCGAGTGCAAGCAGCCCGTGATCGAGGCGGTGCTCAGGGAGCTCGCCCCCATCCAGGAGCGGGCGCGGGCCTACACCGAGGAGCCCGACCTGGTGCGCAACATCATCGCCGACGGCTGCGAGCACGCCCGCGACCTGGCCCGCGAGACCATGCGCGACGTGCGCGAGGCCATGGGGCTGAGCTACGGCTGAGCTCCGCCGGCAGGGGTGTTGACGGCGGGCCACTTGAAACCCGGGGCGTGGCCACCACAAACTGGGCATACCCTCGATTCGTCAGCGGAGCCATGAGCGAAGACCACGACCCCCCCATCGAAGGCGAGATCGTCGAGCCGGCCGAGGAGGCCGCGGCCCTGCCCGCCCTGCCGGCCAGGACGCTGCCCTCGACGATCCACATCCTGCCGCTCACCGAGAAGCCCTTCTTCCCGGCCCAGACCCTGCCGCTCATCATGAACGAGGGGCCCTGGATGGAGACCGTGAGGCAGATCGGCGAGACCGAGCACCACCTGGTCGGCCTGGTCCTGGCCCAGGGCGACAAGTCCGACGACGCGCGGCCCGAGGACTTCTACGGGGTCGGCACCCTGGTGCGCATGCACCACCCCATGCGCGCGGACGGCAAGATCCAGTTCGTGGCCGAGGGGGTGGCGCGCTTCCGCATCGCCGAGTGGATCTCCGGCGAGCCGCCCTTCTATGCCCGGGTCGAGTACCCGGCCGCGCCGCGGCGCACCGACACCGAGGAGATCCGCGCCTACGCCCTGGCCATCATCAACGCCATCAAGGAGCTGCTGCCGCTCAACCCCCTGTACTCGGAGGAGCTGAAGTTCTTCCTCAACCGCTTCAGCCCGAACGAACCGGCCCTGCTCGCCGACTTCGCGGCGAGCCTGACCACCGCGCCCAAGGACAAGCTGCAGGAGGTGCTGGAGACCACGGGGCTGCGCCGGCGCATGCAGCGGGTGCTGCTGCTGATCAAGAAGGAGCTCGACGTCGCGCGGCTGCAGACCCAGATCCGGGAGAAGGTCGAGGAGAAGATGACCCGCCAGCAGCGGGAATTCTTCCTGCGCGAGCAGCTCAGGGCGATCCAGAAGGAACTGGGCATCGCCAAGGACGACCGTACCGCCGATCTCGAGCTCTACCGGGGGCGCGTCGACAAGCTCCGCCTGCCGGAGCCCGCGGCGAAGCGGATCGGCGAGGAGATGGACAAGCTCGCGGCCCTGGAGCACGGCTCGCCGGAGTACACCGTCACCCGCAACTACCTCGACTGGCTCACCAGCCTGCCCTGGGGCGCGTACACCGAGGACAAGCTCGACCTCGCCCGCGCCCGCAGGATCCTGGACGCCGACCACGACGGCCTCGACGACGTCAAGGCGCGCATCATCGAGTTCCTCGCCGTGGGCGCCATGAAGGGCGAGGTGGCGGGCTCCATCCTGCTCCTGGTCGGGCCGCCCGGCGTGGGCAAGACCTCCATCGGCCGCTCCGTGGCCCGCGCCCTGGGGCGCAAGTTCTACCGCTTCTCCGTGGGCGGCATGCGCGACGAGGCCGAGATCAAGGGCCACCGCCGCACCTACATCGGCGCCATGCCCGGCAAGTTCATCCAGGCCATCAAGGAGGTGGGCTCGGCCAACCCCGTCATCATGCTCGACGAGGTCGACAAGATCGGCGCCTCCTACCAGGGCGACCCGGCCTCGGCGCTCCTGGAAGTGCTGGACCCGGAGCAGAACGCCGACTTCCTGGACCATTATCTCGACGTGCGCTTCGACCTCAACAAGGTGCTCTTCATCTGCACGGCGAACCAGATGGACACCATCCCGGGGCCGCTCCTGGACCGCATGGAGGTGATCCGGCTCTCGGGCTATCTGACCGAGGAGAAGCTCGCCATCGCCCGCCACCATCTCTGGCCCCGGCAGATCGAGCGCTCGGGCCTCAGGCGCGGCCAGGTGAGCATCACCGACGGGGCGCTGCGCCGCATCATCGAGGGCTATGCCCGCGAGGCCGGGGTGCGCCAGCTCGAGCAGCAGCTCGGCAAGGTGGTGCGCAAGGCCGTGGTCAGGATCGTGGGCGGAGCGGCGGAAAAGGTCCATGTCGCCGTGGGCGACGTCGAGGCCTTCCTGGAGCGGCCGCCCTACACCCGGGAGCGGCCGGCCTCCGGGGTCGGGGTGGTGACGGGGCTCGCCTGGACGGCCCTGGGCGGGGCGACGCTGACCATCGAGGCGACCAAGGTGCACACCCTGAACCGCGGCTTCAAGCTCACCGGCAAGCTCGGCGAGGTGATGAAGGAGTCCGCCGAGATCGCCTACAGCTATATCGCCAGCCACCTCAAGCCCTTCCGCGGCGACGCCAGGTTCTTCGACGCCGCCTTCGTGCACCTGCACGTGCCCGAGGGCGCCACGCCCAAGGACGGCCCTTCCGCCGGCATCACCATGGCCACGGCGCTGCTGTCGCTCGCCCGCGGCGAGAAGCCGGCGCGCCCCCTGGCCATGACCGGCGAGCTCACCCTCACCGGCCAGGTGCTGCCCGTGGGCGGCATCCGGGAGAAGGTGATCGCGGCCAAACGCGTTAACATCGCGGAACTGATCCTGCCGGAGGCCAACCGGCCCGACTTCCAGCGCCTGCCGGACTACGTCAAGGCGGGGCTCGAGGTCCACTTCGTCAAACACTACCGGGACGTCGTCAAGATCGTATTCCCCGCATGAGCCAACCCGCCACCCAGGAAGCGCCCGAGGCCGAGCCGGCCCGGGATGCGGTCGCCCGCGTCCTGGGCCAGCCCTGGCTGGAGTTCCCCCAGGACCTCTTCATCCCGCCCGACGCCCTGGAGGTGATCCTGGACGCCTTCGAGGGGCCGCTGGACCTCCTGCTCTGGCTCATCCGCCGCAACAACATCGACGTGCTCGACATCCCCATGGCGGACCTCACCCGCCAGTACATCGACTACGTCGAGGCCATGCGCCGGCACCGCCTGGAGCTGGCGGCGGAATACCTGGTCATGGCCGCCATGCTCATCGAGATCAAGTCGCGCATGCTCCTGCCCCGGCCCGAGAAGGCGGAGGCGGGCGAGGAGGCCGACCCCCGCGCCGAACTCGTGCGCCGGCTGCTGGAATACGAGCAGATGAAGCTCGCCGCCCGCAACCTGGATGCGGTGCCGCAGCTGGGCCGGGACTTCCTGCCGGTCAGCGTCTGGCTGGAGCAGCTCGCGCACAAGCGCCTGCCCCAGGTCAGCCCCGACGACCTGATGGCCGCCTGGGGCGACATCCTCAAGCGCGCCTCCATGAACCGCCACCACCGGGTGCCGCGCCAGGAGCTCTCGGTGCGCGAGCACATGAGCCGCATCCTGAAGCTGCTCCAGGACCGGAGCTACGCCCCGTTCGCCGACCTCTTCGCCGAGCATGCCGGCCGCTCCGAGCTGGTGGTCACCTTCCTCGCCCTGCTGGAGCTCGCCCGCGAGCGCCTCGTCGACATCGTGCAGAACGCACCCTTCGCCCCCATCCATGCCCGCCTCGCCTACACCCCCCTCGATCAGTAGCCTGGACGACGTCAAGCGCATCCTGGAGGCCGTGCTGCTCGCAAGCAGCGGGCCGCTCACGCTCGCCGAGCTGAAGCGGGTCTTCGAGGAGGCGCTCAACTACGACTTCCTGCGCCGGGCGCTGGAGGCGCTGCAGGCCGACTGGGCCGGCCGCGGCGTGGAGCTCGTGAGCGTGGCCGAGGGCTGGCGCTTCCAGACGCGGCCCGAGTACCAGGCCTATCTGGAGCGGCTGAACCCGGAAAAGCCGCCCAGGTATTCCCGCGCCGTGCTGGAGACCCTGGCCATCATCGCCTACCGCCAGCCCGTCACCCGGGGCGACATCGAGGAGATCCGCGGCGTGGCCGTGAGCAGCCAGATCCTCAAGACCCTGGAGGAACGCGGCTGGGTCGAGGTGGTGGGGCACAAGGACGTGCCGGGCCGCCCTGGGCTCTACGCCACCACCAGGCAGTTCCTCGGCGACCTCAACCTGCGGGCGCTCGCCGAGCTGCCGCCGCTGCCCGAGCTCAGCCGGGAGCTGGGCGCCCTGATGCCCTTCGGCGACGAAGCCCCGGCGGCGGCCGGCTACAATGAGCAGCAGACGCCCCCGCCCGAGGGCCTGGAGGCCCCGGCCCCCGCCGAACGACAAGACCCCTTACCGGACAGCCATGCCTAGACCCTCTACGCCCAAGCCCCCCCGCCCTGGCCGCAACCGCCCCGCCCAGGCCGCCCGCGGCCGCACCGCGGGCGCCGAGGCGCGGCAGCGCGAGGCGGCCGAGAGCGAGAAGCTGCACAAGATGCTGGCGGCGGCGGGCCTGGGCTCGCGCCGCGACATGGAGATGTACATCGCCACCGGCCGGGTCTCGGTCAACGGCCAGATCGCCCAGGTGGGCGACCGGGTGAAGCCCAGCGACGTGGTGCGGGTGGACGGCCAGGTCGTGCGCCTGCCCTGGCGGGCGCGCCTGCCCCGCGTGCTGATCTACCACAAGCCGGAAGGCGAGATCGTCTCCCGCGACGACCCCGAACGCCGCGCCAGCGTCTTCGACCAGCTGCCGCGTCTGCGCGGCGAGCGCTGGATCGCCATCGGGCGCCTGGACTACAACACCGAGGGCCTGCTCATCTTCACCACCAGCGGGGAGCTGGCCAACCGGCTCATGCATCCGCGCTTCGAGGTGGAGCGCGAATACGCCGTGCGGGTGCTCGGCGAGCTGAGCGCCGAACAGCTGGAGGCCCTGAGGCAGGGCGTCAAGCTGGAGGACGGCCCGGCGCAGGTGCGGAGCATCGAGGCCACGGGCGGCGAGGGGGCCAACAGGTGGTACCGCGTGGTCCTCATGGAAGGCCGCAACCGGGAGGTGCGCCGGCTCTTCGAGGCCCTGGGGCTCACCGTGAGCCGGCTCATCCGGGTGCGCTTCGGCCCCGTGGCCCTGCCGCCGCGCCTCAAGCGCGGCCAGCGCACCGAGCTGGCGGAAGACGAGGTCGCCAGGCTGGTGGCCTGGGCCGGGCGCGCGGGCGAAGGCAAGGAAGCGGGCAAGCCGGCCGAGCCGACCAAGTCCGTGCATCCCTACCGCCGCCGGCTCGCCAGCCGCGGGGCGAAGCCCCCGGCCGACTGAGCCCTATGGCCAAGTGGCTGATCACCCTGGGGCTCATCCTGGTGGCCGCGGGGCTGCTCTGGCCCTGGCTCGCGAAACTGGGCCTTGGGAACCTGCCCGGCGACATACGCATCGAGCGCAGGGGCTACACCTTCTATCTGCCCATCACCAGCAGCCTGCTGGTCTCAGCCATCCTCACGCTGATACTTTGGATCTTCCGCCGCTAGGAACCTGTCGGACTTGAAGAATCGAAGCGAAAACGGAGTTTCGGCGCAGCCAAAATTCGGCCGAACGAGGCCAGATTTTGGCGATTTCGCCGGGCAATAGTCGCACTATTGCCCAAGAAAGCGGCGAAATATGGACCGTTCCGCCGAATTTGCAGCCGATTTCCTTTAAGTCCGACAGGCTCCTAGGAGTCTGTCGCTCGAGGCTCAGTGCGGCTTGCCCGGCACGGGGCCGTGGTGCACGTGCTCCGCGGCCTCCAGCAGGCGCTCCAGCTCTTCCCTGTGCAGCCGCATGTTGGACCGATGCCAGCGGCGCACCAGGTACATGGTCAGGGCGATGAACACGCTGAAGAGGATGATCACCGTGTGGATGGACAGCTCGGCCCAGACCAGCACGGCATACAGGGCCAGCATGACCAGGATGGAGAGGTTCTCGTTGAAGTTCTGCACGGCGATGGAGTGGCCCGCCCCCATGAGGATGTGGCCGCGATGCTGGAGCAGGGCGTTCATGGGCACCACGAAGAAGCCGGCCATGGCGCCGACGGCCAGCATCAGGATGATGGCGGGGCCCATGCTGGTGACGAGGGCCATCAGCGTGGCGGTGATGCCCATGGCGATGCCGACGCCGATGACCCTCACCGACTGGTGGATGGGGATGAGCTTGCCGGCCATGACGGCGCCGAAGGCGATGCCGATGGCGAACACCACCTGCAGGTAGGCGGCCTGGTGCAGGGGGATCTCCAGGGCATCCTCGGCCCAGCGCAGCATGATGAACTGCAGGGTCGCGCCGGCCCCCCAGAACAGGGTGGTGACCGCGAGGGTGATCTGGCCCAGCTTGTCCACCCAGAGCAGGCGCACGCAGTGGGCGAAGTCGCGGATCAGGTAGACGGGCGACCGGTGCGCGACCTTGTGGTCGACGCCGGTGTTCGGAATCCAGAGGTTGATGATCGCCGCCGCCAGGTAGAGCCCGGCGATGGCCGTCATGCTGTAGTTGAGCAGGGTTTCGCCCAGGCCGCCGAAGACCCGCTCGTCCACGGCGTGGAAGGCATCGATGACCATGGGGCTGATGAGCCAGCCGCCCAGGATGGTGCCCAGGATGATGGCCCCCACGGTCAGCCCCTCGATCCAGCTGTTGGCCAGCACCAGCTTGCTGTGGGGCAGGTACTCGGTCAGGATGCCGTACTTGGCGGGCGAGTAGGCCGCCGCCCCGAGGCCGACGACGGCATAGGCATAGAGCGGGTGCACGCCCGCGATCATCATGCCGCAGCCGGCGATCTTGATCGTGTTGCTGATGAACATGACCCGGCCCTTGGGCATGGCATCGGCGAAGGCCCCGACGAAGGCGGCCAGCAGGACGTAGGAAATCGTGAAGAAGAGCTTGAGGAGGGGTTCGTATTCCGACGGCGCCTGGATTTCGCGCAGCATGGCGATGGCGGCGATCAGGAGGGCATTGTCGGCCAGCGCGGAAAAAAACTGCGCCGCCATGATGATGTAGAAGCCTCGGTCCATGGACTGATCGAGCCGGAGATTATCATTGTGGGCGTAGCCCTTATACCACGCTGGGAAGCGCCGCCGCCATTGAATTCTGCCGGATAGTTGATGGGGGACAAGGCGACCTGATGCGGCCCGCACCGGCGCCCCCCGACGCAAGAGTCTGTGGCCTCGGAGACCCGATACGGGGTTTCTTCCGGGTCACCGACGGGTGCATGGACGAGGGGTTACCGGAAGATTATCATTCACATCCATAACGAATTTTTATCAGTTAATAAACAATGGCCGATCGCCGCCTCCAAGTCTTCTACACCGTCGCCAGGCAGCTGTCCTTCACCAAGGCAGCCGAACAGCTGTTCATGACGCAGCCGGCCGTGACCTTCCAGGTCAAGCAGCTGGAAGAGCATTTCAACACCCGTCTGTTCGAGCGCTCCCACGGCAAGATCTCGCTCACCCCCGCCGGCGAGCTCGCCCTCGACTACGCCGAGCGCATCCTCAACCTGACCGCCGAGATGGAAGGGCGGATCTCCGAGCTCACCGGCCAGGTCAGCGGCCCGCTGCTGATCGGCGCCTCCACCACCATCGCCGAATACATGCTGCCCCGGCTCCTGGGCGACTTCAAGCAGCGGCACCCGGAGACCCAGGCGCGGCTCACCGTGGCCAACACCGAGACCATCGAGAGCAAGGTCGCGGAGCACACCCTGGACCTCGGTCTGATCGAGGCGCCCTCGCATCACCCCAACCTGGTCACCGAGGTCTGCTGCGAGGACGAGCTGGTGATGATCTGCGCCCCGCACAGCGCGCTCGCCCGCCACAGCGTCGTCAGCCCCAGAGACCTGGCCAAAGAGCCCTACATCAGCCGGGAATCCGGTTCCGGGACCCGCGAATGCATCGACGAGTATTTCCGTGCCAACGGCGTCTCCGCGGACGAACTCAACCTGGTCATGGAGCTGGGCAGCCGCGAGGCCATCAAGGGGGCGGTCTCCGCCGGCCTCGGCTTCGCCATCGTCTCCATCACCACGGTGGCGAAGGAGGTCAAGCTGGGCGAGCTCACCGCGGTGCCCCTGGACCCGCCCCTGCGGCGCCAGCTCTCCCTGGTCTATCCCCAGGAAAAATTCCGCAGCAAGCTGCTCCAGGCCTTCCTCGACTTCCTGGACACGAGCCCGCTGCTCACCAACCGGATCTGACCCGTCCCGGCATGAGCCCCGACGAGCGCCGCCTGCTCCAGCTCTTCCGCGGCCTGCCCGAGGACAGGCGCGCCGGCCTGCTCGACTATGCCGAATACCTGCGCAGCCGCGCCGGGGCGCCGCAGGCAGCCGCGGCCCCCGCCCAGGGGCCGCTGAATCTGCCCAGGCCCGACGAGGAGGCGGTGGTCAAGGCGATCAAGCGGCTCATGGCCAACTACCCCATGCTGGACCGCGGCAAGCTCCTGAACGAGACCTCGGAGCTGATGACCCAGCACGTGCTCCACAGGCGCCCGGCCAAGGAGGTCATCGACGAGCTCGAGGCCCTGTTCCTGCAGCACTACGAGGCGCATGTCGAGGCCGGCAAGAAGGCCTAGCCGCCATCCGCGCCCTGGACGACAATAGCCCCTCGAAAACCCCGGACAGAAGCATCATGAGCAACGCCGATCAAGCCGAGCTGGACAAGTTCAGCGCCCTGGCGCACCGCTGGTGGGACCCCAACAGCGAATTCAAACCCCTGCACGAGATCAACCCCCTGCGCCTGGAGTGGATCGACGCCAAGGCCGCGCTCGCCGGCAAGGCCGTGCTCGACGTCGGCTGCGGCGGCGGCATCCTGGCCGAGGGCATGGCGGGCAAGGGGGCCCGGGTCACCGGCATCGACCTCTCCGAGCGGGCCCTCAAGGTGGCCAAGCTGCACAGGCTGGAGTCCGGCGCCGCGGTGGACTACAGGCTGATCTCGGCCGAGGACCTCGCCGCCGAGCAGCCGGAGTCCTTCGACGTGGTCACCTGCATGGAGATGCTCGAACACGTACCCGATCCCGCCAGCACCGTGGCGGCCTGCGCCCGCCTGGTGAAGCCGGGCGGCTGGGTGTTCTTCTCCACCCTCAACCGCAACCCCAAGAGCTACCTCTTCGCCATCGTCGGCGCCGAATACGTCCTCAACCTCCTGCCCCGCGGCACCCACGACTGGGCCAAGTTCATCCGCCCCTCCGAGCTCACGGCCTACGCCCGACGGGCCGGCCTGGAGGCGGAGGAGCTCATGGGCATGACCTACAATCCCTTCACCAAGGTCTACCGGCTGGAGCGGGACACCGACGTCAACTACCTGCTCGCCACCCGCCGTGTCTGACAGGGCCCGCGGGCGGTTCCGGGTGGTGCTCTTCGATCTCGACGGCACCCTGGTCGACACCGCCCCGGACCTGGGCTACGCCCTGAACGAGCTGCGCCGCCGCCGGGGGCTCGCGCCGCTGGCCGACGAGGCGATCCGGCCCCAGGCCTCCCACGGCTCCCAGGGCCTGCTGCGCCTGGGCTTCGGCATCACCCCGGCCGACCCCGATTTCCCCGCCCTGCGCCAGGACTTCCTGGACCTCTACGACCGCAACCTCGCCGAGCTCTCGGTCCTCTTCCCGGGCATGGCCGAGGTGCTCGGCGCCATGGAGGCGCAGGGCATCCGCTGGGGCGTGGTGACCAACAAGCCCGAGCGCTTCACCCGGCCGCTGCTCCGGCACCTGGGCCTGCTCGAACGCGCCGCCTGTGTGGTCAGCGGCGACACCTGCGCCAATTCCAAGCCCCATCCCGAGCCGCTGCTGCACGCCTGCGAACTGGCCGGCGCACGGCCCGGCCAGTGCCTGTATGTCGGCGACGCCGAGCGGGACGTGGCCGCCGCCCGTGCGGCGGGCATGCCGACGGTCATCGCCCGCTACGGCTACCTGGGTGAAGAAGACCGGCCGGAGGAGTGGGGCGCCGCCGGCTTCATCGATGCGCCCGACGGCCTGCTCGACTGGATCAGGCAATAAGGCAGCAACGGGCTTGAACTTTTTCAGGCAACCGGCATCATATATACTGCTTTGGGGGCGACCCGGTTTCGACGTGGGTTGCAAAGCAGTTAGGGCATACCGAGGATCGGGCTACCTCGTTAATCCATCCGATACCAAGATAGTCGCCAACGACGAATCTTACGCTCTGGCCGCTTAAGGCCGGACGCTGCACCGGTCGGCCTGCGGGCCGGGCTGGGTAACACCAGCAGCAGCGTCATAAACAGCAGGAAGTAAGGCAGGTTCATGCCGCGGGAACTTGCACGAAAATCCAGCGGATCGCCCGTAACCAGCCTGCCAGCCGGCGGGTTGCGGGTCAGATCAAAAGACTAGGCTAAGTATGTAGAACTGGCTGTAGAGGGCTTGCGGACGCGGGTTCGATTCCCGCCGCCTCCACCA
>DYFL01000018.1 GCA_020725195.1 Hydrogenophilus sp.
ACCTCGCACATCAAGGCCATGATCACCGGCTGGGAAGAGACCCACTAGAGGAGGCTGCACCCGAGCGAGCGTCCGGGGCAGGCACGACCTGCCCCGTTTTTTTGTGCGCCGGGGGAGCGGCTCCCACGACTGACGCGGCTGTCCGGACACGGCCCGATGCGGGCCTTTGCGGCGCCGGCTGAACGGGGTGCGCGTCCTCGCGCAGCGGTGCAGCCCGGCTACCTTTCCGGGCGCCCGCCCGCCAGATCGAGACCCAGCCGGGCAAGCCCCGCCGTCACCCGCGCCAGGCGCTCGTAATCCAGCCTGTCGGGCGTGTCGGTCGCGGCATGGTAGTGCGGGTAGCGGTACGGCGCGGTGTCCGTCACCATCAGCGCCGGATAGCCCTCCTGCCAGAAGGACCAGTGGTCCGACCAGTGCACGCCGCCCATCCAGCCCGGCGCGGCCAGGCCCTCCGCCGGGAAGGCGGTGTGCGCGCGGAAGGAGCGCACGCAGCGCTGCACCAGGTCGCGCGAGGCGAGGTTGCCGACGAAGGCGACGAAGTCGCCCCGGTCCGGGTAGAACAGGGCGAACGGAAACGGATAGCGCTGGCTGCCGCGGGCGTCCGAATAGTAGCCGAGGGTCTCCAGGGACAGCATGGCGACGATGCGCTCCCCGCGCTGCGCGGCGCGGCGGGCATAGACGCGGCTGCCCATGTCCCGCGTGTAGAAGAACGGCGGCTCTTCGTTGACGAAGGCGACGAAGCGCAGGCTGCGCGCCGGCCGCTCCCGCGCGAGCAGGCGCGCGATCTCCAGCAGTGCGGCGACGCCGCTGGCGTTGTCGTTCGCGCCCGGGGAGCCGGCCACCGTATCGTAGTGGGCGCCGATGAGCACGATCTCGCCGGCCGGGTCGACGCCGGCCAGCTCCGCCTCGAGGTTGCGCACCCGCCGGCCCTGCACCTGGTATTCCTGGGAAGCCACCTCGTAGCCCATGGCGCGCAGGGACTGCTCGATATACCCGGCCGCGGCCGTCAGCGCCTCGTACCGCCCCAGATGGCGCTCGCCGATCTCCCCCGCCAGCACCGCCACGTGCCCTTGCAGGCGCTGGCGCAGCTCGGCCTCTTCCGCGCTCAGCGGCGGCAGCGGGCCGGCGTGCGGGCTGCCCGGCATGTGCGTCATGTAGCCCAGCCCCGCCGCCAGCGCGAGCACGACCCCGAGCCAGACCCAGAGCCTGGCGGGAGGCCTGCGCAGGCCGGCCTTCATCGCGCGCTCCCGCAGGCGGCGCACATCGCCGGCATGCCGGCGGGCTTCTCGTAGCCGACCCTGACCACCCCCTCCTCCTTGCGCCACGGGCGCGCGGCCGCGGCGACTGCGGCACGATCGCGGCGCCGTGGGCGCCTACAGCGCCCTGAATCCATCCACCATGAACTGCACGGCAATCACCGCCAGCAGCAGCCCCATCAGGCGGGTGACGACGCGGATGCCGCTGACGCCGAGCAGGCGGCGCAGGGTCTCGGCGAAGAACAGCGCCGCGTAGACGATGAGGCAGGCGGCGACGATCGCCGCCAGCAAGCCCAGCTGCTGCGCCGGCGCGCCGAGCTGCTGGCGCCACACCAGCACCGTCGTGATCGCGCCCGGCCCCGCCAGCAAGGGCACGGCCAGCGGCACCAGGGCGATGTTGGCCTTGCTGATGCCTTCCTGCTCTTCCTCGGAACTGGTCTTGATGCCGCTGGGGATCAAGGCCAGCATCTGCAAGGCGTAGATGAAGAAGATGAAGCCACCGGCGAGCTGAAACGCCGGCATGCCGATGTGGAAGAAGTGCAGCAGCGCATCGCCGCTCAGGGCGAACAGGATCAGGATCACGGCGCTGGCAGAGGCGGCCACCAGGGCCATGCGGCGCCGCTCGGCCAGGGTGTTGTCGCGGGTGAACATCAGGAAAAGCGGCAGGTTGCCCAGCGGGTCCATGATGATCAGCAGCGGCACCAATACGGCGATAAAGTCCTGCATGCCTCATCCTCCTCCTGGGCCGCCAACCGGGCCCGCCCGAATCAGCGCCCCGACCTGGCCGCAGCGTCCTTCAGGAAGGGCACGTACTGCGACCAGTCGGAGACCGGGCCCGTGTGGGAGAAGACGACCACGCCGTGCCTGTCCAGCACGTAGGTCGTGGGGAAGACCTGCGACACCTCCCGGTCCTTGATGGTCCTGCCGTCGGCGAGCCTGAGCGAGCCGTCCTCCTGGTTCGCCTCGCCGACGTCGTAGAGGGGCACGTCGATCCGCTTTTCGCGCATCCAGGCGCGGGCCTCTTCCAGGGACTCGCGCACGGGCAGGAAGACGAAGTGCAGGTCGCGCGAGGACTTCATCGTGCCGTAGAGCCGCTGCAGGTCGGGCATCTCGCGCTGGCAGGGCGGGCACCAGGAGCCCCAGAAGTGCAGGAACACGACGCGGCCGCGGAAGTCCGAGAGCTTCTGCGCCTTGCCGTCCTGGCCGCGGAAGGCCAGGTCGTGGAAGCGCTGGCCGCGCAGCACGCCCTCGGGGGCGCGCGCCGCCTCGGCCCGCTTGAGATAGGGCCCCCAGGCGAGCGGCCAGGCCTTTGCGTCGAACACCACCTGCCGGTCGACGGCGTAGGGGAAGCAGCGCTGCTGCGTCGCCCGGCGGCAGTCCTGCAGGGCGGCATCCAGGGCCATGTCCGGGTTCGCCATCTCGGCGCGCCAGGTCCAGGTGCCGCCCGGTGCGATCACGAAGGCGCGGTGCGGCGCCGCCTTGAGGAAATCGCGATAGCCCGCCCTGCCCCGGTCGTCGAGATGGGGCACGGCCTCGGCATCCTTGAGGGGGGCGGCGTGCGCCGCGCCCAGGGCCATGGCCAGGCCGAGGCCGAGCAGCTTGAGGGTCGACAGCATCTTTCGCTCCGTCAGGGTCAGCACGGCGTCCATTATCCACCGCGGTGCGCCCGCGCGGAAATGGCCGGCGGCGTTGTGGGAGCGCCCCCGGATCGGGGTCCGGGGCAGGCTTCGGGCGCGAACGGTCCTTCGCGGCTAAAGCCGCTCCCACAGGCGGCCGCGGGCCGGCTCAGGCCTTCTCGAAGACGAAGACGCCGTTGCGGAAATCGACCCGGATGGTGTCCTTGGCCGCGAAGTGCCCGGAGAGGATCTCGCGCGCCAAGGGATTCTCCAACTGCGCCTGGATCGCCCGCTTGAGCGGGCGCGCGCCGTAGAGCGGGTCGAAGCCGGCGCGGGCGAGTTCCGCGAGCGCCGCGTCGCTGACCTCGAGCCGCATCTCCATCTGCGCCAGCCGGCCCTCCAGGTGCTGGAGCTGGATGCGGGCGATGGCGGCGATGTGCGCCTCGTCCAGGGCGTGGAAGACCACCACCTCGTCGATGCGGTTGATGAACTCGGGGCGGAAGTAGTTCTTCACCTCGGCCATCACCGCCAGCTTGACGACCTGATAGTCGTCGCCGGCCATCTGCTGGATCATCGGGCTGCCGAGGTTGGAGGTCATGACGATGACGGTGTTGCGGAAGTCCACGGTGCGGCCCTGCCCGTCGGTCAGCCGCCCGTCGTCCAGCACCTGCAGGAGCACGTTGAAGACGTCCGGGTGGGCCTTCTCCACCTCGTCCATGAGGATCACCGAATAGGGCTTGCGGCGCACTGCTTCCGTTAAATAGCCGCCCTCCTCGTAGCCGACGTAGCCCGGCGGCGCGCCGATGAGGCGGGCGACCGAGTGCTTCTCCATGAACTCGCTCATGTCGATGCGGATCATGTGCTCCTGGCTGTCGAACAGGAACTCGGCCAGGGCGCGGCACAGCTCGGTCTTGCCCACGCCCGTGGGGCCGAGGAAGAGGAAGGAGCCATAGGGGCGGTTGGGGTCCGATAGCCCCGCGCGCGAGCGCCGGATGGCGTCCGCGACCACGCGCACGGCCTCGTCCTGGCCCACCACGCGCTGGTGCAGGCGCGCCTCCATCTGCAGGAGCTTGTCGCGCTCGCCCTGCATGAGCTTGGCCACGGGGATGCCGGTGGCGCGCGAGACCACCTCGGCGATCTCCTCGGCGCCCACCTCGCTGCGCAACAACTTGAACTCGCGCCTGCCCTCGCCCGCCTCGGCCTTGTTGAGCTGCGCCTCCAGCTGGGGCAGCCGGCCGTACTGGATCTCGGCGACGCGGTCGAGCTTGCCCTGGCGCTGCAGCTCCAGCATCTCGGCCCTGAGGCGGTCGATCTCCTCCTTGAGGTGGGCGGTGCCCTGGACGACGGCCTTTTCCGCCTTCCAGACCTCCTCGAGGTCGGCGTACTCCTTGGCGAGCCGGTCGATCTCCGCCTCGATGAGCGCCAGGCGCTTCTGCGAGGCCTCGTCCTTCTCCTTCTTCACCGCCTCGCGCTCGATCTTGAGCTGGATGATGCGCCGGTCGAGGCGGTCCATCGATTCCGGTTTCGAGTCGATCTCCATCTTGATGCGCGCGGCCGCCTCGTCGATGAGGTCGATGGCCTTGTCCGGCAGGAAGCGGTCGGTGACGTAGCGGTGGGAGAGCTCGGCCGCCGCGACGATGGCCGGGTCGGTGATCTCGACACCGTGGTGCAGCTCGTAGCGCTCCTGCAGGCCGCGCAGGATGGCGATGGTGGCCTCCACCGTCGGCTCGTCGACCAGCACCTTCTGGAATCGTCGTTCCAGCGCGGCGTCCTTCTCGATGTACTTGCGGTATTCGTCGAGGGTGGTGGCGCCGATGCAGTGCAGCTCGCCGCGGGCCAGCGCGGGCTTCAGCATGTTGCCGGCGTCGATCGCGCCCTCGGCCTTGCCCGCCCCCACCATGGTGTGGATCTCGTCGATGAAGACGATGTGGCGGCCCGGGTCCTGGGCGAGCTCCTTCAACACGCTCTTCAGCCGCTCCTCGAACTCGCCGCGGTACTTGGCGCCGGCGAGCAGGCCCGCCATGTCCAGCACCAGCACCCGCTTGCCCTTGAGGGTCTCGGGCACCTCGTCGTTGACGATGCGGCTCGCCAGGCCCTCGACGATGGCGGTCTTGCCCACGCCGGGCTCACCGATGAGCACCGGGTTGTTCTTGGTGCGCCGCTGCAGGATCTGGATGGCGCGGCGGATCTCGTCGTCGCGGCCGATCACCGGGTCGAGCTTGCCTTGTCTTGCCCGCTCGGTGAGGTCCAGGGTGTATTTCGCGAGCGCCTGGCGGCTCCCCTCCGCCTCCTGCGAGGCCACCGACTCGCCGCCGCGCACCTCCTGGATCACCGCCTCGATGTTGGCCCGGCTGCCGCCGTGGTGCTTGAGGAGCCGGCCGGCCTCGCCCTTGTCGTCGCAGGCGGCGAGCAGGAAGAGCTCGCTGGCGATGTAGGCGTCGCCGCGCTTCTGGGCCTCGCGGTCGGTGAGATTCAGGAGGTTGTTGAGCTCGCGCGAGACCTGCACCTCGCCGCCCGCCCCCTCGACCTTGGGCAGGTGATCGAGGGACTTCTGCAGGGCGTCGATCAGGGCCGCCACCCGCACCCCGGCCTTCTCCAGGATGGGCCGCGCCGAGCCGCCGTCCTGGTTGACGAGGGCGGCGAGCAGGTGCGCGGGCTCGATGTAGGGGTTGTCGTTGCCCACGGCGAGGCTCTGGGCATCGGCCAGGGCCTGCTGGAAGGGCGTGGTGAGCTTGTCGAAGCGCATGGTTTGCTCCTAATCGGATACCTGTGTCCCTAGTTGGGGTGGGGCACCCTGGATTTCAACCGGGGCGGCGCGGCAATAGAATCGGGGCTGTCACAGGAGATGCCCATGCTGCCCGACTACGCCGTCATCCAAGCCAACGTCCGCGCCGCCCTCGAAGAAGACCTGGGCGAGGCCGGCGACCTCACCGCCCAGCTCATCCCCCCAGTCCAGACCGCCCGCGCCCGGGTCATCACCCGGGAGGACGCGGTGCTCGCGGGCCGGGCCTGGTTTGATGCCTGCTTCAAGGCCCTGGACCCCGAGGTCGCGATCGCCTGGCAGGCCCGGGACGGCGACCGCGTCGCCGCCGGCCAGACCCTGTGCGAGATCGCGGGCCGGGCCCGGGCGCTGCTCACGGCCGAGCGCTCGGCGCTCAACTTCCTGCAAACCCTCTCCGGCGTGGCCACCGCCACGCGGCGCCATGTCGACGCCATCGCCGGCACGGGTGCGCGGATCTACGACACCCGCAAGACCCTGCCGGGTCTGCGGGCGGCGCTGAAATACGCGGTGCGCTGCGGCGGCGGCGAGAACCACCGGGCGGGGCTCTACGACGGCATCCTGATCAAGGAGAACCACATCGCCGCCGCCGGCGGCATCCGCGCGGCCCTCGCGCAGGCGCGGCGCCTCGCCCCGGAGGGGGTGTTCGTCCAAGTCGAGGTGGAGGACCTCGGGCAGCTCCAGGAGGCGCTGGAGGCGGGCGCCCGGCTCGTCCTCCTGGACAACTTCGGCCCGGACCAGATGCGCCACGCCGTGGTGCTCACCGCCGGCCGGGCGCAGCTCGAGGCCTCGGGCGGCGTCACCCTGGAGACCGTGCGCGCCATCGCCCAGACCGGGGTGGATCGCATCTCCGTGGGCGGGCTCACCAAGCACCTGCGGGCGGTGGACCTGTCGATGCGCTTCGCGGATTAGCCGGCGGCCACCCGGCCGGTCAGACGCACAGGCCCAGGGTGGTCTCGAAGGCGGGGCCTTCCTTGAGGTAGTGGGACAGGCCGAAGGCCGCCGTCGGCTGCATGCGCATGCAGATCATGCGCACGTTGAGGGCGGCGCAGGCCCGCGCCAGGGTGTCGAGCCAGGCGTAATAGGCCTCGTCGATCAGGGGCAGCTCGCCCAGGTCGTAGTAGAGCACCGCGGCCCCGCTGCGCTGCAGCCGCTCGAGGATGTCCTCGATCAGCAGCGGCCGCTGGCTGATGTCGAGGCCGCGGCCCGGCTCCAGCAGGCAGCGGCCCTGCCCCAGGGGCGTGAGGTGCAGGCCCGCCGGGCTCATGCCTTGGGCAGGACCTGCAGGTTCATGCGCCGGAAGGCCTCCTTCAGGCCGTCGGACAGCGTGGCGCGGGTGGTGACGCTGCCCAGATCGATGTTGAGGCTGGTGAGCGCCCGGGCGATCTCGGGCCGGATGCCGGTGACGATGGCGTCCGAACCCATGAGCTGGATGGCCCGCACCATCTGGATGAGATGGTGGGAGACCTGGGAGTCGATGCTCTTCACGCCGGTGAGGTCCATGACCACCGCCGCGGCGCGCTCGGTGGCGATGCGGTTGAGCAGCGCCTCCATGATGATCATGGTGCGGCTCGAATCCAGGGTGCCGATGATGGGCAGGGTGAGCACCCCGTCCCAGATCTCGGTGATCGGGGTGGCCGTCTCCCTCAGCTCCGCCTCCTGGGCGTAGATGGTGCGCTCCTTCTCGTCCAGGTAGGCGTGGAACACCGCCAGGATCAGCTCGTTGAACACCCCGGACAGGTAGAGCAGGATGTCGCGCATGTCCTCCGGCTTGATGTTCTTGGCGGCGCCCAGCGCCTCGATCAGGGTGCGCTGCATGAACTGGATGTAGCGCACCAGGTCCTCCACCCGCCCGCCGCGCACCAGGATCTGGCGCGAGAGGTTGTTGAAGAACATCTCCAGGGCATGGAACTGGGGCGAGGCGTCGTCGTGGGGGTCCTTCGAGTCCAGCAGCTCGATCAGCAGCTGCAGGAATTCGAGGCAGAAGTCGGTGATCTCCTCCGGGGACAGGAGGTTGCCGCCGCCCAGGAGGTTGCGGCCCTCGCGTTCTATGGTCTCGGAAATCTGTCCGACCTGGAGCTTGAGCACCCCGATGAGGATTGCACTGCTGCTGTTCTTGGCCATTTCGTCTCCCTTGGAACGGCTCACTGTCGTGACGGCAATCGCAGGACGCAGACCGACTGGTCGTCTGAAAGCCTGCCCATGATATTCCCCAGCACATAGGCGATCAATTGGGGGGGCTGGTGGAACAAGCCCGGAAAACTGTCTTCGTCCCAATTGCGCCGGATGCCGTCGGTGGCCGTGATCACCAGGCTCATCGGGGCCAGGGCGATGTCCACGGGCGCGGGCGTCTTGTGCTCCTTGCCGAGCACCCCGGGGGCGAAGGCATAGCCCTGGATCGGCTCGCCCGGCCTCAGCACGCTGGCGTGCATGTCGCCCACGCCGAGCAGCTGCAGCCTCGCCTCGGCCGGCGCGATCCGACCCAGGATCGCCACGGCCCCGCGCGTGCCGAAGAGCTGCCTGTCCACCGCCTCGACCACGGCCATCGGGTCGCCGTCCGCATCCAGATACCGCCCCAGGCCGGAGGTGGCCTGCTCCGCCTCCGGCCCGTGGCCGAGCCCGTCCAGGTGCAGCCAGCGCGTCCCCTGGGCATCGCTTTGGAAATAGATGTGGTCGCCGTTGTGCCGCTCGTCCGACAAGGCCCGGGAATACAGGCCCGGGCCGTCGGGGCCCGGGCCGCCGCGCGAGAAACGCGCCAGGATGGCGGTGCCGCTCCATTTGCGCGGGCCGGCCGGGGTCTCCGGCCGGGTGTAGACGTGCATCTCGTCGGCCAGGCGCTGGATGCTGCCCAGGCCCTTGCCCAGGGTGTTCGCCGTGGAATAGCCGTCCTGCTGGGCCAGGGCGATGTCGGGGATGCCGGGCCCGTAATCGAGCGCCAGGATGTCGAGCACGGGGCCGGGCTGCTCCCAGATCTGGATCATGCCCTGGCCCCGGGCGTACTTGACCTGGTTGCTGACCATCTCCGCGGCCACCAGCGCCATGTGCTCGCGCTTGAGCTCGCCGAAGCCCAGGCGCTGGCCGATGGCGGAGATCTTGGAGCGGACCAGGATGCCCGCCGCCTCGTTCTGCACCGGATTGCTGTAATAGAGCCGGCAGCCTCGGGCGCTGTCGATCCGGCTCATGGCGAGGGGGCCTGGGCCGGGCAGTCGTCGCTACAGCCTTCCGGAAAGGCCGGGGCGCAGACCTCCATGACCACCCGGCCGCGCCCCGCCCGCTTCGCCTGGTACAGGGCGTCGTCGGCGCGGTGCATGAATGCCTCCAGCGTCAGGTTCCCGGGCGTCTCGGGGGTGATGCTCGTGATCCCGATGCTGACCTTGCCGCCCATCTCCGCGAGCACCTGGCGGGCCTTGAGGCAGGCCGTCTGCGCCTCGGCGAAGATCAGGATCGCGAACTCGTCGCCGCCGAAGCGGAACACGGCATCGACGTCCTCGCGGATGACGCCCAGCATGGCCTGGGCCATCTTGTTCAGGTAGGCATCGCCGTACTGGTGCCCGTGCCGGTCGTTGATCTCCTTGAAGTGGTCGAGGTCGAGGAAGATCAGGGACAGGGGCTCGGTACGCTGGCGCATGGTGCGCCGGAAGGCGGCCCCGATGCGCGCATCGAAGGCCCGGCGGTTGAGCAGGCCGGTGAGCGGGTCGGTCTCCGCCTGCTTGAGCGTGGCGTGCAGTTCCGCCTGGCGCGCCTCCAGCGCGGCCTGGAGCGAGGCGAGCTCGCGCTCGGTGCGGGCCCGCGTCTCGTCCAGATAGCGCATCATCTCCGCATTGCGCCGATGCAGCACGGCAGGGTCGGTGACCTCGGTGGACTGCTGCAGGTGCCGGCGCAGGGCCTCCACCGCGCCGGGGGCCGGCAGCGCGCGCAGGCGGGAAAGCAGGACCCAGCCGCCCCCGTTCCAGGAGATGCAGACGTCCTTGCCGTGCAGCTCTATGGCCGCCGGCAAGGGGTATCCCGTCCCTGCCCCGGCATCGCGCAGCCCCCGGGAGGCCTCCAGCGCCGCCAGGGCCGAGGCGAAGGGGTTGCCCCCCAGGCCCGATACGGCGGTCAGTGCGAACTGGATAAACCCCTGCAGGTCCGGCTCGATGGCGAGATTCAGCTTGAGCAGCTCCACCAGCCCCTCGTTGTTGTTGTGATGCCGAGAGGGGATTATGCGCCCCGAGACGCTAAAGGGAAATCCGGGCTAGCCTGCCAGGGGCAGGTCGGCCCGCCTCGACCCGGAGAGCAGCAGCGCCATGCCGCGCCCCTCCTGCGCGGCCTGCGAGGCCGCCAGCCGCCAGATGTCGAGCAGCACGTCGAGGGCGTCCGCATCCAGCCGGTCGGCACCCTCGATGAGCAGGCACACCCCGCCCAAGGAGGGCTCGCCGAGGCATTCCTCCAGGGCGTCCCAGTTGGCCCCGTAGTAGTCGGGCAGCGCCAGGCACGCGCCCAGGGCCGCCAGGAGCGCATCCTTGTCGGGCAGCGCCGCGGCGTCCAGGCGGGCGACGCCCGGGGGGACAGCCGTGCCGGGCTGCAGGCGGTAGACGCCGTTGAAGGCCGGATCGGCGAGGATGCGGTCGATGGGGACCATGGCCTATTCCCGGATGCGCTGGAAGGTCCGGTAGTGGTCCGCGGTGTAGTAGGCCTCGCCGCCCTGCCCCGCCACGATGCGGCGGGCGCCGCGGTTCGGGGCGCCCGGGGTCTTCACCGTGTATTCCCGGTAGTAGCCCGGGGGCCGCTTGGGCAGCAGGCCCTCGCGGTTGCGGAATTCCGTGCCGTCCTTGGTGTAGGGGAAGGGCCCGCCGCGCTGGATGAGCGCCAGGGTGTGCACGGCCTCCGGCGGCAGCCGGGCGACGGGGATTTCCGCGCGGTCCTGGCCGCCGCCCCACCAGAAGGCCTGGGCGCCGAGGGGGGCGAGCCCCAGGCCGACGAGCAGTAAGAGCCTGAGCGCCAGGCGACTGAAAAACACCGTCATGCCGCCGGTATCGCCGCCTTAATCGTTGGCGTGGGAGGCGACGTAGTCCTTCACCGCCTGGGTGTCGGCGTCCAGGACCTCGTAGCGCTGGGGCAGGTCCTCCAGCTTCTCCAGACCCCGGGGCCGCTCGGGGTCGCGGCCCAGGGCCTCGCGGATGGCGTCCTCGAACTTGGCCGGCAGCGCGGTCTCCAGGCAGACCAGGGGCACGCCCGCCTCGCGGTGCTCCTGGCCGACCTTGAGGCCGTCGGCGGTGTGGGTGTCGATCATGACGCCGTGGCTCTCCCAGACGCGGCGGATGGTCGCCATGCGCTCGGCATGGGTGCTCGAGCCGGAGGCGAGGCCGAATTCGGCCACGCGGTCGAAGAGCCCCGTGGGCTTGAGGTCGAAGCTGCGGCCGTGGTCCACCTCGCGCCAGAGCGCGGCCACCTGGGTAGCGTCGCGCCGGGTCAGATCGGCGACGAAGCGCTCGAAGTTGGAGGCCTTCGAGATGTCCATGGACGGGCTGGAGGTGTGCCGGGTCTCGGCCGAGGCACGGGGTCGGTAGACCCCGGTCTGGAAGAACTCGTCCAGGACGTCGTTCTCGTTGGTCGCGGCGATCAGGCGGCGCACGGGCAGGCCCATCATGCGGGCGATGTGGCCGGCGCAGGCGTTGCCGAAGTTGCCCGAGGGCACGGAGAAGGACACCTGCTCGTCGTTGGACTGCGTGACCGCGAAATAGGCCTTGAAGTAATAGACGACCTGGGCCGCCACCCGCGCCCAGTTGATGGAGTTGACCGCGCCGATGCGGTAGCGGCGCTTGTAGGCGAGGTCGTTGGACACGCTCTTCACGATGTCCTGGCAGTCGTCGAAGACGCCGCGGATGACGAGGTTGTGGATGTTGGGGTCCTGGAGCGAGTACATCTGGGCCTGCTGGAAGCGGGTCATGCCCTCGAGCGGCGAGAGCATGAACACCCGCACGTTCTGCTTGCCGCGCATGGCGTACTCGGCCGCCGAGCCGGTGTCGCCCGAGGTGGCGCCCAGGATGTTGATGTCCGCGCCCCGCTTCGCCAGCACGTACTCGAACAGGTTGCCCAGGAGCTGCATGGCCATGTCCTTGAAGGCGAGCGTGGGCCCGTTGGACAGCTCCAGGAGGTAGAGGCCGTCTTCCAGACGGCGCACCGGGGTGATCTGGCCGAAGTCGGAGTCCGGCCTGCCGTGGCCGTAGGTCTCGGCGGTGTAGGTCCGGTCGATCAGCGCCCTGAGGTCGGCCTCCGGGATGTCGTCGGCGAAGCGCGAGAGCACCTCGAAGGCGAGCTCGCGGTAGCCCATGCCCCGCATGCGGGCAAGGTCGGCGGCATCGAAATGGGGATAGGCCTCGGGCAGGTAGAGGCCGCCGTCGGGGGCCAGCCCGCCGAGCAGGATCTCGGAGAAGGTCTGCGCGGGGGCGTTGCCGCGGGTGGAAACGTACTTCATCTCAGCCCTTCAGCTCTTCCATGCGGATCAGCGTCACCCGGCCCTCGATGCTGCCCAGGGCCTCGATCCTCGCGATGGCGGCGTCGACGTTCTTCTCCTGGGTGACGTGGGTGAGCATGATGATGTCGGCCTGGTGCTCGCCCTCGGCCGGCTCCTTCTGCATCATGGCGTCGATGGAGATCGCGAGGTCGGCGAGGATGCGGGTGATGTCGGCCAGCACCCCGGGCCTGTCGGCGGCGCGCATGCGCAGGTAGTAGGCGGTCTCCACCTCGGCCATGGGCAGCACCGCCAGATCGGTGAGCTGGTCGGGCTGGAAGGCGAGATGCGGCACGCGGTGGTGCGGGTCGGCCGTGTGCAGGCGGGTGACGTCGACCAGGTCGGCCACCACGGCCGAGGCGGTCGGCTCGGCGCCGGCGCCGGCGCCGTAGTAGAGGGTGGCACCGACGGCGTCGCCCTTCACCAGCACGGCGTTCATCACGCCTTCGACGTTGGCGATGAGGCGCCTGGCCGGGATCAGGGTCGGGTGCACCCTGAGCTCGATGCCGTTCTCCTTGCGCTTGGTGACGCCCAGGAGCTTGATCCGGTAGCCCAGCTCCTCGGCGTAGCGGATGTCTTCCTTGGTCAGCCTGGAGATGCCCTCGATATAGGCGGCGTCGAACTGCATGGGCACGCCGAAGGCGATGGCCGAGAGGATGGTGAGCTTGTGCGCGGCGTCGATGCCCTCGATGTCGAAGGTCGGGTCGGCCTCGGCGTAGCCCTTGGCCTGCGCCTCGGCCAGCACCTCGGAGAAGGGGCTGCCCTTCTCGCGCATCTCGGAGAGGATGAAGTTGCAGGTGCCGTTGATGATGCCCGCCACCCACTCGATGCGGTTGGCGGTGAGGCCCTCGCGGATGGCCTTGATGATGGGGATGCCGCCCGCCACCGCCGCCTCGAAGGCGACGATCACCCCTTTGGCCTGCGCCGCGGCGAAGATCTCGTTGCCGTGCTTGGCGATCAGCGCCTTGTTAGCGGTGACCACGTGCTTGCCGTTGGCGATGGCCTTGAGCACGAGCTCCCGCGCGGGCGAGATGCCGCCGATGAGCTCCACGACGATGTCGATGGCGGGGTTGTCCACCACCTCCTCGGGGTTGCCGGTGAGGCTGAGGTCGTCGCCGGCGTACTTGCGGGCCTTCTCCAGGTCGCGCACGGCGGCCTGGACGACGCGGATCTCGCGGCCGGCGCGGCGCGAGATCTCCTCCTTGTTGCGGCGCAGCACGGTGAGGGTGCCGCCGCCGACGGTGCCGAGGCCCAGCAGGCCGACGTGGATGGGTTTCATATGAATTCCTGTGATAAGTGAAGCGTGATAAGTGAAGCGTGAGAGGTGAAGCGTGAAGCGTGAAATGTGGATGGCATGCGAAGCAGGGGTTTCACGTCTCACCCGATGCCGCGAAGCGGCGAGTCACTTTTCACGTTTCACATCGTTACAACAACCCGTCCTTCCGGAACATGTCTCTCAGGCCCCGGATGGCCTGGCGGGTGCGATGTTCGTTTTGGCTCCGGCCGCCGCTGCGCGGCTTAACGCCGGCTTCGCCGGCATTAGCCTGCGCCGAAACGAACATCGCCGTCACTTGATCAGCCCGTCCTTCCGGAACATGTCTCTCAGGCCCCGGATGGCCTGGCGGGTGCGATGTTCGTTTTCAATCAGCGAAAACCGTACGTGGTCGTCGCCGTACTCGCCGAAGCCGACGCCGGGCGAGACCGCGACCTTGGCCTTCTCCAGCAGCAGCTTGGAGAACTCCAGCGATTTCAGATGGGCGTAGGGCTCCGGGATGGGCGTCCAGAGGAACATGGTGGCGCGCGGCGGCTCGACCTTCCAGCCCACGCCGTTCAGGCCCTTCACCAGGGCGTCGCGCCGCTTCCTGTACATCTCGCAGATGTCGGTCACGCATTCCTGGGGCCCTTCCAGGGCGGTGATGGCCGCCACCTGGATGGGGGTGAAGGTGCCGTAGTCGTGGTAGCTCTTGATGCGGGCGAGGGCGGCGCAGAGCGTGGCGTTGCCGACCATGAAGCCCACGCGCCAGCCGGGCATGTTGTAGCTCTTCGAGAGGGTGAAGAACTCCACCGCCACGTCCTTCGCCCCCGGCACCTGCATGATGGAGGGCGCCTGGTAGCCGTCGAAGACGATGTCGGCATAGGCGATGTCGTGCACCACCCAGATGCCGTATTCCTTGGCCATGGCCACCACCTTCTCGAAGAACCCGAGTTCCACGCACTGCGTGGTGGGGTTGGACGGGAAGTTGAGGATCAGCATCTTGGGCTTCGGCCAGTGGTTGCGGATCGCCGTCTCCATCTCCTCGAAGAAGTCCACCCCCGGCGTCATGGGGATGTGGCGGATGTCCGCACCGGCGATCACCGGCCCGTAGATGTGGATGGGGTAGCTGGGGTTGGGCACCAGCACGATGTCGCCGCGGTCCAGGGTGGCCAGCGCCAGGTGGGCGATGCCCTCCTTGGAGCCGATGGTGGCGATGGCCTCCTTCTCCGGGTCGAGGTCCACGTCGTAGCGCGTCTTGTACCAGGTGGTGATGGCCTTCCTGAGCCGCGGGATGCCCTTGGACATGGAGTAGCGGTGGGTGTCGCCGCGGCGGGCGGTCTCGATCAGCTTGTCGACGATGTGCGCCGGCGTGGGCTGGTCGGGGTTGCCCATGCCGAAGTCGATGATGTCCTCGCCGCGCCGCCGGGCGGCCATCTTGAGGTCGCCCGTGATGTTGAAGACATAGGGGGGCAGGCGCTTGATGCGGGGAAAATCGTCCATGGCTGACGAGGTCTTATAGGGGGGCGCAAAAGGATGTAATCTTACCCGACCGCCAGAAACACGGGCAATTGCCCAGGGTCAGCCCCCCATGAAACTGCATCTGAACTCGCTCTCCGGCCGCTACGCCATCAGCGGCTACGGACCGGGCTTTGTGCTGGTCAACGGCCGGCGGATCGAGACGAGCCTCCTGCTGCTGCCCGACCATCTGGACCCGGCCTGGCTCGAGGGCGGCTTCGCCGGGCTCGTGCAGGCCCATTTCGAGGCCCTGGCCGCGCACCGCCCGGAACTGGTGCTGCTCGGCACCGGCAGCCGCCAGCGCTTTCCCCGGCCGCGGCTCTACGCCAGCCTGATGGCGGCCCGCATCGGTCTGGAGGTGATGGACCTGGGCGCCGCCTGCCGCACCTACAACATCCTGGCCGCGGAAGGCCGCCGCGTGGCGGCGGCGCTGATCCTGGAGGAGTAAGCCGCTCCTACGCGAAACGCAGGCCGGCCACCGGCATGATCTCGGCAAAGCGCCGGATGGCGCTGAATTCGCCCACGTCCTTTGCCGGCAGGCGGGTATCGGGCTGATAGACCGCGAGCAGGTGCCCGATGCCGTAGCCCTGCGCCGAGCGCAGCACCGGCAGGCTGTCGTCGACCAGCAGCGTGCGCCCGGGCTCGAAGGGCTCCTCCACCCGAAGCGCCGCCCAGAAGGCCGGGTGCTCCTTGGGCAGGCCATAGCGGTGCGAGCTGTGGATGGCGTCGAAATGCGCATCGAGGCCGGTGCGCCGCATCTTGAGGCTGAGGCTCTTGTGGTGGGCGTTGGTGACCAGGGCGACGCGCTTGCCCGCCGCGCGCGCCTGGCTGAGGAACTCCGGCACGTCGGGGTGGACGGCGATGAGGTGCGCCACCTCCTCCTTGAGCTGCGCGACGTCGAGCCCCAGTTGCTCGCTCCAGTAGTCCACGCAGTACCACTCCAGGCTGCCGCTCTTGGCGTCGTAGCGGCGCAGGCATTCGGCCCGCGCGGCCTGCGGGTCGAGGCCGTGCCGCTCGGCGTAGCGGGCGGGCACGAAGACCTGCCAGAAGTGGTTGTCGTAGTGCAGGTCGAGGAGCGTGCCGTCCATGTCCAGGAGGACGGTGTCGATGCGCTCCCAGTCGATCACAGCAGCCCGTCCTTGGAGATGCCCCGGCGCCGGAGGATGCGGCGCAGGGTCTGCAGGGCCTCCAGCTGGATCTGCCGCACGCGCTCCCGGGTCACCTTGAGCACCTCGGCCAGGTCCTCCAGGGTCGACACCTCCTGGTTGTTGAGGCCGAAGCGCCGCTCGATCACCCAGCGGTGCTTCTCGGGCAGCTCGCCGAGCCACTCCTGCACGAAGCGCTCGACCTCGGCCGTGGCGAGCATGTCCTCGGGCATCTCGGAGCCCTCGTCGGCGATGGCCTCGCCGATGGAGAGGGACGGATCGATGTCCAGGGGGGCGTCCAGAGAGGCCACCCGGTCATTCAGGGCCAGCACCCGGCGCACGTCCTCCACGGGCTTGCCGGTGAGCGCCGCGATGTCCTCGGGCCTGGCGTCGGGCACGCCGTGCATCTCCAGGTGGCGCTGCGCGCGCAGGCAGCCGTTGAGCTCCTTGATCACGTGCACGGGCAGGCGGATGGTGCGCGACTGGTTCATGATCGCCCGCTCGATGTTCTGGCGGATCCACCAGGTGGCGTAGGTGGAGAAGCGGAAGCCGCGCTCGGGGTCGAACTTCTCCAGGGCGTGCATGAGCCCCAGGTTGCCCTCCTCGATCAGGTCCAGGAGGGTCAGGCCGCGGTTGATGTAGTGCTTGGCGATGTTCACCACCAGGCGCAGGTTGTGCTCGATGAGCACCTGCCTGGCCTCGAACTCCCCGGCGCGCATGCGCACCGCGAGATCGTGCTCCTCTTCCGGGGTCAGGAGCGCCTCGCGGCCGATCTCGTTGAGATAGATCTGGGTGACGTCCAGGATCTCGTCGAACTCGAATTCCGTCTCGCAGACCGGTACGGCGGCGGGCACCTCCTCTTGCGCCGGCTGGTCTTCCATATCCGGATCGACGTATTCCTCGTCCTGTTGCATTGGCGTTTCCTCAACCGGCCTTGGGCAGGTATTTCATCGGGTCCACGGGCTGGCCGTGCATGCGGATCTCGAAATGCAGCTTGACCCTGTCCGCGTCGCTGTCGCCCATCTCGCCGATCTTCTGGCCGCGGGCCACCTGCTGGCCTTCCCTGACCAGGATGCGCGCATGATGGGCATAGGCCGACAACAAGCTTTGATTGTGCTTGATGATGATGAGTTTCCCATAGCCGCGCAAGCCGTCGCCCGCATAGACCACGCGGCCGGAGGCGGCGGCATGCACCGGTGCGCCCAGGCTGCCGGCGATGTCGATGCCCTTGTTGCCGGCCTCCTCGAATCCGGCCAGCAGGGCCCCCTGGGCAGGCCAGGCCCAGCCGTCCGCCTCGCGCGCATTCGGCTCGGGCGGCGGGGGGCCGCTGGCTGCCGCAGCGCCGCCGGCCGCCGGCCGGGCAGGGGCCGGCGCCCTGCCCGGCGGGGTCTCCAGGGACCTTTCCGCGTAGCCGGCCGGGGCGGGGAGCGGATGGGTCTTCACGGAGGCGGGCGGCGGCTGCAGGCGCAGCAGGTCTGCGGCACGGATCCGGTCCGGGTCCGCCAGCCCGTTCCAGGCGGCGAGATCCCGGTAGTCCAGGCCGTTCTCGAAGGCGATCTTGTAGAGGGTGTCCCCGGGCCGGATGAGGTAATGCCCCGCGGGTACCTTGGGCGCCGCCGGCCCGGCGTCCTGCCGCTGGGACGGCATGCCCGCCTCCCGCACCGGCGCCATCCCCTTGGTCGAGGCGCAGCCGGCGAGGAGGACCGTCGCCAGCAGGCACAGGGAGACGCAAAGCGGCCCGGCGCTCAACCCACCCCGGGCAGCAAGGGCACGAACCTGGCGGCCTCCAGGTCGCTTTCCACATTGCCCTCCATCCCGACCTCCACCATCTTCAGACGCTGGCCTTCGCCCGTCCCCACCGGGGCGACGAGCCGCCCGCCCGGCCTGATCTGGGCGAGCAGCTCGTCGGGGATGTAAGGCATGGCGGCGGCCACCACGATGGCGTCGTAGGGCGCGCCGTCCCGGTAGCCCAGGGTGCCGTCGGCGATCTTGATGGCGACGTTCGTGACGCGCAGCCCGCGCAGGGTGTTGCGGGCGCGCCCCACGAGTCCCGCGATGCGCTCGATGCTGACGACCTTCTGCGCGAGCTGGGCGAGCACCGCGGCCTGATAGCCGCAGCCGCCGCCGATCTCCAGCACCCGCTCCAGGCGCCGCCCCTGGCAGGCGAGCTCGCAGGTGCGCGCCACGGTGTAGGGGCTGGAGATGGTCTGGCCGTAGCCGATGGGCAGGGGCGTGTCGTCGTAGGCGCGGATCGAGAGGGCCTCCTCCAGGAAGACATGACGGGGGACGGCGTTCATGGCGGCCAGGACCATGGGGTCTTTGATGCCCTGCTCCCTGAGCCGCTCGATCATGCGGGCCCGGGTGCGCTGGGAGGTCATGCCGATGCCGCCGGTCATGCCGTCCCCTTGAGCCAGGTATCGAGCAGCCCCATCTGGCCGTAGCGGGTCAGGTCCACCTGCAGCGGCGTGAGCGAGATGCGGTTCTGGGTCACGGCATGGAAGTCCGTGCCCGGCCCGGCGTCCTGGGCGGAGCCCGCGGCGCCGACCCAGTACACCACCTGGTTCCTGGGGTTGATGGCCCGCACCGTGTCCTCGGCCTTGTGCCGCTTGCCCAGGCGGGTGATCTCCACGCCCTGGAGCGCCTCGGGCGGCACGTCCGGGACGTTGACGTTGAGCAGCATGGGCTCGGCCAGGGGCTGCTCGGCATAGCGCCTGACGAGGCCGGCGACGAAGTCGGCCGCGGTCTGGAAGTTCTCCGCGCCCACGTTGACCAGGGACACGGCGATGGCGGGCAGGCCGAGGAGGAAGCCCTCGGTGGCCGCCGCCACGGTGCCGGAATAGACGGTGTCGTCGCCCATGTTGGCGCCGTGGTTGATGCCGGAGATCACCATGTCCGGCAGCTCGGGCAGCAGGCCGGTGACCGCCAGGTGCACGCAGTCGGTGGGCGTGCCGTTGACGTGGTAGAAGCCGTTGGGGGTCTGGCGGACCATGAGCGGCCGGTCCAGGGTCAGGGAGTTGCTCGCCCCGCTGCGGTCCCGCTCGGGGGCCACCACCGTGATGTCAGCGAACCGGGACAGCGTGGCGGCCAGGACGGCCAGGCCGGGTGCGAAGTAGCCGTCGTCGTTGCTGAGCAGGATGCGCATGGACGCGGAGGATAGGATTTGGCGATGGAGACTTCCGAAGGATGGCCGGGAACCCGGGTATCCGACCCGGCACGACCCTCGCAAGTCGATGAATATTGGTCGGGGCGAGAAGATTCGAACTTCCGACCCCCTGCACCCCATGCAGGTGCGCTACCAGGCTGCGCTACGCCCCGAACAGCGGCGGATTATATGCGCTCCGACCCGCCCGGTAAAGGCCATTCGCGTACATGGGCGGCGCGCTCAGCCCGCCTCGCCGGTCTCCGGATAGGGCAGGCGCTCCATGAGGTAGCACAGGCAGTCCTGGCGCACGACCCGCTCGTCCAGGGTGAGCATGGCCGGCATCAGCCGCCGCCGCAGGCGGATGCGGCCGCCGCTGAAGTCGAAGAGCCGGCCGGTGACATCCGCCCCGGCCGCATCGGTGGCGTGCAGACACGGCGGCGCAGCGCCGCCGATGCGCCCGAGCACGGCCCCCGGCTCCAGCTCGCGGAAGTTCATGTGATCGAGGTCCGGCGCGAAGTCGATGTCGCAGTCGCCGCAGCCGAAGCCGAAGCTCACGCCCGCGGCCACCTTGACCGTGGCCACGGTATGGTAGAGATCGATGTCGTGGGGGGCGACCCGGGCACGGGGCAGCTCGGACAGATGCAGGCAGGCCTCGATGTAGTCCGCGGCATGCGCCACGCCCCGGGTCACGCCGGGCTTGCCGCACTCCACGGTGACCGCGGGGCAGAACTCGGCGAAGGCCGCCGACTGCACCCCCAGGGGCCGGGTGAAATGGACCACGATGCGGGAGAACAGCGTGGCGAGCTGCAGGAAGGCGGCATCCAGCCGGTTGACGCAGGCGTAATGGGGATTGAGGCCGGTGTTGTTGTGCACGTCGATGCTGGCGAAGACCCGGCGGGCGCGCATCGCCCCGACCACCTCGCGCGTCATGGCGTGTTCGGGCAGATCGGCCTCGGCGCCCCCCGGCCAGACCCGGTTGTAGTCCACCTGCCCGTCCAGGCGCCGCAGACCCGCCCCGGCCGCCGAGACGTTGCCGACGAACAGCGACAGCGCCCGCGGCAGGGGCGCCCCGCGGTGCTTGCGCAGCACCGCCCGGGCCGCCTCCCAGCCGGCATCCTCGTTGCCGTGCAACAGCACCGAGACGAAGAGCGGCGGCTCGCGCCGCCCTGGCAGGTGGATCAGGGCCGGGCCCGGCAGGACCTCGCCGAGACGCTGGGCGGGCAAGTCCAGCAGCCCCTCGGGCAGGTGGTCGTAAACGGTCAGCATGGCGGTTCAACCTGAATAAAATGGCCTCTTTTGAATTTCGAGTGGGTAATGTTGCCAGACGGGGTAGCCTGAGGCTGCGGGTCAAGGGCGGGCGAAGCCCGGCGGAGCGAACCCTTGAGGCGCAGCCTCAGGGAATACGCTGGCGCATGGCTGGATGCGGCGGGGTCGTGCATCCAGCCATGGAGACAAGCGCGCCGGAAGGCGTAGGATGCGCGCCCCTGTGAGATCGGAGTGACCGGACCATGACCGCCAAGTTGTTCGAAGCCGCCCTGGGCATTACGCCCCCGTGGTACATCAACGGCATCGATTTCGATGCGGCCAGGAAGACGCTGACCATCGGCGTCGATTTCGTCGCCGGCAGCCGCTTTGCCGTACCGGGCGCCGAGGGCACGCATCCGGCCCACGACACCGTGACCAAGCGCTATCGGCACCTGAATTTCTTTCAGCACGAGTGCCACCTGGAAGTCCGGGTGCCGCGGGTGCGGCTGCCCGACGGCGGCATCCGGCAGGTCGAGCCCGACTGGTGCGGCCGGCTGGCCGGCTTCACGCTGCTGTTCGAGGCCCTGATCATGACCCTGTGCCGGGAAATGACCTTCGCGGCCGTCTCCCGGCTGGTGAATCTGTCCTGGCACCAGGTGGTGGCGATCTGCAAGCGCTACGTCGATCTGGGCCTGGCGCAGGCCGACTTCTCCGCCGTCAGGCGCCTGGCGGCGGACGAGACCTCGAAGGCCCGCGGCCATGACTACATCACCCTGGTGGCCGATGCCGACGAGCGGCGGGTACTGTTCGTCACCGAGGGGCGAGGGGCCGAGACGATCCAGGCCTTTGCCGCCGACTTCACCGCCCACGGCGGCGAAGCCGAAACCGTCGAGTCCATCTCCATCGACATGTCGCCCGCTTTCATCAAGGGCGTGACCCAACATCTGCCCAACGCCCGGATCACCTTCGACAAGTTCCATGTCATCGCCCACGCCAACACCGCCGTGGACAAGACCCGCCGCATCGAGCAGCGGACCGATCCGAGCCTCAAGGGGCTGCGCTGGAAGCTCTTGAAGGATCGGGCAAGCCTGGCGCCGGCCGCCCGGGCCGATCTGGATGGGCTGATCGCCCAGGTGACGACCAAGCGCACGGCACGGGCCTGGCTCTATAAGGAGCAGTTGCGCGAGATATTGGAGCGCAAGCAGGTCAATGTCGTGCGCGGCATGCTGCTGCAATGGGCGACCAACGTCATGCGCTCGAAAGTCGAGCCGATGAAGGAGGTGGCCAAGATGATCCGCAGCCATATCGAGGGTATCGTCGCCTGGACCCAGACGCGCCAGACCAACGGCTTCCTGGAGGCCATCAACGGCCTCTTCCAGGCCGCCAAGCGCAAGGCCCGCGGCTATACCAACTTCACCACCATCCGCACCGTGGTCTTCCTGCTCGCCGGCAAACTCGACTTCAGCAAGATCAACCCCCATGCCGCTTAACCCACTCGAAATTCAAAAGACCCATAAAATGCTTATCCACAGAGGGACACAGATACACACAGATATTCAAGGACTTCAGCTCAGCACTTGCCTCGCCCCGCTGCTGGGACGGGGATGTCCGGCAATCACCCGTTGCACAGGGTGTCATCTGCGGATTTCAGGATCAAATCTCCCACTCGTGCACCGGCGCGCCGGAGCGCTGGTTTTCCAGGTAATCGGCCATCATGCGGACGACGTCGCCGCCCCGCCGCTCCAGGCGGCGCACCTGCCAGACCGCACCGGTCTGGCAGGTGCGCACCCGCAGCCCGACGATGTCGAGGTAGCCTCCGGCCTCCGCGTCAGCCAGGCCGTAGGCCGCCAGGCCCTGGCGGGCCAGGGGCAGGAGTTCGTCCAGGACCAGGCCGCGCAGGGCGTGGCGGCGGCCGTCCAGCCAGACCACTTCCGCCCCCAGGCCGTCGCGGGCGGCCGCGTAGGCATTGGCCTTCGCCGCCTCGAAGCCCAGGTCCGCCTCCGGGGGGGTGTGCGCCTCGGCCAGGGCCCGGACCAGGCCGTAGTAGAAGGCGGCGTTGGCCAACATGTCCACCAGGCTCGGGCCGCTGGGCAATACCCGCTGCTCGATGCGCACGTGGGCCCGGCCGGCGGCGTCGAACCCGATCAGCGGACGCACCCAGCGCCAGATGGAGCCGTTGTGCAGGCGCAGATGCGCAAAGGGCTCGGCGTCCCCGTCGATCTGCACGGGCATGAGGACAGGGAAGCAGTCCAGGTTTTCCCGGAAGAGCTCTGTGAGGCGCCCCCCCACATAGCCCAGGCCGAAGCCGACGCGGCGCACGCGCCGGTCGCCGAGCCCCCCGTAGCCCCCCGCCTCCACCGCCTGCTCGAACAGCGGGATGCGGGTCTCCTCCCAGAGGCGGCGGCGGAAGAGGTAGGGGGAGTTGGCCCCCACGCCGAGCAGGGGCGCGCAGCTGATGAGGGAGGCGTTGTAGTAGCGGGGGCTCGCCGGCTCCGGCACCTGCAGGTGCACCTGGAAGGAGGTGGTCGCGGCCTCCAGCATCACGTCCGGGCAGAGGATGTCGAGGCTGTCCTGCCTTCCCGCGATGCGGATGTGGATGGGCCTGCCGCCGCGCTGCCTGAGGATCTGCTCGTTGAGGGCCGCATAGCGGTTCAGGGCCGAGATGTGGGCGAGGCTGAGGTCGCGCTGGCGGATGGTGGGCAGGATGCCGATCATCGCCAGGACGGCGTCCATGTCGTGGGCCGCGGCCTGGCTGCTCGCCCAGGTCGCGGCCAGGGCCCGCTCCAGCTCGCCCAGGGCGCCCGGCCCCAGGGGGAGGGGGGCCACGTTGAGCTCGACGTTGTAGCGGGAGAGCTCGGGCACCACCCAGGGGCTGTTCAGGTGCCCGAGATAGGCCTCGTTGATCGGGCTGGGGTAGCCGCTGTGGTCCAGGAGCCAGGCCTCGAGCTCGAAGCCCGCGACGAAGCGCTCGTCGCTGAAGCCCCCCGCGAGGGCAAAGGCCTCCAGCCGGGCGGTCTCCGCCCTCAGCCTGTCCCGGAAGCGGGCGAAGTCGGCCTCGGTGAAGACGGTGCGAGCGATCTCCCGGCCCATGCATCCCCCTGCGCATCCGCATCGGCGGGCCGCCGCGGCGGCCCGTCGGCAACGACCACGATGTTTAATTTATAGCTGGAGGAGCATGAGGATCGCGCCGATCTCTTGCCTGAGCTCGGCCATGCTGAGAGGGGGACCGGGGGCTTCCGGGGCGCCGCTGCCGACCTCGGCCTCGCTGCCCAGCCGGTTGCGGGCGCCGCTGATGGTGAAGCCCTCCTCGTAGAGGAGCTGGCGGATGCGCCGGATCAGCCTGACCTCGTGATGCTGGTAGTAGCGGCGGTTGCCCCGCCGCTTGACCGGCTTGAGTTGGGCGAACTCCTGCTCCCAATAGCGCAGGACGTGGGGCTTGACGGCGCAGAGCTCGCTCACCTCGCCGATGGTGAAGTAGCGCTTGGCCGGGATCGGGGGCAGCTCACTCTGCGGCAGGTGATCCGGCATGGGCGGCCTCTACCATCGCCTTCAACTTCTGGCTGGCATGGAACGTCACCACGCGACGGGCCGTGATGGGCATCTCCTCGCCGGTCTTGGGATTGCGCCCCGGGCGCTGGGGCTTTTCCCGGAGCTGGAAGTTGCCGAAGCCGGAGATCTTCACGCTCTCCCCGGTCTCCAGGGCGGTGCGCACCTCCTCGAAGAAGGCCTCGACCATCTCCTTGGCCTCGCGCTTGTTGAGCCCCACCTGTTCGAACAATAGATTGGCGAGTTCCGCTTTTGTTAGTGTCATCGAGAACCGATCCCCTTGAATTGATGACCCGTTGCTGGAACGGGCCTAGGCCCGCAGTACGGCATCGAACTTGTCGGCGAGGTGGCGGACCACCTGGCCGACCGCGGCCTCGATCTCGGCGTCCGTAAGCGTTTTCTGAGTATCTTGCAATAACATACTGAAAGCAAGGCTTTTTTTCCCTGGCTCCACGCCCTGGCCCTGGTAGACGTCGAAGAGCGAGAGGTCGACGACGGTCGCGGGGAGGTGCTGCCGGAGCGCCTCCAGCATCCCGCCGACGGCCAGGCCCGCCTCCACCACCACGGCGATGTCCCGGCGCACGGCGGGGAAGCGCGACAGCCCCGAGTAGCGCGGCGCCTCGCGGCCCGCCACCGCCGGCCAGTCGAGCTCGAAGAGGATGGGCGGGTGGGCGAACCCGTACTTCTGGGCGAGCCGCGGATGCAGGGTGCCGAGCCAGCCGACAGGGTGCCCGGCCAGCGCGATGCGGGCGCTGCGCCCCGGATGCAGGGCAGGATGCGTCGCCGCCTCGAAGCTCGCCGCCTGCGGGAAGAGCAGCGCCTCGACGTCGTTCTTCACGTCGTAGAAGTCCGCCTCGCGCGCCGGCTCGCCCCACTGCTCGGGGGCCGCCGTGCCATGGGCGAGGCCGGCGAGGCGCACGGGCTGGGCATCGATGTCTGCAGCGACGAAGCAGCGCCCCGCCTCGAACAGCCGCAGCCGCTCCTGGCCGTGATTGAGGTTGTGGCGCAGGGCCTGCACGAGGCCGGGCAGGAGGCTGCCGCGCATGCTGTCCATCTGGCTCGCGATGGGGTTGAGCAGGGGCAGGCGTGCGCCCTCGGCGCGGAAGTCGGCGTCCAGATCGGCGGCGATGAAGCTGTAGGTGACGATCTCCTGGTAGCCGCGCGCGGCGAGGAGCTGCTTCACCTCGCCCTGGCCGCGCTCGGTCTCCGCCACGGGCAGCAGCCGCGCCTCGCCGCGCGGCGGCACGATGGGGATGCGCTCGTAGCCGTGGACGCGGGCCACCTCCTCGACGAGGTCGACCTCGCGCACGATGTCGAAGCGGAAGCTGGGCGGCGTGACCCGCAGGCCTTCGCCCGTGCTCCCCACGTCCATGCCCAGGCGGCCGAGGATGGCGGCCTGCTCCGCGTCGCCCAGGTCCAGCCCCAGGAGGCGGCGGGCCCGCTCGGGGCGGTAGGCGATGGTCGGGGCCCGGAGCGCCGCGCCCGCCACCTCGGTGACGGGACCGGCCCGGCCGCCGCAGATCTCCAGGATCAGACGGGTGGCCCGCTCCAGGGCATGGCGCGGCAGGTCGAAGTCCACCCCGCGCTCGAAGCGGTGCGAGGAATCGGTGCCGAGCCCATAGCGCCGGGCCCGGCCGGCGATGGCCGCCGGCGCGAAATGGGCCGACTCCAGGAAGATGTCGCGGGTGGCCTCGGTGACCGCGCTCGCGGCCCCGCCCATGACGCCGGCCAGGGCGAGGGGGCCGGAGGCGTCGGCGATGGCGAGGGTGTCGGCGGCGAGCTCGATGGTCTCGCCGTTGAGCAGCTCCAGCCGCTCGCCCGCCCGGCCCATGCGCACCCGGATCCCGCCCTCGAGGCGGGCCAGATCGAAGCCGTGCATGGGCTGGCCCAGCTCCAGGAGCACGTAGTTGGTCACGTCCACCACGGGATGGATGCTGCGCACGCCGCTGCGCTCCAGGCGCTCCGCCATCCAGGCGGGGGTCCGGGCCGCCGCGTCGATGCCGCGCAGCACCCGGCCGCAGTAGCGCGGGCAGGACTCGGGGGCGTCCACCGTCACGGGGAAGGTGTCAGGCGACTCGGTCGCCACCGGGCTGCAGTCCACGTGCTGCAGCCTGGCGCCGCTCAGGGCCGCCACCTCGCGGGCGATGCCCAGCACGGAGAGGCAGTCGCCCCGGTTGGGGGTGAGCTTGAGGGTGACGAGGCGGTCGTCGAGGCGGCGCCAGGCACGGAAATCCTGCCCCACCGGCGCATCGGCCGGCAGTTCGAGGATGCCCTCGGCGGCGTCCGACAGCCCCAGTTCCTTGGCCGAACAGAGCATGCCGAAGGACTCCACGCCGCGCACGCGGGCCTCCTGGATCTCGAATTCGGGCAGCTTCGCCCCGACCAGGGCGCAGGCCGTCTTGAGCCCGGCCCGGGCGTTGGGCGCGCCGCAGACGATCTGCAGGGGTTCGCCCTCCCCCACGCTGACGCGGCAGACCTGCAGGCGGTCGGCATTCGGGTGCCGCTCGGCGCTCAGGATCTCGGCCACCACCACGCGGCTGAAGGCGGGGGCGGCGGGCTCCACCGCCTCCACCTCCAGGCCCGCCATGGTGAGCAGGTGGGCCAGGGCGTCGGTATCGAGTTCCGTGTCGGCCAGCGTGCGCAGCCAGGCTTCGGAGAATTTCATGGCAAGGACTCAGATAAATTAATCAGCCAAATCAAATGCGGCAAGTAAGATCGTTTTGGCTTCGGCCGCCGCTTCGCGGCTTAACGCCGGCTACGCCGGCATTAGCCTCCGCCGAAACGACCTCCGGTTTCTCAAGCAAATTGCTTGAGAAACCGGAGGTCGTTTTCAAAAAACAGCCGCAGGTCGTCCACGCCGTAGCGCAGCATGGCCAGGCGCTCGACGCCCAATCCAAAGGCGAAGCCCTGGTAGCGCTCGGGGTCGATGCCGACGTGACCGAAGACGTTGGGGTGCACCATGCCGCAGCCGAGCACCTCCAGCCAGCCGGTGTGGCTGCAGACGCGGCAGCCCTTGCCTTCGCAGATCACGCAGCCGATGTCCATCTCCGCCGAGGGCTCGGTGAAGGGGAAGAAGGAGGGCCGGAAGCGCACGGGCATGGCCTCGCGCTCGAAGAAGCGCTGCATGAAGTCGGCCAGCAGCCCCTTGAGCTCGGCGAAGTTGGCATGCTCGTCCACCCACAGGCCCTCCACCTGGTGGAACATGGGGGTGTGGGTGACGTCGGAGTCGCAGCGGTACACCCGCCCCGGGGCGATGATGCGGATGGGCGGCTGGTGGCGCTGCATGTAATGCACCTGCACCGGCGAGGTGTGGGTGCGCAGCAGGCCCCCATGCTCGAGATAGAAGGTGTCGTGCATGGCCCGGGCCGGGTGGTCCTCGGGGATGTTGAGCGCCGTGAAGTTGTAGAAGTCGGTCTCGATCTCGGGGCCGTCCGCCACGCCGAAGCCGATGGAGGCGAACAGCTCCTGGATGCGCTCCATGGTCCGGGTGACCGGGTGCAGGCCGCCCATGGCCTCGCCCCGGCCGGGCAGGGTCACGTCCAGGGCCTCTGCCTTCAGCTGGCGCGATAGCAGATCGGCCTGGATCGCCTCGCGGCGGTCGCGCAGCAGCGCCTCGACCTGATCCTTGACCTGGTTGATGCGGGCGCCGGCGGCCTTGCGCTCCTCCGGCGCGAGGGTCGCGAGGCCCTTCATCTGCTCGGTGATGAGGCCGCTCTTTCCGATAAAGCGCGCCTTCACCTGATCAAGCGCCGGCAGCGTGCTCACGGCGGCGAAGGCCGACTCGGCCTCTTTCAGAATCTCGTCCAAGGTGCTCATTTCAGGCTCGGATACACGATGCGCAGGGGCGCGTCAGGGTGAAGTCTCACACGCAGCCGGGCTGCGTCTTGCCGAAAGCAAAAAGGGAGGCCGCATCGACCTCCCTTCGGGTGCAACCAGGCGAGCTTACGCCCCCAGGCTGGCCTTGGCCTGCTCCGCGATCTTGGCGAAGGCGGGCTGATCGTACACGGCCATGTCGGCCAGGACCTTGCGGTCGATGTCGATCGAGGCCTTCTTCAGGCCGTTCATGAACTGGCTGTAGTTCATGTCCATACCCAGTTCGCGCACCGCGGCGTTGATCCGGGCGATCCACAGGATACGGAACTGGCGCTTGCGCTGGCGGCGGTCGCGGTAGGCATACTGGCCCGCCTTCATCACCGCTTCGACGGCGACGCGGTAGACGCTGCTGCGGCGACCGCGATAGCCCTTGGCCGCCTCCAGCACCTTCTTGTGGCTGGCACGGGCGGTGGTTCCACGTTTCACTCGAGGCATGGTCTACTCCTTAAGCGTAGGGCATCATGGCGCGGATATGACCCGCGTCCGAGGCGTTGACGGTTTCCATGCCGCGCAGGTTGCGCTTGCGCTTGGTGCTCTTCTTGGTGAGGATGTGGCGCAGGTAGGCGTGGCTGCGCTTGATGCTGCCGCTGCCGCGGACGCGGAAGCGCTTGGCCGCCCCGCTCTTGGTCTTCATCTTGGGCATGACTGCTCCTGAATGTATTGGATGCCTGCAGGTGACCCCCATCCAGCGGGGGTGCTTGACCGACCTGTCGGCACTTGTTCGGCGCGGGTATCGAGAGGCCCGCGCCAGGCCTCTGAAAATCTTCGCGGCTGAAGCCGCTCCTACGCTATTTTTTCTTTTTCGGCGACAGCACCATCACCATCTGCCGGCCTTCCAGCTTCGGAAACTGCTCGACCAGGCCCACCTCGCCCAGATCGCCCTCGATACGCTTCAACTGCGCCACACCGAATTCCTGGTGGGCCATCTCGCGGCCCCGGAAGCGCAAGGTCACCTTCACCTTGTCGCCCTCTTCCAGGAAGCGCGTCATGTTGCGCAGCTTGATCTGGTAGTCGTTCTCGTCGGTGCCCGGCCGGAATTTCACTTCCTTGACCTGGATCTGCTTCTGCTTGAGCTTGGCCTCGTGCTGCTTCTTCTGCTCCTGGTACTTGTACTTGCCGTAGTCCATGACCCGGCATACCGGAGGCGTGGCCTGGGGCGCGATCTCGACCAGATCCAGCTCGGCCTCTTCCGCCTTGAACATCGCTTCCCTGATGCTGACGATGCCGATCTGCTCGCCCTCCGGCCCGATCAGGCGGACCTCGGGCGCGTCGATCTCGCCGTTGATCCGCATTTCCTTTTCCTGTGCTATAGCCACGCTCCTAAAAGTTCACCCCACCAAGAGGCCCATCTCAGGCGCCCTTCAGCTCCTGCCGCAACCTGGCGACGAAATCCTCCGGGGTCATCTGACCGAGATCTTCGCCCCCACGGGCGCGAACGGCCACCTTGCCTTCGGCGCGCTCCTTCTCGCCGACTACCAGCTGATAAGGGACGCGCTGCATCGAATGCTCGCGGATTTTATAGGTAATCTTCTCGTTCCTCAAGTCGGCGGCGACCCGGAAGCCTTGTTTTTTAAGGCCTTCCGCCACCTCCATGGCATAGCCCGCCTGGCCGTCGGTGATGTTCATCACCACCGCCTGCACCGGCGCGAGCCAGAGCGGGAAGTTGCCGGCGTAGTGCTCGATGAGGATGCCGATGAAGCGCTCCATGGAGCCGAGGATGGCCCGATGCAACATGACCGGGGGCTTGCGCGAGTTGTCCTCGGCCACGTATTCGGCGCCGAGGCGCACCGGCAGGTTGAAGTCGAGCTGGATGGTGCCCACCTGCCAGAGCCGCCCCAGCGAGTCCTTCAGGGTGAACTCGATCTTGGGCCCATAGAAGGCACCCTCGCCCGGCTGCAGGTCGTAGGCGAGGTTGTTCTGCGCCAGCGCCGCGGCGAGCGCCGCCTCGGACTTGTCCCAGGTCTCGTCCGAGCCCACCCGCTTCTCCGGCCGGGTGGAGAGCTTGACCAGCACGTCCTCGAAGCCGAAGTCGGCGTAGACCGCCTGCAGCATCCGGATGAAGTCGGACACCTCGGCCTGGATCTGCCCCTCGGTGCAGAAGATGTGGGCGTCGTCCTGGACGAAGGCGCGCACCCGCATCAGGCCGTGCAGCGCGCCCGAGGGCTCGTTGCGGTGGCAGGAGCCGAACTCGGCGATCCTCAAGGGCAGGTCGCGGTAGGAATGCAGGCCGTGGTTGAAGATCTGCACATGGCCCGGGCAGTTCATGGGCTTCACCGCGTAGTCCCGGTTCTCCGAGGCGGTGGTGAACATGTTCTCGCGGTAGTTGTCCCAGTGGCCGGACCGCTCCCACATGCTGCGGTCCATGACCGTGGGGGTCTTGACCTCCTGATAGCCGTACTCGCGGAACCTGGCCCGCATGTACTGCTCGATCTCCTGCCAGACCACCCAGCCGTGCGGGTGCCAGAAGACCATGCCCGGCGCCTCGTCCTGCAGATGGAAGAGATCGAGCTGCTTGCCGAGCTTGCGGTGGTCGCGGCGCTCGGCCTCCTCCAGGCGGTGCAGATAGGCGGCGAGATCGTCCTTGTTGGCCCAGGCGGTCCCGTAGATGCGCTGCAGCATCTCGTTTCTGTGGTCGCCGCGCCAGTAGGCCCCGGCCACCTTCATCAGCTTGAAGGCCTTGAGCTTGCCCGTGGAGGGCACGTGGGGGCCGCGGCACAGGTCGACGAAGTCGCCCTCGCGGTAGAGCGAGAGGGTCTGGTCCTGGGGGATGTCGCGGATGATCTCCGCCTTGTAGCGCTCGCCCATGGACTCGAAGAACCGCACCGCGTCGTCGCGCGCCCATTCCTCGCGCACCACGGGGATGTCCTGCTTCGCGAGCTCGGCCATGCGCTTCTCGATCGCGGCCAGGTCCTCCGGCGTGAAGGGGCGCTTGTAGGCAAAGTCGTAGTAGAAGCCGTCCTCGATCACCGGGCCGATGGTCACCTGCGCCTCGGGGAAGAGCTCCTTCACCGCATAGGCGAGCAGGTGGGCGGTGGAGTGGCGGATGAGCTCCAGGCCCTCGGCGTCGCGGTCGGTGACGATGGCGAGCTCGGCGTCGCGCTCGATGCGGTAGGCGGTGTCCACCAGCCGGCCGTCGACCTTTCCGGCCAGCGCCGCACGCGCGAGGCCCGCGCCGATGCCGGCCGCCACCTGGGCCACGGTCACCGGCTCGTCGAACTTGCGCTCGGAGCCGTCGGGAAGACGGATAACGGGCATCGGATCCAACTCTCAAAACAACAAAAGCCAGAACGGGTCTGGCTTTTGGATGTAGCTGGTAGGCGCGATTGGACTCGAACCAACGACCCCCACCATGTCAAGGTGATGCTCTAACCAGCTGAGCTACGCGCCTAAAGAGCTGCGCATTGTATACGCATGTCCGGCCGGGGGCAATCACCCCGCGCTCCTGAGCGCCGCCCGCCGCCCCCGCTCCACGTCCACCCCCGCGAGGATCAGGAGCCCGACCACGAAATAGGCGCCGGTGAAGAGCATGGCCAGGCGATGGTCGCCGCCGCTCGCCCAGGCGGCGGTGCCGTAGGTCATGGGGCCGAGGATGGAGGAGAGCTTCACCGCCAGGCCCCACAGGCCGAAGAACTCGGCCCGGTGCGACCTGGGGCTGAGGTAGCCGACCAGGGCGCGGCCCGCGGACTGGGAGGCGCCCAGGCACAGGCCCGCCACGTTGGCGGCGAGCCAGAAGCGGCCGGGCTCGGTCGCGGTGTAGGCCAGCCCCACCATGACGAGCCAGCCGACGAGCGTCAACGCGATGGCGCGCCGGTGGCCGAGGCGGTCCTGCACCTGGCCGAAGGCGAGCGCCCCGACGGCGGCGGTGATGTTCACCACCAGGATGAGCTGGAGGGTCTGCCGGGTGTCGAAGTGCATGGCCTCCTGGGCGTAGACCGCGGCCAGCGCGATCACCGCCTGGATGCCGGCCTGGTAGAAGACGATGCACAGGAGGAAGCGGGCGAGGTCGCGGTAGCGCCGGGCGTGGGCGAGGCTGCCGCCCACGCGCCGGAAGGCGTCGCGAACCAGGCCCTCGGCCAGCGGCCGCGGCACGGCGCGCTCCTTGAGCAGCAGGAAGGTGGGCAGGGCGCACAGCGCGAACATCCCGGCGGTGATGAGCATCACCCCGGGCACGAAGTCCTGCGCCTCGCCGCCCGCCGCCTGCACCCGCTCGACGTGGACGAGGGCGAGGCCCAGGACCAAGAGCCCCCCCAGGTAGCCCAGGCCCCAGCCCCAGCCGGAGACCTTGCCCATGGCGCGGCCGCGGGCGAGCTCAGGCAGGAAGGCGGCGATGAGGTTCTCGCCGCTGCCGAAGAAGAAGTTGGACACCGCCACCAGGACGAAGGCCAGGGCCAGGTCGCCCGGCCCGACGAACCCCAGGGCGGCCGTGCCCAGCACGCAGCCCAGGGTGGTGGCGAGGAGCAGCCGCTTCTTGGCCCCGTACAGGTCGGCATACGCCCCCAGCACCGGGGCCGTCAGCATGATGGCGACGTAGGACACGGCGAGCGCCGCGCTCCAGGCAAAGCTCGCCCAGTCGGCGCTGCCCGCCACCACCGCGACGAAGTAGGCGTTGAAGACGGCGGTGATGACCACCGTCGTATAGCCGGAGTTGGCGAAGTCGTACATCGCCCAGGCCCACACCTCTCGTCGCTGCACGCCCGGATTCAGGGCGCCGGCGCGTTTTGCTGCCAATGTCTTGCCTCCAAGCGCGTAAAATAGGCGGCTATTTTCTGCCCAAACACCGCCCCATGACACGAAAAATACTGGTCACCTCCGCCCTGCCCTATGCCAACGGCAGCATCCACCTGGGCCACCTGGTCGAATACATCCAGACCGACATCTGGGTGCGCTTCCAGAAGATGCTGCCCAAGGAAAAGGTTGCCGAGTGCTGGTACGTCTGCGCCGACGACACCCACGGCACGCCCATCATGCTGCGCGCCGAGCGCGAGGGCGTCACCCCGGAGGTGCTCATCGACCGCATGGCCTGGGAGCACAGGCGCGACTTCGACGGCTTCCTGATCGGCTTCGACAGCTACTACTCGACCAACTCCCCGGAGAACCGGGAGTTCGCGAGCCTCATCTACCAGCGCCTCAAGGCGGCGGGCCTGATCGAGCCCCGCGTGATCGAGCAGTTCTACGACCCCGAGAAGGCCATGTTCCTGCCGGACCGCTTCATCAAGGGCACCTGCCCGAAGTGCGGGGCCAGGGACCAGTACGGCGACAGCTGCGAGGCCTGCGGCGCCACCTATGCGCCCACCGACCTCGTCGACCCCTACTCGGCGGTGTCCGGGGCCAAGCCCGTGCGCCGCGCGTCGGAGCACTACTTCTTCAGACTGGGCGAGTGCGCCGACTTCCTCAAGGACTGGACCCGCAGCGGGGCGCTGCAGCCCGAGGCCGCCAACAAGCTCGACGAGTGGTTCAGCGCCGGGCTCTCCGACTGGGACATCTCGCGCGACGCCCCCTACTTCGGCTTCGAGATCCCGGACGCGCCGGGCAAGTACTTCTACGTCTGGCTCGACGCCCCCGTGGGCTACATGGCGAGCTTCGCCCACCTGGCCAAGGAGAAGGGCCTGGACTTCGACGAGTACTGGAAGAAGGACAGCGCCACCGAGCTCTACCACTTCATCGGCAAGGACATCCTCTACTTCCACGCCCTGTTCTGGCCCGCGATGCTGGCCTTCTCGGGGCACCGCACCCCCACGGGCGTCTTCGCCCACGGCTTCCTCACGGTCGACGGCCAGAAGATGTCCAAGTCGCGCGGCACCTTCATCACCGCCGAGAGCTATCTCAGGCACCTCGACCCGGAATGGCTGCGCTACTACTACGCCGCCAAGCTGAACGGCTCGATGGAGGATGTCGACCTCAGCCTCGAGGACTTCGCGGCGCGCGTGAACTCCGACCTGGTGGGCAAGTACATCAACATCGCCAGCCGATGCGCGGGTTTCATCACCAAGCATTTCGGCGGCAAGCTGGGCACATTCGACCATGCTGCCGCAGTCAGGGTCGAGTTCGAGTCGGCATCCAAGAGCGGCGGGATCGCGCTCGCCTACGAAGAACGCGACTACGGCCGCGCCCTGCGCGAGATCATGCGCCTGGCCGACTCGGCCAACCAGTACATCGCCGAGAAGAAGCCCTGGGAGCTGGCCAAGCAGGCAGGCCGCGAAGCCGAATTGCACGCGGTCTGCACCACGGCGCTCACCTTGTTCCGCGACCTGACCCTCTACCTCAAGCCGGTGCTGCCCAGACTGGCGGAGCAGATCGAGGGATTCCTGAACATCCCGCCCCTGGTTTGGGCTGATGTCTGGACTCCGCTGCCCGTCGGCCACGCCATCAACCCCTACCAGCACCTGATGACCCGCGTCGACGCGAAGAAGATCGAGGCCATGGTCGAGGAGAACAGGCAGAGCCTCGCCCCCGCGCCGGACGCCCATTCCCAGGCCCGCCATGCGGAGCACCAGCAGCATGCGGCCACTCCCTCTCCCGGCCCTGCGGGCCACCCTCTCCCGCCTGCGGGAGAGGGGACGATCGCGCTCGACGACTTCGCCAAGGTCGAGCTGCGCATCGCCCGGATCGCCAATGCGGAGCACGTGGAGGGCGCCGACAAGCTGCTCCGGCTCACTCTGGACGTGGGACCCTTGGGCACCCGCACCGTCTTCGCCGGCATCAAGTCGGCCTACGCGCCGGAGCGCCTCGTCGGCAGGCTCACGGTCATGGTCGCCAACCTCGCCCCGCGCAAGATGAAGTTCGGGCTCTCCGAGGGCATGGTGCTCGCCGCCTCGGGCGATCAGGGCGGCCCCTTCCTGCTCGCCCCGGACGACGGCGCCGAGCCGGGCATGCGGGTGAAATAGGGAACCCGGACTGGCCCGCAGGATTCGAAGACGGATGGACCTCCTCGGCGGCGAATTCCTCTCCCTGGACGAGGCCGCGGATTCCGGCGCCAAGCCGCGCACACGCCTGGAACGCACCTCGTCGCGCGCCCATGCGGCCATCGAGTTCACCCTGCGGTGGACCTCGGAATGCGGGGTATCGGCGGAGGCTGACATGGGCGCAGACCCTGTCAAGCCGCAACGCGGCGGCCGGAGCCAAACCGTCCACCACACCGACATCCACGTCGCCGGCCAGTTGAACCTCTGGCGGGACTACTTCATCCCGGAGCTGGAGGCGGCGGTGATGGGCCGGCCGGTCGGGCACGGCGAGACCGCCTCCTTCCGGCCCGGCTCTCTGGTGCCCCCCCACGCGCCCGGCGACTGCCTGGAGATCGACTCCATGCGCTTCAACCGCACCTACCGGCCGTGCGCCTTCGTCGCGCCCCGGGCCGGCCGCTTCTACCCGCGGGGTTGCATCGCCGGGGTGAAGGGCATCGTCTCCGAGGACATGACGCCTTTGCGCATAGGCCGCGTGGACGGCGAGCGGCTCACCGTGGACCTCAACCATCCCCTCTCGGAGCGGCCGCTCGAGCTGACGGCCCGCATCCTGGACGCCTGGCAGGCCGGCGCCGAGCACGGCGGCCGCGCCCACGACGTGGCCGGTCTCGTCGCCGGCCACGGCCCGGGCATGCAGGCGCGCTGGCGCGGGGAAGCCACCGACTTCTTCTCGGACTCGCCCTACCGGCGGGGCGATCCCCTGCCGGACCCGGAGTTCTACGCCAAGGCCCGCTTCGCGGACCACCTCGACCGCACGGCCCTGCGGCAGGTGGCGAAGCTCTACGGCCGGCTGCTGCCCAGGGGCGCGCGGGTGCTGGACCTGATGGCGAGCTGGAGGTCGCATCTCGACGCCGCCGAGCCCGCCCGCGTCGCGGGCCTGGGGCTCAACGCCGCGGAGCTGGCGGCCAACCCGCTGCTCGACGAGCGCGCCGTGCACGACCTCAACGCCGAGCCGCGCCTGCCCTTCGCCGACGCGAGCTTCGACGCCGCCGTCTGCACGGTCTCCGTCGAGTACCTCACCCAGCCCGTGGAGGTCTTCCGCGAGGTCGCCCGGGTGCTCAGGCCCGGCGGCCGCTTCGTGCTCGCCTTCTCCAACCGCTGCTTCCCGCCCAAGGCGGTGCAGGTCTGGGAGGAGGCACACCCCTTCGAGCGCCCTGGCCTGGTGCTGGAATATTTCCACCGCGCCGGCGGCTACGCCAAGCTCGCCACCTTCTCCCTGGCGGGCCTGCCCCGCCCGGCCGACGACAAGTACGCGGACCGCATGCCCTATTCCGACCCCATCCATGCGGTGTGGGGGGAGAAGGCGTGAAGCTGACCCGGCACCTGCGCCTCTACGGCCGGGTCCAGGGCGTGTGGTACCGCGAGTCCATGCGCCGCGAGGCCGAGGCGCTGGGCGTGGCGGGCTGGGTGCGCAACCGCCGCGACGGCTCGGTGGATGCCATGGTGCAGGGCCCCGAGGACGCCGTGCAGGCCCTCATCGCCTGGGCGAAGATCGGCCCTCCCGGCGCCCGCGTCGAGCGCTGCGAGGTGAGCGAAGGCCGGGGCGACTTCACCGGCTTCGAGCGGCTGCCCAGCGAATAGCCGGCCGCAGCCCGGCGCCCCATGCCCCTGCCACGACTGGGCCTATTGCGGCTTCGAGGCAACGGCCGCAGTACAATACGGCCCCCGAGAAACCGCTCGTATGCGGGCCCACCCGAAGACTCACCACCATGCCCATCACCATCAAGACCCCCGAAGAAATCGAGCAGATGCGCACCGCCTGCCGTCTGGCCTCCGAGGTGCTGGACTACATCGCCCCCTACGTCCAGCCGGGCGTGGCCACCGCGGAGCTCGACCGCCTCTGCCACGACTACATGGTGAACGTGCAGGGCTGCGTGCCCGCCCCGCTCAACTACGCCCCGCCGGGGCACGCCCCCTACCCGAAGTCCATCTGCGCCTCGGTCAACCACCAGGTCTGCCACGGCGTGCCCGGCGACAAGAAGCTCAGGGGCGGCGACATCGTCAACCTGGACATCACCGTGATCAAGGACGGCTGGCACGGCGACACCTCGCGCATGTTCGTGGTGGGCGCGCCCTCCATCCTGGCGCGGCGGCTCATCGACACGACCCACGAATGCATGTGGAAGGGCATCGAGGCGGTGCGGCCCGGCGCGCATCTGGGCGACATCGGCCACGCCATCCAGCGTCACGCCGAGGCCCACGGCTTCACGGTGGTGCGCGAGTTCTGCGGCCACGGCATCGGCCGCGAGTTCCACGAGGAGCCGCAGGTGCTGCACTACGGCAAGCCCGGCACCGGCGTGGTGCTCGCCCCCGGCATGACCTTCACCATCGAGCCCATGATCAACGCCGGCCGCCGCGACATCCGCATGCTGGGCGACGGCTGGACCGTGGTCACCAAGGACCACAGCCTCTCCGCCCAGTGGGAGCACACCGTGCTGGTGACCGAGGCGGGCTGCGAGGTGCTCACCGTCTCCGCCGGCAGCCCGCCGCCGCCCGCCTTCGTCGGCGCGGACGTCGCTCAAGCGGCACTCCAGGCCGCCTCGCCCGCAGGCGGTGAAGCCCCCATCCGGGGATAGGCCGGGGTGAGGGGGCGACCGGGGCGGGCCGCGGCGATCATGACCCGCAGCGGCGCGGATTGCCTGGATCGCCCAGGCCGCATGAACGGCGCCGCAGGGACGGCATGACCATCGCCCCGCAGACCCTGGCGCGCTGGCGGGCGGAGCTCGCCCGGGCCCGCGAGGCCCTGATCCGGGACTACGCCGCCGGGCGCCGCGCCAGCCCCCTCCTGGCGGGCCTGAGCCGCAGCACGGACCGGCTGCTCGGACAGATCTGGCAGACCCTGGAGCTGCCGCCGCACGCCGCCCTGGTGGCGGTGGGCGGCTACGGGCGCGGCGAGCTCTACCCGCAGTCCGACGTCGACGTCCTGATCCTGCTCGACGACGCCCTCCCGCAGACCGAGCGCGCGCGCTTCGAACCGCTGATCGGCCTGCTCTGGGACGTGGGCCTGCCCATCGGCCACAGCGTGCGCAGCCTCGCCGAGTGTCTGAGCGAGGGCGCATGCGACGTCACCGTCCAGACCAACCTCATGGAAGGCCGTCTGGTCGCCGGGGAGCGCGGGCTCTACGAGCGGCTGTGCCAGGCGCTGCGCGCCGCCCTGGATCCGCCGGCCTTCTTCGAGGCCAAACGGCTGGAGCAGCAGAACCGCCACGGCCGCTTCGCCGACCGGGCCCTGCTGCTCGAACCCAACATCAAGGAGAGCCCGGGGGGGCTGAGGGACATCCAGACCGCGCTCTGGGTCGCCCAGGCGGCGGGCCTGCCGGGCAGCCTGGCGGGGCTCGCCCGCCGGGGCCTGCTCGCCCCCGAGGAGGCGCGGCGCATCGCCGGCCGGGTGCGTTTCCTGAGCGCCCTGCGCATCCGCCTGCATCTCGAGGCGAAGCGGCGCGAGGACCGCCTGCTGTTCGAGTTCCAGGAGGCCCTGGCCGCGCAGATGGGCTACGCCCCGCAGGGCGGCAAGCGGGCCTCCGAGCGGCTGATGCAGCACTACTACCAGGCCGCCCGGGAGGTGAGCCTCGCCAACGAGATCCTGCTCGAGGCCCTGCGCCAGCACATCAGGCCGCCGGGCGAGGCCGAGCCCCTGCCCGGGTTCGCGGGCTTCCTGCGCCGCGGCGGCCGGCTGGACATCGCCGACGAGGCGTTGTTCCGGCAGCGCCCCGAGGCGATCTTCGAGAGCTTCCTCGTCCTCGGCCGCGAGCCCGAGCTGCAGGGGTTCGGCCCGCTCGCCCTGCGCGCCCTCTGGCGGGCCGGGCGCCGCATCGACGCGGCCTTCAGACAGGACGCCGGCAACTGGGCGCGCTTCCGGGCGATCCTCGGGGCGGAGCGGGGCGTCACCCACAACCTGCGGCTCATGCACCGCCTGGGGCTGCTGGGGCGCTACATCCCGGCCTTCGGCCGGGTGACCGGGCAGCTCCAGCACGACCTGGTGCACATCTATCCCGTCGACGAGCACATCCTCATGGTGCTCAGGAACCTGCGCCGCCTGGCCCTGCCCCAGTTCGCCCACGAGTTCCCGCTGGCGCACCGCCTGATGCAGGACTTCGGGCGCCACGACCTGCTCTACCTCGCCGCCCTCTTCCACGACATCGCCAAGGGGCGCGGCGGCGACCACTCCACCCTGGGCGCCGCCGACGCCCGGCGCTTCGGCATGCGCCACGGCCTGCCGCGCGCGGACACCGCGCTCGTCGCATGGCTGGTGCAGGAGCACCTCAGCCTGTCGCGCACGGCGCAGAAGGAGGACCTCTCCGACCCCGAGGTCATCGCCCGCTTCGCCGCCCGCTGCGGCACGGTCGAGCGGCTCACCGCCCTGTACCTGCTCACCGTCGCGGACATCCGCGGCACCAACCCGCGGATCTGGAACGCCTGGAAGGAGAAGCTGCTGCGCGAGCTCTACCTCGCCAGCCGGCGCGTGCTGGAAGGCGGCCGGCCGGAAGCCGACAGCGTGGAGGCGAAGAAGGAACAGGCCCGGGCCGCGCTGCGCCTCTACGCCTTCGAGCCCGGCGCCGAGGACGCCCTCTGGGCCCGGCTCGACGAGGTCTATTTCCTGCGCCTGGAGGCCCAGGAGATCGCCTGGCAGGCGCGGCGCCTGCTGCCGCTCCTGGGCCGGGAAAACGGAGTTTCGGTGAAGGCTCACATCGGCGAAGCCGATGTCAAGCCGCGAAGCGGCGGCCGGACCGTCGTGCGCGCCCGCCTCGCCCCCATCGGCGAGGGCCTGGAGGTGATGGTCTACGCCCCGGACGAGCCCGGGCTCTTCGCCCGCATCTGCGGCTTCTTCGCCGGCCTGCGCTACTCGGTGCTGGAGGCCAGGATCCACACCACCCGCGACGGCTGCGCCCTCGACAGCTTCCTGGTCATGGACGAGGCGGACCGCGCCGTGCCCTACCGGGACCTGCTCAGCTACATCGAGTACGAACTCGCGGCCATCCTCAAGGCGAGGCGCCCGCTCACCGAGCTCGGCGGCGGACGCCTGCCGCGCCAGCTCAAGCACTTCCCCATCGAGCCGGAGGTCAGCCTCGCCGCCAGCGAGGGCGGCCGCGGCCACGTGCTCTCGCTGGCCGCCGGCGACCGCCCCGGCCTGCTCTACGACGTGGCCCGGGTGCTGGCCCGGCACGAGGCCAGCGTCACCAGCGCCAAGATCCACACCCTGGGCGCCCGCGCCGAGGACGTCTTCGTCCTGAGCGGCGAGGCGCTCGCCGAGCCCGAGGTGCGCCTCGCGCTGGAGCAGGACCTGCTGGGGATGCTGAGGCAGGGGGGGTAGTGACGAGGACTGGGGACTGAGTGCGCCAGTCGATCCGGGTGCGCCCCCGCACAAAGGTAGCCCGGATGAAGCGAAGCGCAATCCGGGGAGGACAGGGTTGGGCCCTCGTCCCGGATTGCGGCCTATCGGCCTGCATCCGGGCTACGAGGCTGGGGGCTGGGGAGCGGGTTGCGATGTGGCGCTTCTTGCTCAGTCCCAGCCCTCGTCACTGACTCCCCCTGTTCCAGACGGTAGATCCAGGCCAGCAGCTCGGCCACGGCGACGTAGAGGCTGGGCGGGATGTGCGCGTCCAGATCCACCTGCATGAGCAGGCTCACGAGTTCCGGTGACTCGTGGACGAACACCCCGGCCTCCCGGGCCCGCTGGATGATCTCCTCGGCGATCAAGCCGCGCCCCCTGGCCACGACCCGGGGCGCGGCCTGCTCGGGGGCGTAGGCCAGCGCCACGGCCTCCAGGCGCCGCTCGGGCTTATCGGCCACGGCCGCCGTCCGCATCCGTTGCCCCCATCGCGGCCGGCGCCGGGGTTTGCGTCTCGGGCCCCGCCTCGACCGCCAGCCCCAGCACCGCCAGCCCCGCCGCTTCCAGCCGCCCCGCCAGATCGGGCAGGGCCGCCGTCATCGCCGCCCCGGCCTGCGCCGTGTCGGCATGCAGGCGCAGCTGCAGCCCCCGGGACAGGAGCGCGATCTCGGCCGTGACGCCGCCGAGCCGCGGCAGGGTCAGGCGCAGCTGCGTGCGCCAGGGCGCGGGCTCGTCCTCCCCGGCGCCATGCTCCGGCCTCTCCTCCACCTGCCACTGCATCGACTGCCCCGGCCAGGCGGGGCCCTGCCAGACGAAGGGCTGGCCTTCCAGCAGCTGCAGCTGCCGGCCCGCCAGGCGGGCCGCCTCTTCCGGCATGCCGTCCAGGTCGGCCACGCGCGCCTGGCCCGCCCAGTCCGGCTGGGCCAGGCGCGCCTGGGGCTCCCGCCGGATCTCGGCCAGGGACTGGTCGCCGCGCACCCAGCGGTTGAGGTGGGACTCGTAGAAGAGCCCGCTCTCCTTCACGGCCCGGCGCAGCGGCGCGAGCCAGTCCCGGCCCTGGGCCGAGGGCTGCTCCAGGAGCGGGGCTGCGGCCGGCCGGGTGGCCGCAGGACCCGGAGGGGCGACGTCGGGCAGGGCCGGCAAGGCGGCCAGGCGCCCCGCCCCGGCTGCCGGATCGGGCTGGGCGGGGGCGGCGGGCCGCGGCGGCATCCGGGCGGCATCGGCCGCCGCCCAGCGCGCCAGGGCGGCGACCTTCATGGCCGCGTCGCTCACGCGCACGCTCCGGTCGGCCCCCTGGGCCGCCCGGTCGGGGACCAGGAGGAAGGTCGGACGCGGATCCGACTTGAGGTAGAGGAGCTTCACCGTATCGCCGGGCCTCGCCTCCCCGGGCAGGGCCATGTTCAGGGACCGGTCGGCCACCTGGACCACATGGCGGCCGTTGGGCAGGCCCTGCGCGATGCGGCCGTCGTAGACCCGGCCGGGCTCGAAGGCCGGCTGCCTTTCCGAGCGCCCCGCCTGCAGCAGGGCCGCCCCCCGGCTCTTCAGCCACTCGAGGACGGCCGGGGGCAGGACCGAAAGGCTCACGCGACGCGCTGGTTGAGGGCGACGATGAGCTCCGCCTCGCCCCGGGAGATGCCGCAGCGCTCGCACAGATCGCTGGCCGACAGGCCCTGGCGCGCCAGCTGGGTCGCCTGGGCGTAGGGGGACAGGGGCGCCTCTTCCTCGCGCGCCTCGAGCTGTCTCTCCAGGGCCTCGACGCGGCCCCTGAGGGCGGCCAGCTCGGCCCTGAGCGCATCCACCTCGGGGCCCGGCTCCAGGCTGGGCTCCACCCGGGGGGCGCCTTGCCTGCGCCGCCGCTTCGAGAACACGAGCGTCTCCAGCAGATAGATCAGCGTGGCCAGGACGACGGCGATGAGGAGTTCGCGCAGGCTGATGGTGATGGCGTCCATCTTGGGACCAGGGCTCGGGGATATGTCGCTCGGGCAGATGATAGCGCCCGCGGGCGGCGATGTCGCCCGCCGGGAAACGCTCTCAGGCCGGCTGCGGCGCCCGGCCGCCCAGGGCCTCGGTGAAGCCGAAGCGGCGCAGGTCCCGGATGCGCATGGGATAGAGGATGCCGAAGAGGTGGTCGGTCTCGTGCTGGACGACGCGGGCATGGAAGCCCGTGACGCTGCGCTCGATGGGCTCGCCTTGGGGGCCGAAGCCCCGGTAGCGCAGATGCGTGTAGCGCGGCACCAGGCCCCTGAGGCCCGGCACCGAGAGGCAGCCCTCCCAGCCCTCCTCCATGTCCTCGGACAGCGGCGTGAGCACCGGGTTGATGAGCACGGTGTAGGGCACGGGCTGCGCCTCGGGATAGCGGGGGTTGTCCTTCACCTCGAAGACGGCCACCTGCAGCGCGACGCCGATCTGCGGCCCCCCCGCGTCAGAATAGTTGTCGCCTCGATAGCTCTGTAACCTAAGGGGGTGA
>DYFL01000019.1 GCA_020725195.1 Hydrogenophilus sp.
CAGGGCTCCACTTATCCCGAGCCAGTTCCTGTCCAATCAAGCGGGGCCACCTCTCCGCTTCGCGGTTGGTACGGGAAAAGCGGTAAAAATAAATGCGCCTGTCGGCGCAGATTTTTGTTCGCCCCTATTGACGGAGGGGGCTAATGGGTGACCCCTGTCGACTGCCGATGACCAAAGGCAAGGCCTGACCCCTGCCGCCCTGCCGCCTGCATCGAGGTGTTCTACAACCGCAAACGCCTGCACTCGACCCTCGGCTACAAGTCGCCCGTCCAGTTCCTGCAGGACTGGATCAGGACTCAGCATGAGGAAAAACAGGTAGCATGAACCCCACCTGTTGGAAGACGAAAAACCGAGGGAACCTCCCTTCATTTCGGTTGCAGTTATACTAAAAATACTGGATTGTTAGTATAACTGGCATGAAATTCTACTCCGACCTTTCGCTCACGGCTCAGACGACCTACGCACAGCTCCTCGATGCGGCCTTGTCTGCAGAGCACGTCAGATCCATTGCGGACCTGCCTGGTTCGTTCGCAGCGAAGACCGTCAAAGGACATCGGTACTGGTACTACCAGTTCACCGAGCCATCAGGGAAGCTGCGGCAGGTATTCGTCGGCCCTGACAATGAAGCCGTCCGGAAACTAGCCGAGCGCCGCAGCCAGCCCGGTGCGAGCGAGCCCCTGGTCCCGCTCGCACGGGCCGCCGCAGCCTTGGGCTGCGCCACGATCCTGCCCCGCCACTACAAGGTGATCGAGCGCCTTGCCGAATATGGGTTTTTCCGGGCTGGCGGCGTGCTTGTCGGCACGCACGCCTTTCTCGCCTACGGCAATATGCTTGGCGTGCGCTGGGGAGATGCGTCCCGCACCCAGGACATCGATTTCGCCCATGCGGGCAAGCGCGTAGCGCTCGCATTACCCGCCGATATCGAGGTCGAAACCCATGGCGCAATCGAATCACTGCAGATGGGCTTTCTCCCCATCTCCGGCCTGTCCGGACAGGCCGGTGCGACCTACCTCATCCCCAAAGAACCCGATTTCCGTCTGGATTTCCTGACGACCCTGCACCGCGGAGGCGAGACCCCGTTTGAACATCCCCAGTTGCATGTTCGGCTGCAACCGCTCAAGTTCATGGAATATTCCCTGGAGCAGGTTCAGCAGGCGGTTCTGTTCTGCCAGGACGGCGCTGTCATGGTCAACGTCCCGCACCCGGCCCGTTATGCCCTGCACAAGCTCCTCGTGTTCGTCGAGCGGGATGGGACGTATGCCACGAAGGCCACCAAGGACTTGCACCAAGCGTCAGCCCTGCTCGCCTATTTCCGAGAGAGGAGGCCATGGGAAGTAGAGGAAGCCTGGGCGGACCTGGTTTCCAGGGGTAAAGGATGGCTGTCCCGGGCCGAACAGGGGATGGATGCCCTGAACAGGGCATTCCCTGCCCTGGAGATCGACAACTGGCTCATGCCACCAGAAAAACCCAAGAGGACGCCTGGATCGCGTCTTCGCTGACCTGCTTTTGAGGGCTCAAGCGATTTTTTCGCAGTCTTCCAAAGGCATTGGGCGGCGCTGTGCTTATTGATCCGAAACGAATGAACTTGAAGCCAGATGAGATTGCCGCGGCGGCTGTGCCGCCTCAATGGCGTCATCGCGAGCACCCGGTGGGCATAAAGCCCGCAGGGCCGCGGCGATCTCGTGTGTATGGTGGCGTTCGTCAAGTTCTTTCGTTTCCCATCAATAATTGAATCGGTCCGCATCGAACCGCTCACGCTGCATACCGAGGCGGAACACGTGGTCCTGAAACAGCGCGCCCACGCTCCGGGCGGCTCACAGGGCACGCCAGAGGGCGACGCCAAGCTGATTCATGAAAGCTCGTCCACTGTGCGGAGCGCCATGAGGGCCATGGACTGGGTGCTGAGGCGGGCCTCGGGGCAGGGCAGGCGTGAATATCCCAGTGGGCCGCTTGCTACATTGAAGGAGGCGCCGCGCCCGCGGTGCCTGATCGATCAGAGGGGACCCGTGGCCATCCGCAGCATCTTCGTCGCCTGTTGCATCGGCCTGCTGGGCGTCGCCGCCGATGCGATCCCGGCCGAGCCCGGCCATGTCCTCGTGGATGCCGAGAACCCCGCCTACACCGTGTTCCTCGCCCTGCCGGCGGACCTGCCGAAGACGGACCTCATGGACCTGCAGCTGGAGGCCATGCAGCGCCGGGGCATCGAGGTGGTGGCCTGGAAGGCCTTCACGCAAGCCCTCGACAGGCAGGTGCGCGCCCGGATCCTGCGCGACGAATACCCGGAGGTCGACGTCGCCGAGGGCATCGCGGCCCTGCTCGCGGCCTATCCCCAGACCCCGGTCGGCCTGACCTGGAACGGCGGCATCGCCATCACCTACGGCGACTATGCGCACGCCCTGGAGACCTGGCGGCGCCACCTGGCCGACCCCGGGGCGCGGATGCGGCCGGCGCGCATCGAGGACGATCCGCTCCATCCCATGAACCATACGGTCCCGCTCCCGGGTCGTTGACGGGGCTGCGAAGACCCTGCCGCGCGCCCGGCCTTTCCGGGCCCGGCGCCGATTGCCCGGTATACTTCAGCCCCTGCAAACCCGCCCCGTGCACGACATCCCCATGGCCGAGACCACCCCCGCCGGCGCCGCCCCGGCCTTCCCCAAGCTGCTGAAACTGCCGCCCATCGAGCGGCCGGCGCACATCCCCGTGGCCACGCCCGCCGAGGTGAAGGCGGCCGCGGACCTGCCCGACCGCCTGCTGCTGGGCGACCTCGCGCCCGAGACCTTCCGCTTCGAAAAGAAGGGCTGGTCCGCAGAGTGGCGCGATGCCGACGGCCACAAGGCGCGCTACCGCTACGCCGGCCACCTCTCGTCCCTGGAGTTGAGCTACGAGGGCGAAGAGGCGGTGACCCTGGTCACCGCCGAGCGCTTCGCCGAGCTGGCCCAGACCGCGCAGAACATCCACCCGGCGGCCTGGCTGGACAAGCTCGCCGCGAGGCTCGAGCCGCGCTACAACCTGAGGGTCTTCCCGCACCGCGAGGACGATGCCGTGGGGGCCTCCTTCCCCGACGGCCACCTCCTCACCCTGGTCATGCCCGTGGCCGCGGACCGGCTCATGGCGCTCTTCGAGCTGCACAAGGCCCTGCAGCAGGACGCGGCCATCCGCACGAACATCGACGCCTACCTGCGCCTGCACTTCAGCGTGGTGAACTACCTGGAGGGGCGCAACCCGGCCATGCTCACGCATCCCGCGGGCCTGGTCCTGCACCACGTCAACGCCCTGGGCACGCCGGCCGGCGAGCTGCCCGCCCGCGAGGTGGACGAGGCGGGGCAGGCCGCCTGGACCCTGCGCCGCAGCCACTACCTCTACGTCGCCCACTGCAGTCTTCGCGAGGCCGGGCGCTTCGTCCGGCGCCTGGCCGAGGCGGGCTTCATCGGCGAGGCGGGCGGCACGCGCGAGGGCTATCCCCACGGCCCGGAGTTCGGCGCGGCGCTGCTGCCCTTCGGCTACGAGTACGCCGCGAAGAACGCCTACTGGTTCGACCAGGGCCGCCGCCGGCGCATGGTCTACCCCGACTTCGCCGACGCCGAGGACCGCAACGCCCTGGGCGGCACCAGCGGCGACGTCTGGGTGAAGGCCCTGATCCGCGACGCGCAGAAGGCCGCCGACCAGCTCAAGGCGGACACCGTGCAGGCCTTCGCCGAGGGCCTGCGCGAGGGCGGGGCGGCGCCGCCCAGAGAGCCCTCCAGCCTGCACTGAACGCCCCCGGGCGCGGGTTCCCTGCTACAATCCGGCGGTCATTGGGGAGTAGCCGCCCTCCGAATCGAGAGGGGCCTGCGTCAACAGACTTGTCCCGCGGGACATGGCGCAGGCGGTTACCCGGGGGCCTCGGGCTCCGGGCTTGGCGAGACCTTTGACCGCGCCGCTTCCGACTGGGTCGGGGAAGCGCGCGGTCATCGGTATGCTGCCGGCCCGGAGAAAACGAATTGGAAGCCCTCCTCATCTCGACCGGGGTCGTCGCCCTCGCGGAAGTCGGCGACAAGACCCAGCTCCTCTCCCTCGTGCTGGCCGCGCGCTACAAGCGCCCCTGGCCCATCATCGCCGGCATCTTCGTCGCGACCCTGCTGAATCACGCCCTCGCCGCCGCCCTCGGGGCCTGGCTCACCCAGGTCATCGGGCCGGACGCCATGCGCTGGATCCTGGGCCTGTCGTTCCTGCTGATGGCAGGCTGGATGCTGATCCCCGACAAGTTCGACGACGAGGCGGGCGACGGCAGGTTCGCGCGCCTGGGCGTTTTCGGGGCGACGGTCATCCTGTTCTTCCTGGTGGAAATGGGCGACAAGACCCAGATCGCCACGGTGGTGCTGGCGGCCCGTTTCGATTCCTTGACGGCCATCGTGGCGGGCACCACCCTGGGCATGATGCTCGCCAACATCCCCGCGGTGCTGTTCGGCGGGGCGATGGCGAAGAGCCCGGCGATCGGGACGATCCACGCCGTGGCCGCGCTGATCTTCGCGGTGCTGGGCGTGGTCACGATCATCGGCCTCTGACCGGCCGGCAGTAGTTGACAAAAACCGTAGGAATTGTTGACCCAGATCAAGGCCGGTGGGGGGGCTGGCGAAGAGAATTGCGACACGGTCTTGATGATCGTTCGACCTTCCCAACCCTTCAGGAGCTTTCGACATGAACCTGCAGAAGATCTACGAGAAAAGCGAGAACAAGGCGGTGGCCGTGATGGTCGCGCTCTTCGTCGTCTCCCACTTCGGCGTGCTCTACATGCTGGCCGCGGTCTGAGCCGCCTGGCTTGATCGCCCCGGGTCCGCGTCCCGTACGGACCCGGGGTTCTCCAATCCCCTCCCGCCGCCACCGCCCAGGTGGTCAGCGACACCGGCCGCTAGCGGCCGACCTCCCTCAGCAACATCCCCCGCGACGCGTCCGCTGCCCGCACGGCTCTTTCGGCTTTCCTACAATGGTGGCATATGTCCGGGGAGGCCCTCGAGGGCCGTCGAAACGGGGGTGCGCGATGGCGAAAAGATCCCTGCCCTTGGCCAGGGTCTACGGCCTGCTCGAACCGGGGCCGGTGGTGCTGCTCACCACCGCCCGCAGGGGGCGGCCGAACGTGATGACCCTGTCGTGGCACACGATGATGGAGTTCGAGCCGCCGCTCGTGGGCTGCGTGATCAGCGGCCGGAACTACTCCTTCGAACTGCTGAAGGCGAGCCGGGAATGCGTGATCAACATCCCGACGGCGGCGCTGGCGCGGCAGGTGGTGGCCGTGGGCAACTTCTCGGGGCGCGAGGTCGACAAGTTCGCGGCCTTCGGGCTCACCCCCTTGCCCGCCGCGCAGGTCGCGCCGCCGCTCGTCGGCGAGTGCCATGCGCACCTGGAATGCCGGGTGGCCGACGGCAGGCTGGTGGCCCGGTACAACTTCTTCATCCTCGAAGTGCTCAAGGCCTGGATCGACCCCGCCCAGAAGGATCCCCGCACCCTGCACCACCGCGGCCGGGGCGCGTTCATGGTGGCGGGCGAGACGGTGAAGCTCTCCTCCAGGATGAAATAGGAACCAGGTCGGAGCCGCCCGCCTTGCGGATCGCCCATCTCCCCGATTTTCCCCGGAACGGTCCCGAGATGACACCGATGCACGCAGAGGCAGCCCTGCCGCTTCGCGGCACGCCCGGAAATGACGGTCGGTATTTCATGGCCGTGGGCATGGGAGGCTGTCGGAGTTGAAGAGTCGAAGCGAAAACGGAGTTTCGGCGCAGCCGATATTCGACCGTACGGGGACGGGTTTTGGCGAAATCGGTGAAATATGGGGCATTGCGCCGAATTTGCGGCCGATTTCCTTTAACGGGGCGCTGAAATGCGGCTCTCTTGAAGAAAGAGCGCCCGCGACATCCTGCCCCGTTTTCCCTTGAGGGCGCAATTCCCGGGCGCGATAATGCTCGGGTTTCCTGTGCCGCCGCTTCCGATCGGGGCGGCGGCGCGCCCCCGCCCCCTTCCCCTTCGGGGGGAAGGACTGGGTGGCGGATGCCCCGCATTCTCCATCCCTTGCAGGGGTGGGGGCCCCGGGAGCGCGCGCTATTCACCCGGTTTTCGAGAGGGCCGCGAAGTGGCTGTCCATCGGCGGCAGCGTATGCGTATGAACGTGGAATCAACAGGATGGCTTGAACATGCTGCTCATGATCGACAACTACGATTCCTTCACCTACAACCTCGTCCAGTACCTCGGTGAGCTGGGCGAGGAGGTGAAGGTCTACCGCAATGACGAGATCGACCTCGACGGCGTCATGGCGCTGCATCCGGACCGGATCGTCATTTCCCCCGGCCCCTGCACCCCCAACGAGGCGGGCATATCGGTGCCCTTGATCAAGGCCTGCGCCGGCGGGGTGCCCATCCTGGGCGTGTGCCTCGGCCACCAGAGCATCGGCCAGGCCTTCGGCGGCAGGATCGTGCACGCCAAGGAACTCATGCACGGCAAGACCTCCATGGTCCACCACAGGGACATGGGCGTGTTCCGCGGCCTGCCCAATCCCTTCCGGGCCACCCGCTACCATTCCCTGGTGATCGAGCGCGAGAGCCTCCCCGACTGCCTGGAGATCACCGCCTGGACCGACGACGGCGAGATCATGGGGGTGCGGCACAAGGAACTGCCCATCGAGGGCGTGCAGTTCCACCCCGAATCCATCCTCACCGAGTACGGCCACGAGCTGCTGGCCAACTTCCTCAAGGAGACGCGATGAACTTCCCGGCCCTGCTCAACAAGCTCATCGCCCGCGAGGACCTCGGCCGGGGGGAGATGCTGGAGCTCATGCGCGCCGTCATGACCGGCGCCCTCAGCCCGGCGCAGATCGCCGGTGCCATCGTGGCCCTGCGCATGAAGGGCGAAACGGTGACGGAGCTGGCCGCCGCGGCCCAGGTGATGCGCGAGCTCTCCGTCAAGGTGCCGCTGGAGGGCGTGCCGCACCTGGTCGACACCTGCGGCACCGGCGGCGACGGGGCCCACACCTTCAACATCTCCACCGCGGCGGCCTTCGTGGCCGCGGCGGCCGGGGCCCACGTGGCCAAGCACGGCGGGCGCTCGGTGTCCTCCAAGTCCGGCAGCGCCGACGTGCTCGAGGCCCTGGGCGTCAACGTCAGCCTGGAGCCCGCGCGCATCGCCCAGGCGGTGCGCGAGATCGGCGTGGGCTTCATGTTCGCGCCCCAGCACCACACGGCCATGAAGCACGCCGCGCCGGTGCGCAGGGAGCTGGGCGTGCGCACGCTGTTCAACCTGCTCGGGCCCATGACCAATCCCGCGGGCGCGCCCAACCAGGTGCTCGGCGTCTTCCACCGCGACCTCGTGCGCAAGCTCGCCGAGGTGCTGCGCGAGCTGGGCAGCCGGCACGTCCTGGTGGTGCACGCGGCCGATGGCCTGGACGAGTTCTCGCTCGACGGCGTGACCTTCGTGGCGGAGCTCAAGGACGGCGAGATCACGGAATACGCCGTGCAGCCCCAGGACTTCGGGCTCTATCACTGTCCCTCGGAGCACCTGGCGGTGGCCGACGTCGAGGAGGCCAAGACGCGGCTGCTGCGCGCGCTCGACGACGAGGACTCGCCGGAGCGGGACATCGTGGCCTTCAACGCCGGGGCGGCCATCTACGTGGCCGGCCTGGCGGCCAGCCTCTCGGAGGGGGTGGAAAAGGCCAAGGCGGCGCTGGCCTCCGGGGCGGCCAGGGCCAGGCTGCAGTCCCTGGCGACCTTCGCCTGAGCCCACGGCGCCTGCAGCGTTTCATTCCGGTTGGAATTGAAGGCAGGCCCCTCCCCTTGAAGGGGAGGGGGAAGCGCAAGCCAGCCGCCCGCGTACACCTCCCCCTTCAAGGGGAGGCAGGGAGGGGGATGGGGTGTACAGGCATGCTTGCGGCGTTATAGCCTGCAGGGCACTCCCCCCATCCCCACCCCCGCCCTCGCCTTGAAGGGGAGGGAGTGCATCGCCTGCTGCGTGCGATCCTGTCGAGTTTTCCTCTGCGAGGGGATGTAAGGGAGTGGGGTCTGTGTTCTGGCGCCCCCGGCACGAATCGAACGTGCGACCCTCCCCTTAGGAGGGGGATGCTCTATCCACTGAGCTACGGGGGCGTGAGGCCGGGATTTTAACCCAGGCGGAGGGGGAATTTCATGAAGCTGATCCTGGTCTTCGTGCTCATCACCGTCGCCGGCTGGTGGGCCTTCTCTATCGGCGGCCGTGGACGGCCGCCGGCGGCAGGGGAGCCGGCGCCCGATTTCACCCTGCCCGATGCCGATGGCCGGCTGCATCGCCTGGCCGACTACCGCGGCCGCTGGGTCGTGCTCTATTTCTATCCCAAGGCGGACACGCCGGGCTGCACCCGTGAGGCCTGCGCCCTGCGCGACGATTGGGCCGAGTTCGAGCGGCGGGGTATTGCGGTGCTCGGCGTGAGCGTGGATGGCGCGGCCGCCCAGAAGGCCTTCGCGGAGAAGTACGCCCTGCCGTTTCCCCTGCTCTCCGACCGCGGCGGGAACATCGCCCAGGCCTACGGGTCTATTTGGGATTTCGGGGTGACCCGCTTCGCCAAGCGGCACAGCTTCCTCATCGACCCCGAGGGGCGCATCGCCCAGGCGTACCTCGAGGTCCGGCCCGAGCGGCATGCCCGCGAGCTCCTCGACGACATCCGCCGCTTGCAGGTTGAAGAGGGGGGGATGCCCGTCAATAATGGAGACAGACATCCTGGAAAGAGCCCGCCATGAGCCATCTGAAGAAGCAAGACCTCGATGCCGTGCGCCGTGTCCTGCAGGCGCGCAAGGCCGAGCTGCTGGAGCGTATCCGCACCGCGCTGGAGGAGAGCGGCGACAACCAGTATGCGGAGATCCTCGGCCGCTCGCCCGGCGACACCAGCGACGAGGCGCTGGCCACCAGCCTCGCCGACCTGTCCGCCGCGCGCATCGACCGGGAGATCACGGAATACCGGGCCCTGGAGGCGGCCGAGCGGCGCATGGAGGGCGCGGATTGCGGCACCTGCAGCGACTGCGGCGGGCCCATCCCCGTGGAGCGCCTCGTGGCCAATCCGGCGGCGACGCGCTGCGTCGACTGCCAGTCCGTGCACGAGCGCACCTATGCCGGCCAGGAGCACGGCTCGCTGTAGCCGGCAGTACAATCTCGCCTTACACGGAAGCGGGGCATCGCGCCCCGCTTGTCTTTTTTCCGGTCCGCTGACATGCCCTTGCTCACCCTCGACAAACTGGAACTCGCCTACGGCCACTGGCCGCTCCTGGACGGGGCCTCGCTGGTGCTGGACCGCGGCGACCGCGTCGGGCTCATCGGCCGCAACGGCACCGGCAAGTCCAGCCTGCTCCGGATCGTGGCCGGCGAGGTCGCGTCCGACGCCGGCACGGTCTGGCGCGCCCCCGCCCTGCGTCTGGGCTACGTGCCCCAGGAGCCCGCCTTCCAGCCGGGGCACAGCGTGTTCGAGGCCTGCGCCGAGGGCCTGGGCGCGGCGCGGGCGCTCATCACCGCCTACCACGACGCCGCCCACCGCGTGGCCGAGGGCGACGCGGCGGCATTGGCCGATCTCGAACGCCTGGGCCACGCGCTGGAGGTGCACGACGCCTGGCGCCTGAACAGCCGGGTGGAGGAGACCCTGAGCCGGCTCGGCCTGCCCGCCGACACGCCGGTGGAGACCCTCTCCGGCGGCCAGAAGAAGCGTGTCGCCCTGGCCCGGGCCCTGGTGGCCGAGCCGGAGCTCCTGCTCCTCGACGAGCCCACCAACCACCTGGACTTCGAGGCCATCGCCTGGCTGGAGGAATTGCTCAAGGCCTACGCGGGCGCGCTGCTTTTCGTCACCCACGACCGGCGCTTCCTCGACAACGTCGCCAACCGCATTGTCGAGCTGGACCGCGGCGAGCTGCGCGGCTATGTAGGCAACTTCGCCGCCTACCAGCAGGCCAAGGCCGAGGAGCTCACGGTCGAGGCCGCGCACAACCGCAAGTTCGACAAGTTCTGGCGCCAGGAGGAGGCCTGGATCCGCAAGGGCATCGAGGCGCGGCGCACCCGCAACGAGGGCCGGGTGCGGCGCCTGGAGGACTTGCGCCGCAGCCGCGCGGTACGCCGCGAGCGCCAGGGCCAGGTGGAGCTCGCCCTGGACGCGGGCGAGCGCTCCGGCAAGCTGGTGGCCGAGCTGGAGGACGTCAGCCACGGCTACGGCGGCCGCATGCTGATCCGCGACTTTTCCAGCCGCATCCAGCGCGGCGACAAGGTGGGCCTGATCGGCCCCAACGGCTCGGGCAAGACCACGCTCATCCGCCTGATCCTCGGCGAGCTCGCGCCCGACGCCGGCCGCATCCGCCGCGGCACCAACCTCAACGTCGCCTACTTCGACCAGTTCCGCAATCGGCTCGACGACGAGGCCACCCTCATCGACACCATCGCCCCGGGATCGGACTACGTCGAGATCGGCGGCGAGCGCCGCCACGCCATCTCCTACCTGGAGTCCTTCCTCTTCCCCGCCGAGCGGGCCCGGGCCAAGGTCTCGGCCCTGTCCGGGGGCGAGCGCAACCGGTTGCTATTGGCCCGGCTCTTTGCCAGGCCGGCCAATCTCCTGGTGCTGGACGAGCCGACCAACGACCTCGACATCGACACCCTGGAACTCCTGGAGCAGCTGCTGCAGGACTATGAAGGCACCGTGCTCCTGGTCTCGCACGACCGCGCCTTCCTCGACAACGTGGTGACCCAGTCCATCTGCTTCGAAGGCGACGGCCGGCTCGTCGAGATCGCCGGCGGCTACGAGGACTGGCAGCTCTACCGCGCCCGGCAGGCCGGGGCGGCCGTGGTCCGGGAGAAGCCCAGGGCGGAGCCCAAACCCGCGGCCAGGCCGGCAGCGAAGCCCGGCAAGGCGGGGCTGAGCTACAAGGAGAACAAGGAGCTGGAGGCCATCCCCGCCCGGATCGAGGCCCTGGAGGCCGAGCAGGCGCAGCTTGCCGCCCGGCTCGCAGACCCGGCCCTCTACAAGGCCGGCCCGGAGGAGGCGAGGGCGCTCAACGAGCGCGCCTCGGAGGTCGAGGAGGAGCTCATGCAGCTGCTCGCCCGCTGGGAGGAACTGGAGGCCAAGCGCGCCGCCAGCGCCGGCACTACGGGCTAGGCCGTGATCGAGGCCGTGCGCACGATCATGCGTGCCTGCGGCCGGAGGATTGGGATGGGTTGCCCGGCGTGGCTGCCCCCATCCCCCTCCCAGCCTCCCCCTTGAAGGGGGAGGAGGGCGCTGGGGTTCCCCCTCCCCTTCAAGCGGAGATCAGCGAAAGTCGATTCTCCGGGTTCGGGGGAGTACGCTGGGTTTATCCCCTCCCCTTCAAGGGGAGGGATAGGGTGGGGATGGGTTGTCCGGAGCCTAAGGACGGCGGGATCTAAGGGGGGCGAACATGAAGGGGCAGACCAGCGGAGCGATCCTGGACGGCAGGCTCCAGCGTACCCTGCGCAGGAACATGACCGAAGCCGAGCAGCGCCCCTGGCGCCATCTGCGGCAAAGGCAGATGGGGGGACACAGGTTTCGCCGACAGCATCCCTTCGCCGATTACATCCTGGACTTCGTCTGTCTCGAAGCGAGGCTGGTCGTGGAGGTGGACGGCGGCCAGCACGCCGATCAGGCCGGCAAGGATCAGATGCGCAGCCGGTTCCTGGAGCGGGCCGGATTCCGTGTGCTGAGATTCTGGAACCACGAGGTGCTGGAGGAACTGGAGTCCGTCAAGGAAGCGATCTTCCTGGCCTTGCAACCCCACCCCCATCCCAACCTTCCCCCTGAGGGGGAAGGGGCAGACTCCCAGGCCGGTGGAGAGGGTCGCTGACCGAGTGCACGACTTCGCAATTCATGGAGCATTCCCTCCCCTTCAAGGGGAGGGATAGGGTGGGGATGGGTTGCTCGCCGGCTTGGATGTGCCCCCATCCCCCTCCCCTTCAAGGGGAGCACCCTGAGGGCATAAAAGGCTGGGGTGGGGATGGGTGCTATGCGGCGCGCCCTGAGGGGGACCCGATCCAGGCGTAGCGCTACACTGAATACCATCCGGGGATGAAGCCGTCCGGGCCGACAGCTCGCCCGGATCGCATGGCCCCGTCAGTTCAGCGCGGAGACCGGCATGCCCGTCCACAACGCCGACATCGCGGCGATCTTCGACGAGATCGCCGACCTGCTGGAGATCCAGGGGGCCAACCCCTTCCGCGTGCGCGCCTACCGCAACGCCGCCCGCACCGTCGGCGACTTCGGCCGCGACCTGGCGGCGCTGGTCAACAAGGGCCAGGCGCTGCCCAAGATCCCGGGCGTGGGCGACGACCTCGCGGGCAAGATCCGCGAGATCGCGACCACCGGCCGCTGCGCGGCCCTGGAGCAGCTGCACAAGCAGCTGCCCGCCGCCGTCACCGAACTGCTCAGGATCCCCGGCCTGGGGCCGAAGCGGGTGAAGGCCCTGTACGACGCGCTCCACGTCGACACCCCCGAGGCCCTGCGCGAGGCGGCGCAGTCCGGGCGCATCCGCGACCTGCCGGGCTTCGGCGAGAAGACCGAGGCCCACATCCTGGAGGCCCTCAAGGTCCGCTCCGGCGAGGCCCGCCGCTTCAAGCTGCCGGTGGCCGCCCAGTACGCCGAGGCCCTGGTGGCCTGGCTGCGCAAGATCAAGGGCGTGAAGCAGGTGGAGATCGCCGGCAGCTACCGCCGCCGCAAGGAGACCGTGGGCGACATCGACATCCTGGTCGCGGCCCGGGACGGCGGCCCGGTGATGGAGCGCTTCACCGCCTACGACGAGGTGCGCGAGGTGCTCGCCCACGGCGAGACCCGCGCCTCGGTGGTGCTCAGGAGCGGCCTGCAGGTGGACCTGCGCGTGGTCGAGCCGGACAGCTTCGGAGCGGCGCTGCACTACTTCACCGGCTCCAAGGCCCACAACATCGCCGTGCGCAAGCGGGCCCAGGAGCGCGGCCTCAAGGTCAACGAATACGGCGTCTTCCGGGGCGAGGCGCGCGTCGCCGGCGAGACCGAGGCATCGGTGTTCGAGGCCGTCGAGCTGCCCTGGATCCCACCTGAATTGCGAGAAGACCGCGGCGAGATCGAGTGGGCCGCCCGCGCGCCGCTGCCCCGCCTCGTCGAGCGCGGCGACCTCAGGGGCGACCTGCACTGCCACAGCAAGGCGAGCGACGGCAGCGCCACGCTGAAGGAGCTCGCCGAGGCGGCACGCGCGCGCGGCCTGGAATACCTCGCCATCACCGAGCACTCCCAGAGGCTCACCGTGGCCCGGGGGCTGGACGCCGAGCGGCTCCTGAAGCAGATGGACGAGATCGACCGGCTCAATGCCGGGCTCGACGGCATCACCCTGCTCAAGGGCATCGAGGTGGACATCCTGGAGGACGGGCGGCTGGACCTGCCGGACGCGGTGCTGGGCAAGCTCGACCTCGTCGTCGGCGCCGTGCACAGCCACTTCGAGCTGCCTCCGGCCAGGCAGATGAAGCGCCTGATGCGGGCCATCGACCATCCCCACTTCACCCTGCTCGCGCACCCCACGACCCGGCAGCTGGACAAGCGTCCCGCCCTGGAGCTCGACTGGCTCAGGCTCATCCGCCACGTGCGCGAGCGGGGCTGCTTCCTGGAGCTCGATTCCCAGCCCGACCGCCTGGACCTGATCGACATCTACTGCCGCATGGCCAAGGAGGAGGGCGTGCTGGTGGCGGTCAACTCCGACGCCCACAGGGTCGAAGACTTCGGCGACCTCGACTACGGCATCGGCCAGGCCCGGCGCGGCTGGCTCGAGGCGAAGGACGTGCTCAACGCCCGGCGGCTGGCGCAGCTCAGGCCGCTGCTCGAGCGCACCATGTGAGGCCGGGCATGGCCGAGATCCGCTTCGAGGCCTTCGAGGACGCACTGGAGCTCTTGAGCCCGGAGGGCCTCGCGCCCCTGCGCCAGCGCATCCAGGTCCGGCGCGACCCGCTCTTGGGCCACACCGGCGTCTACAACCCGGCCCTGCAGGACAAGGCCAGGACGCTCTTCGGCGACATCGACCGGGAGGCGCTTATTCGGCTGGTTGCGGAGAGTGCAGAACGCTGCATCTTCTGCCCGGGCAGGCTGGAGGCCACGCCCAGGTACCCGGCCGCCTTGTTTCCTGAAGGGCGCCTCAAGCAGGGCGAGGCCGTGCTCTTCCCCAACCTCTACGCCCTGGCCCGGCACCATGCCGTGGTGGTGGTGTCCGAGGCGCACTTCCTGGAGTTGCGCGAATTCACGCCGCAACGGATCGGCGATGCCATGCTGCTCATGCAGAAGTTCATGGAGACGGTTTCCCAGCAGGAGCCGGATACGGCCTACGCCACCCTGAACGCCAACTACCTCTACCCGGCCGGGGCGAGCCTCGTGCACCCGCACTTCCAGCTGCTCATGGGGCCGCGGCCCTATGCGCACCAGGCCCGGCTCCTCGAGGCCTGGCGGGAATACCGCGAAAGGGAGGGCAGCGCCTACGCGGCGGACCTGGCGACGACGGAACAGCGGCTGGGCGAGCGCTACATCGGGGAACAGGGCGGCTGGCACTGGCTCGCCGCCTGGGCGCCGCTGGGCAACCACGAGATCCAGGCGATGCACGCCTCGGCGGCGGACTTCGCCGTGCTGCCGGAATCGGAGGTCGAGGCCCTGGCCGAGGGGCTGTCGCGCATGCTGCGGCTCTACGAGGACCTGGGCTTCCTCAGCTTCAACTTCGCCCTCTACAGCCAGCGCGGCCACGAGGCCGCCCGGCTCTTCCTGCGCCTCGTCGCCCGGCAGAACCCGGCGCCCCACTACCGCAGCGACGACTACTTCCTGCAGAAGCTGCAGCAGACCGAGCTGATCCTGCTGCCGCCGGAGGAACTGGCGAGCCGGGCCCGGCGCTTCTTTGGGTAATCGCGGCGGTCAGACCGGCATGGGCCGCTCGCTCACCAGCGCGAGCCAGCCGCGGAGGATGCGGTAGAGCACCCAGAGCCCGGCGCCGAGGGCCACCGCGATGGCGAGCGGGATGCCGAAGAAGGTGAGGGTCAGGAGCAGGGCGACCGCGACCCAGAGCAGGGCGTACCAGAAGGTGCGGATCTGCCAGCCGAAGTGGGAGTCCAGCCAGGTGCCGCGCACCTCGCCGCGCTTCAGGTAGTTGAGGACGAGCGCGATGATCGACGGCCAGCCGGTGAGGAAGGCCGTGACCACGAAGGCGGCGCTGGCCAGGCCGCTGAGCGCGCTGAAGGCGTGCAGGGCGTAGATCACGTGGGTGAGGGTGACGAGGCCCTGGACCGGCACGGTCTGCAACGGCTGGGGGCTCGTCATCGGTCGCCGCTTCCCAGATCCTTGCCGGTGACCTCGACCAGCTCCGTGTGGCCGAAGCCCCGGGTGTAATCCAGCACCGAGATCACCTTGGGCGTCACCTTCACGAAGGCGATCTCGCCGGCCTCCTCCTCCGGCATCTGCGCCCATTCGGGGAACTTGGCCCGCAAGAGCCTGCCCGCCCGGGCGACCTGCTCCTCGTCCCCCAGCACCTCCGCGCTGCCGCCCAGGGAGAGGCCGCGGATGGCGTTCCAGTCGGGATTGTCGCGGTCGATGGTGGCGGAGACCTTGTCGCATTGATGGATGTTGGCCACCTTCTGGCTGTCCGGGCCGCAGGCGAAGTAGAGCGTCAGCCCGTCGTTGGCGTAGGCGACGGTGGTCGCCTGCGGCCAGCCGTCCGGGCGCACCGTGGCCAGGGTCATGACGTTGTGCTCCGCCATGAGCTCGAGGATGAGCTGCCGGGTTGCCTTGTTCATGGCCTTTCCTTTCGCGAGTCGGACAGGGCGGCTGCTCGCAGCCGCCGGGGTGTGGCGGGTGGCAAGCACCCGCCCTATAACTACTTGCTGCCGCCGGGGGTCAGGCGGATGGAAACCATCCGCCCTACAGCTGCACCGGGGTTACGGCGGATGGAAACCATCCGCCCTGCGGCTGTGTTTCAAGGTAGCAGCTGGGTAGGGCGGCTGCTCGCAGCCGCCGGGCTCAGTCGAAGCTGAAGGTGTAGAAGAGGTCCACCGCCGGCGTGGTGCCGGCCTGGGCGCGCACCGAGAGGCGCCGGGTCAGGGTGTAGTTGATCTTCACCAGGGTGTCCGCGCCGGCGAGGCCGTGCTCGTAGCTCAGATACGCGCGCGAGGACAGGCGCTTGCCCAGGGTGAGCACGGTGCCCTCCAGGGCGCCGGTGCCCCTCAGGCTTACCTCCTCCAGCCCCGCCGCGTGGGCGAGGCGCTGCTGCAGCGTGACCGACTCGCCCGCCGCGAGGAGTGCCCCGGCCGCGGTCTGCAGGAGGTCGAAGTCCTTGCCGCTGGCGCCGCCGACGCCGTGGCCCAGCACCAGCCAGGAGAGCTTCTCGCTGTCGGGCACGTTCGGCCTGGAGGCGAGCTGCACCCGGGGGGCCTGCGCCGTGCCGGTGATGGCGACGCCGGCCTCCACCTCCTGCCGCTTGCGCAGGGCGAGGATGTTGAGCCCCGGGTTGTCCACGGGGCCCACGAAGTTGAGGATGCCGCGCTCGATGTCCAGGCGCTGGCCGTAGGCCGTGTAGGCCCCCTTGACCACGCGGATGCTGCCGGTGGCGCGGGGCAGGGCGCCGTCCAGGCTCGCGAGCCTGACCGCGCCGCCCAACTGGGCGTCGAGCCCCCGGCCCTTGAGGAAGAAGCGCTCGCCCAGGTCGAGGTCGAGGTCGAGGCGCACCGCGTAGGGCAGTCCCCTCCTCACCTCTTCCTCGTGGCCCAGCACCACGACGTCGGCGCTGGGGCTCGGGGCGTCTTCCCTGGGCAGCTCGATCAGACCCCGGTCCGCCTTGAGCTTGGCCGAGACCTGGACCTTCTTTTCCACCACCGAGGCCGTGCCGGTGCCGCTCAGGACCAGGTGCCGGTCCGGGCGCGCGAGGACTTCCAGGCGTTCGGCCTTGAGCGCCAGCTGCATGTCGGGGGCCCCCGCCCTGAATGCGAGCCGCCCCTCCCCCGTGACGCTGCCCTCGCCGCCGCGCAGGCTGAGGCTCTTGAGCACCACGGCCTCGTCCTGCAGCTCCGCCAGGAAGCGCCCGTCGCGGAAGTGCATGCCCTGCTCGGGCAGCTCCACCCTGAAGCGCTCGCCCGTGAGGCTGCCGGCGAGCCTGGGCTCGCCGATGCTGCCGGCGGCGCGCAGCTCGCCCTTGAGGGCGCCGTCGAGGACCAGGGCGCCGCTGCGGTCGAGGAGCGGGGCGGCCCAGGCGACGGAGCGGATGGAGAGCTCGGCGGTGCCCTGCAGGGGGGCGTCGCCGGCGATGCCCCAGGCGCCGTCGCGGCGGGAGAGCCGGCTTTGGGCCTCGGCCCTGAGCTGGCCCAGGAGGGTGCCGGAGGCCTCCAGCCGGCCCCGCAGCGCGCTGTCGACGGCCTCCACCTCGAGCGCCAGGCGGTCGAGGCCCAGGGCGGTCTGCGGCGCGGTGGCCAGGACGACGTCGCCGCGCTCGCGCCGCAGCGCCAGGCGGCCGTTGACCGTGTCGCGGACATCGAGCCGCCACTCGCCGCCCAGGCCGAGGTCGGTCTTCAGGCCGGGGGGAGGTTCGCCGAGCCGCAGCAGATATTCGGCCGGCAGGCCCTGGAACTCGCCCCGGCTGGCGATCTGTCCGTCCCGCCAGGCGGCCTCGTGCACGCTGAAGCGGCCGCCGGCGAAGTCGACGCGGGCCGCGCTCAGGACGAAGTGCCCCGGCCCGGCCTCCAGCCCGGCCGGGGCCAGGAGGGCGAAGGGATGGCGGCCGCGGTTGGCGAGGCTCAGCACCTGCCCCGACCAGCCCTTCCCGTCCTGCCAGCCGCCGGCGAGGCGGCCTTCGAGGTCGAGCGCCGGGTTCCTTGCCGCGAGCTCGATGCCGTGCCGCGTGCGGCTGCCCTGGGCGGCAAGGCTGGCCCGGTCGAGCCGGATCTGCGGCGCGGCGAGCCCCCGGCCCTGGGCCTGGACGTCGAGCACGCCGTCCAGGCCCTCGTCCAGCCGGCCGCTCGCCCTGAGGCTCGCCACCCGGTAGTCCTTGCCCCAGCGCAGGGCCTCGGCCTCCAGCTCGACGGCGCCCGAGGGGGCGTCGAGGCGGCCTTCCAGGCTGCCGGAGGCCCGCACCCGGCCGGCGAGCGCCGGATCGAGCACGGCGAGGTTGGCGGCGTCGAGCCGGAAGGCGAGCCGGTCGCCGGGGCCGCCGAAGCTGCCCTTGAGTTCGAGGTCGTTGCGCGCCAGCCGCAGCGCCACGTCGCTGTCCCAGATGCGCCGGGCGCTGAGCTTGAGCTCGCCGCGGCCGGACAGGGGCTGGCGCCGGAAGTGGCTGTCGGCGATGGCAAACCGGAGCGCCGCCTCGGGTTCGGGGGCGAGCCGCCCCGAGCCGGCGAAGGAGGCGTTCACCCGGGCCGCGGGGTAGTCGCCGAAGGCGGACGGGTCGAAGCCCGCCAGGGCGCCCGCCAGGTCGAAGCGCCGCGGCTCGGCCAGGGCGAGCGTGCCGTAGAGGGCGAGGCTGCTGCCCGCGGCGCGCGCGACGGCCTGCCTGATCTCGATGACGTCTTCCCGGTGGCTGGCGTCCAGATGCAGCCGGTAGCGCTGATAGGCGAGGTCGGCGACGAGGGCCTGGCTGCGGGCGTCGGCCGCGAGGCGCAGCTCGCCGGCGAGCTTCAGGGAGCGCATCCGGCTGTGCACGCCCCGCGGGTCGAAGCTGCGGGTGGCGAGCGCGAGTTCCAGGCGCTCGCCCTCGATGCGGCCGCGGCCCTCGAAGCGGCCGGCCGGGCCCAGGTCGAGCCGCAGCGCGCTCAAGTCCACGCGCTCCGGCGTGCCGTCGAAGTCGGCGGTGAGCGCGGCGAGCGGCAGGCGGGAGCGGTCCCAGGGGCCGGGCAGGGCGTTGCGGGCGCGGATCTTGCCGGCGTAGGCCGCCTCGCCCCGGCTGCGCAGGGTCGCGACGGCCTCGATCTCGGCCCGGGGCCAGGCCTTGTCGATGCGCGCGGGGTCGATGCCGGAGGCCTCGAGGCGCGCCTCGGCCAGGGGCCGCGCCTCGAAGAAGGTGAGGGTGGCCTCGGCCTTGCCCTGGCCGCCGCGGGAGGTGGCCGTGGCCTCGAGCGCGATGCGGGGCAGGGTGCCGGTGGCGGTGGCCTGCGCCTCATAGGGCCAGCCGCGTTCCTGCTTGAGGCTGGCGTGGCCCGCGAGGGCGAAGGGCGGGGCCTCGGCCAGGCTGGCCTCGGCCCGGGCGCTGCCCCAGGGGGTCGTGAGGCCCGAGAGGGTCAGGCGGTAGGTGTCGGCGGGCTTCTCCACGGCGAGCGCGAGGTCGGTGAGCACGTGTTCCGCCTGGCCCGTCTGGATGACGATGCGCTCGATGCGGGCCTCGGGGATGGACAGGCTCGCCGGCAGGCGCAGGGTGGCGGGCAGCTCGGGGGGGGCCACGCTGGGCTGGAGCTCGGTCACGCGCAGCTCCCGCGCCGCGAGCTCGCCGACCTCGATGTGCCGCCGCAATAGGGCAGTGGGCGACCAGTCGAGCCGGGCGTCGGCGAGCTCGTAGCGCGTCTCCTCGGTGGCGTAGCTCAGGGCCTCGATGCGCAGCGGCCCGTAGAGCGAGCCGTGCACGCCGCGCAGGACGAGCCTGCCCTCGCTCAGCGCCTCGGCCCGCTGCGCGGCCCAGCGCAGGGCGGGCTCGGTGCCGGCGAGCCAGGCGAGGGCGGCGGCGGCGAGCAGCACGGCCGCGAAGAGCCCCAGCACGATCTTGGCGATGCGCGAGGCTATGGTTAATGATCCGACCATAAGCGCCCCGCCTCCGTGGGAGCGGCTCTAGCCGCGAAGCCCCCGCTGGCATTGCTTTCGCGGCTAAAGCCGCTCCCACAGTAGGCCCTGCCTGCAGGTCTTCCCGGTCCCGGGCTCATGGCCGCCCTCAGAAGCTGAACCCGACGGAGAAGTGCAGGCGCAGCCGCTCCGACTCCTGGCCGTAGGCGACGTCCAGGTTGAGCGGCCCGACCGGGCTCTTCCAGCGGGCGCCGAGGCCGTAGCCCAGGGCGGGGTCGAGGTCGCCGGCCGCGTCGGCGGCATCGCCGGCGTCGACGAAGACGGCGGCACCCCACTGCGGCGTGAACCAGCGCACGTATTCGGCGCTCGCCAGGGCCAGCCAGCGGCCGCCGACGATGGCGTCGCCCTCGCGCACGCCCAGGCTCTGGTAGGCGTAGCCGCGCACGGTCTGGTCGCCGCCGGTGCGGAACAGGAAGTCCGAGGGGATGCCGTCGCGGCCGCCCGCGGCCACCGCGCCCAGCTCGCCGCGGAGGATCACCTGGTCGCGCTCGCTGAAGGGATGGAACCAGACCGCCCGGCCGTAGCCGCGCAGGAAGTCCCGGTCCGAGAGCAGGGCCTTGGCGGCGGCGTCGGCCTGCAGGTTCAGGATGTAGCCGCGGGTGGGGTAGAGCAGGTTGTCCACGTCGCGCCGGATCCAGGACCAGGAGGGGACCAGGGCGCTGCGCCGCTCGCCGGTCGCGCCGGCGAGGCCCTGGCGCTCCAGGAAGTAGCGCATCCCGTAGGCGGTCTCGTCCCGGCCCAGGACGCGGCTGCGCCTGGCGCCGAGCACCAGCTTCTCGGTCACCTCGCCCTCGATGTCGGTGCGCTCGGTGAGGGCCTGGAGGCTGTCGCGGTAGCCTGCCTCGGTGAGGGGGAAGTGCAGCTCGCCGCCCAGGGACTGGCGCTTGCCCTCCAGCTTCAGGGTGCCGGAAAGGCGCCAGGCGCGGTCGAGGAAATTGAGGTCGCGGTATTCGACCTGGCCGCGCGGCCCGGTGTCCGTGCTGAAGCCGATGCCGAAGCCCAGCCGCTTGGACGGGTTTTCCGTGACCGTCACCCGCACCGGCACGTCCAAGGGCCGGTCGGGGTCGGCCTCCACCTCGACCGTGGCCCAGGCGAAGTAGAGGCTGTCCTGCAGGCGTGTCTGCAGCTCCAGCAGCTTGGCCTGGGAATAGGGCTCGCCGGGCCGGATGGGGTTGAGCCGCTCGACGAGGCTGGCGGGGTAGCGCTCCAGCCCCTCGATCTCGAGCGCCCCGAAGGTGAAGGCCGGGCCGCTGTCGAGGGCGACCTTGAGGGCCACGGTCCGCGCCTCGGGGTCGACCGTGGCCCGGCTCTCGGCGATGGCGGCGGCGGGGTGGCGCTCCAGCAGCAGCCCCCTGAGGGCGCCGCGCTTGGCGGCCTCCCACTCCGCGTGGCGGAAGACGGCGCCTGCGCGCAGCGGCCAGTCCGCCCGCATCTTCTCCAGGCGCGCGCGGTTCGCGGCGGAGCCGTCGTCGAAGGCGCCGGTCACCCGCAGCTCGAAGCCCGTCACCCGCACCGGCTCGCCGGGCTCGACCTCGAGCCTCACCACCCAGCGGCCGTCGCGCTCTTCGAGTGCCGCCTCGATCTTGGGCGTATAGAAACCCTCGGTGGCGAGGAAGTCGCGGACCTGGCCCGGGGCGAGGCGCGTGAGGCGGCGCAGCTGGGTCTCGTCCATGCGCTCGGCGCCGCGCCAGCGGTAGAGGTCCAGGTGGGTCTCCAGCATGCTGCGCTGGGCCTCGGGCACCGTGAGCTCGACGCTGTAGTCGAAGGCCGCCTCGGCGCCGAGCGCCGGCGTGGCCAGCAGGGCCAGCGCGGCGAGGCAGGCGGCCAGGCGGGCGGGCGGCTTCATGGACGCCTGGCCTCGATCCAGCGCAGCAGTTCCCAGACCGGCAGCGCGGCGAGCCCGCCCGCCATGCCGGCGAGGTAGCTGGGGATGACGAACTCGAAGGCGATGAGCCAGAGCCGGCCGGCGACGAAGCTGGCGACGAGCATCGCGGCGACGGTGATGAGGAGCTTGTGCCAGAGCTTCATGGGAACGATCCGGATGGGGTCTCGTTCTCATTGTGGCAGATTCCGCAAAACCGGCCCCTGGCGGGCGCGGGCGGAAGTGCGGCGGGCGGGGATCACCCGCCCTTCAGGGATAAAGAAGAGGCGCAGGCCGCGCCGGGGGGCGAGGGGCCTGCGCCCGGCAAAGCCTCACTGGCCGTCGTGCAGCCTCTCCCGGGTGCGCTCGCGGGTCTGCTGCTGGATCGGGGCATCGGGCCTGCCCTCGGACTGCACCCGGGTCTCCTGGCGGACCCGGGTCTGCTCCTGCATGCCCTTGCCGCCCGAGCCGCCGCCGCTGCCCATGCCGCCCATGCCGGCGCCGCCGCCCATGCCGCCGCCGCCGTGCATGCCGCCCGAGCCGCCGCCGCCGCCCATGCCGCCCATCCCGGCACCGCCGCCGCCGCCGCCGCCACCACCACCGCCGCCGCCGCGGGCGAAGCTGAGCGTGCTGGTGCCGACCGCGACGGCCAGCAGGGCGATGAGGAGGGTAGATTTACGCATGTTCGTACTCCTTCTGATTGGATGTGGATCGTGACGCCTGTTCGGTCGAGGCAGGGCGCCCCGACACGGCCATTCTGGGCGGCGGGCGTTTCCGGTTCGTTTCGGATCCCGGGGCGGTCTGTAACAAGGTGTTACAGGACGCTGCCCCGCCTCAGGGCTGCGGCCAGGTCCAGGCCGCGATGTCCGGCCGGTCCACGCCGTGCTCGTAGGCGTAGTTGCGGCACTCGATCTGCAGGTCGCGGAGCCGCTCCTTCACGTGGGCCCCGGCCACCAGGAGCCCCGGCACCCGGTTGATGACGTCGATGGCGAGAGAGAAGCGGTCGATCTCGTTCTGGATGGCCAGATCCAGCGGCGTGTTGATGTTGCCCTTCTCCTTGTAGCCGCGCACGTGGAGGTTCCTGTGGTTGGTGCGCCGGTAGGCCAGGCGGTGGATCAGCCAGGGGTAGCCGTGGAAGTTGAAGATGATGGGTCGGTCCACGGTGAACAGGCTGTCGAAGTCGCGGTCGGAGAGCCCGTGCGGGTGCTCGCCCGCCGGCGTCATGCGGAAGAGGTCCACGACGTTGACGAAGCGGATCTTGAGCGCGGGGAAGTGCTCGCGCAGCAGGCACACGGCGGCGAGCGCCTCCTGGGTGGGCACGTCGCCGCAGGCGGCCAGCACCACGTCGGGCTCCGCGCCCTGGTCGTTGCTCGCCCAGTCCCAGATGCCGATGCCCTTGGTGCAGTGGCGGATGGCGGCGTCCATGTCCAGGTACTGCAGGTGCTGCTGCTTGTCGGCGACGATGACGTTGACGTCGTCGACGCTCTTCAGGCAGTGGTCGGCCACGGAGAGCAGGCAGTTGGCGTCGGGCGGCAGGTAGATGCGGGTCACCGTCGGGCTCTTGTTCACCACCAGGTCGAGGAAGCCCGGGTCCTGGTGGGTGAAGCCGTTGTGGTCCTGGCGCCAGACGGTGGAGGTGATGAGCAGGTTGAGCGAGGCCACCGGCGCGCGCCAGGGGAGGTCCTCGGCGATGTCCAGCCACTTGGCGTGCTGGTTGAACATGGAGTCGATGACGTGCACGAAGGCCTCGTAGGTCGAGAAGAAGCCGTGCCGGCCGGTGAGCAGATACCCCTCCAGCCAGCCCTCCAGGGTGTGTTCGGAGAGCAGCTCCATGACCCGGCCGTCGGGCGCGAGCTCGCCGCCGTCGGCGTCCTCGGGCAGGCGCTCCGCGAGCCAGGTCTTCTTGCTCGCCTCGTAGACGGCGCCGAGGCGGTTGGAGGTGGTCTCGTCCGGGCCGAAGACGCGGAAGTTGTCCGGGTTCTGCCGCAGGATGTCGCGCAGGAACTCGCCCAGGGGGCCGGTGTTGCCCACCCGGCGCTCGCCCGGCCGGGGCACCTCCGTCGCGTAGCCGCGGAAGTCGGGCAGGCGCAGCGCCCGGCGCAGCAGCCCGCCGTTGGCGTGGGGGTTGGCGCTCATGCGCCGCGTGCCCTGCGGGGCCAGGGCCCTGAGCTCGGGCAGCAGCCGGCCGGTCTCGTCGAAGAGCTCCTCGGGCCGGTAGCTCCTGAGCCAGGCCTCCAGCTGCCTGAGCTGCCCGGAGTCGTCGCGCACCCGGGCGAGCGGCACCTGGTGGGCGCGCCAGCTGCCCTCGACCTTGTGGCCGTCGACCTCCTTGGGGCCGGTCCAGCCCTTGGGGCTCCTGAGCACGATCATGGGCCAGCGCGGCCGCCCGGTCTCGCCCGAGCCGCGGGCCCGCTCCTGGATCGCGCGGATCTCGGCGAGGCAGGACTCCAGCGCGGCGGCCATGGCCCGGTGCATGGCCATGGGTTCACTGCCCTCGACGAAGTGCGGCGCCCAGCCGTAGCCCTCGAAGAGGCTCTTGAGCTCCGCGTGGGGGATGCGGGCGAGCACCGTGGGGTTGTTGATCTTGTAGCCGTTGAGGTTGAGGATGGGCAGCACCGCGCCGTCGCGCACGGGGTTGAGGAACTTGTTGGCGTGCCAGGCGGTGGCGAGCGGCCCGGTCTCCGCCTCGCCGTCGCCCACCACCACGGCGACCAGGAGGTCCGGGTTGTCGAAGGCGGCGCCGAAGGCGTGCGAGAGCGAATAGCCCAGCTCGCCGCCCTCGTGGATGGAGCCCGGGGTCTCCGGCGTGCAGTGGCTGCCGATGCCGCCGGGGAAGGAAAACTCCTTGAAGAAGAGCCGCATGCCGTCGATGTCCTCGCCCTTGTTCGGGTAGACCTCCGAGTAGCTGCCCTCCAGGTAGACCGGCGCGAGCACCCCGGGCGCGCCGTGGCCGGGGCCGGCGAGGAAGACGGCGTCGAGGTCGTGGCGGACGACGAGGCGGTTGAGGTGGACGTAGGCGAAGGACAGGGCCGGGCTCGCGCCCCAGTGGCCGAGCAGCCGCTCCTTGATGTGCTCGGGCCTGAGCGGCTCGCGCAGCAGGGGGTTGTCCCGCAGGTAGATCATGCCCGCGGCCAGGTAGTTGCAGGCGCGCCACCAGGCGTGCAGGCGTTCCAGTTCCTCGGCCTCGAGGGGGGTGGGGGGTGCGTCGTTCATCTCGCCTCCTTGACTGTGCTCCGCGCCGGCCGCTCGGCCGGCAGAAACCCTCAGTGTAGGAAACCGTCGTCGCGGGACGGGGGAGGCCGCTCAGGCGGGGGCCGCAGGCACCGCTTAACCCCATCCCCACCCTAGCCCTCCCCTTGAAGGGGAGGGGACCCGGGAGCAGGCCGCGCGCCCGTTCCCTTCCCCCCCAGGGGGAAGGCCAGGATGGGGGTGGGGGGCCGCAGGCACCCCTTTGCAAGGCCCAAAAACCCGGGCGGATCGGGATGACCGCTGCATCCGGGGCGTCTCTCCTTCGGAACTTCCGGCAAGCCGGGGCTGCCTAATCGTCGTCAGCCGCGGTGTCAGAAAAACTGGCTGAGACTGGGGGTCATCCGATGTTCAGCAGCAATCCGTTTTCCCTCCTGACGGCCTTTCTGCCCCCCTTCGCCATGCAGGCCTATGTCGTCCTCATGGTCCTGGCGGTCGTCCTCGGGACGCTCTTCGACACCTACCACAAGGGCAGTGCCGAATACTTCGCGCAGCGCAGGGCGCAGGCCAGGGCGGCGGCGCAGCGGCCGCTCGGCGGCCTGGAGGTCGCGGCCCTCGCCGCCAGGACCCTGGCGGAGGCGGCGGTCTCCGGCGAATTCCACAAGTGGCCGCGGCGGGTCTCGCATCTGCTCATGATGTACGGCTTCCTGCTCTATGCGCTCAGCACCGTGGTGATGGTCTTCGGTTATGCGGCGGCCGCGCACACGCCCGTCCTCCTGCCGGCCCTGTGGCACCTGGGCGCGCTGATGGTCCTCGCGGGCGGCGCCTGGTTCTTCTTCTTCCTGAGGGTCAACGTCGCCTACGACGGCGACTCGCCCTTCCACCTGGGGCGCGCCGACCTCTTCGTCGGTTCGCTGCTCGCGAGCGTGGCCTTCGCCCTGCTGTGGTCTTTCGTGCAGACGGCGTTCGGCCACTCGACGGCGAGCCTGGTGTGCTTCGGCCTCTACCTCGGCTTCACGACCCTGCTCTTCGTGTCCGTGCCCTGGTCCAAGTTCGCCCACATGTTCTACAAGCCCGTCGTGGCCTTCCAGCGCCGGGTGGAGGCGGCGGACGGCTCCACCGACCTGCCGGCGCCGGTCGACGACAGGAGGTGACCGCATGCCCACCTACACCGACATGACCCGATGCGACGGCTGCGGCGAGTGCGTGGACATCTGCCCGTCCGACATCATGCACATCGACCGCGTCTACCGCCGCTCCTACAACATCGAGCCCAACTTCTGCTGGGAGTGCTACTCCTGCGTGAAGGCCTGCCCGCAGCATGCGATCGACGTGCGGGGCTATGCGGACTTCGCACCGCTGGGCCACAAGGTGCGGGTGCTCCGGGAGGAGGCCCGCGGCGTCATCTCCTGGAAGATCCGCTTCCGGGACGGGCGCCTGAAGGCGTTCACCTTCCCGATCCGCACCACGCCCTGGGGCTCCATCCGGGCGCCCGCCGATTACGCGGCGCCGGATGCCGGGGCGCTGCGCTCGCCGCTGCTCGCGCACGAGCCGGAGGCGCTCAAGGTCGAGGCGCTGCCCGCGCTTCGGCCGCAGGGGTGAGGCCATGGGCCTCTTCCGCCCCGGAAAGACCCGCTACGTCGATGCCGACATCCTGGTCGTCGGCGGCGGCTTCGGCGGCTGCGGCGCCGCCTACGAGGCCCGCTACTGGGGGCGCGACCTGAGGATCGTCCTGGCCGAGAAGGCCAACATCGAGCGCAGCGGCGCCGTCGCCCAGGGACTCTCCGCGATCAACTGCTACATGGGCATGCACTGGGGCGAGAACCGCCCCGAGGACTTCGTGCGCTACGCGCGCGGCGACCTGCTGGGCCTGGTGCGCGAGGACCTGGTCTACGACATCGCCCGGCACGTCGACGCCACGGTGCACAAGTTCGAGGAGTGGGGCCTGCCGATCATCCAGGACCCCAAGACCGGCCGCTACCAGCGCGAAGGCCGCTGGCAGGTCCTGATCCACGGCGAGAGCTACAAGCCCATCATCGCCGAGGCCGCCCGCAAGTCCGTCGATGCGGTGCACAACCGCATCATGGTGACCCATCTGCTGACCGACCGGGCGCGGCCCGACCGCATCGCCGGCGCCGTCGGCTTCAGCGTGCGCGACGGCAGCTTCTACGTCTTCCGCGCCAAGGCGGTCATCGTGGGCGCCGGCGGCGCCTCGCACATCTATCGGCCGCGCGCGATCGGCGAGGGCACGGGGCGGACCTGGTACGCGCCGTGGAGCAGCGCCTCGGCCTACGGCCTGCTGATCCCCACCGGCGCCAAGATGATCCAGATGGAGAACCGCATCGTGCTCGCCCGCTTCAAGGACGGCTACGGTCCGGTCGGCGCCTGGTTCCTGCTGCTCAAGTCGCAGGCCACCAACGCCTACGGCGAGAACTACGAGGCCGCCTGGCTCGACGAGCTGCGGGCGCGCGTCGGGAAGTACGCGGACGCCCAGCCCATGCCGACCTGCCTGCGCAACCACGCCATGCTGGAGGAGATGAAGGCCGGACGCGGCCCCATCTACATGCACACCCAGGAGGTGCTCGACAGCAAGGAGAAGGAGGAGATCGGCTGGGAGGACTTCCTCGACATGACCGTCGGCCAGGCCGTGGTCTGGGCCTCGCAGAACATCGACCCCAAGGAAACACCGTCCGAGCTCATCACCTCCGAGCCCTACGTCATGGGCTCCCACGCCACCTGCTCCGGCGCCTGGGCGAGCGGCCCGGAGGACTGCGCGCCCGCCGACTACCAGTGGGGCTACAACCGCATGACCACCGTGGCCGGCCTCTTCGGGGCCGGGGACACGATCGGCGGCTCGGCGCACAAGTTCTCCTCCGGCTCCTTCACCGAGGGCAGGATCGCCGGCAAGGCGGCCGTGAAGTACGTCAAGGACCTCAAGGGCGAGGCGCCGCAGCTGGACGAGGCGCAGGTCAAGAGGCTGGAGGCCGCCGTGTTCCGGCCGCTGGAGACCTACCGGCTGGGCCGCAACGCCATCGTCGCCGGGACCGTTGCGCCGGACTACCTCACGCCGCTGCAGGGCCTGCAGCGGCTGGAAAAGCTCATGGACGAATACGTCGGCGGCTACAGCGTCTTCTACGTGACCAGCGAGCCGCTGCTCAAGCGCGGCCTGGAGCTCATCGGCATGCTGAAGGAGGACATGGAGCGAGTCGGCGCCGAGGACCTGCACCAGCTCCAGCGTGCCTGGGAGCTCCAGCACCGGGTCCTGACCGCGGAGGCGGTCGCCCGGCACACGCTCTACCGGCAGGAGACGCGCTGGCCGGGCTACTACTACCGCGCCGACCACCCGCGGCTGGACGACGCGGCCTGGCACGTCTTCACCGTCTCAGAGTACGACGCGCGGACGGGCGACTGGCGCATGGGCAAGCTCCCCGTGCACCACATCGTCGAGTGAGAGCTTGTGACAGTAGTGTCCGGCTAAAACTCGAACAGATTCAACCTTGAATCCGCAGATGACGCAGAAAGCAGCCCGGATGAAGCGAAGCGCAATCCGGGGAGGGCATGGTCGAGCCCTCATCCCGGATTACGGCCTATCGGCCTGCATCCGGGCTACGAGGCTGCGTTCCGTCCGCCTTGCTCTCGGGCCGCTCGCTACGGTTTCTTCACAAGCTCTGAGTCCGCGGCCGGCCGCCGTTCAGGCGAGGGCCAGCGTGTGGCGGGCGATGACGATCTCCTCGTCGGTGGGGATCACCCAGGCGGAGACGCGGCTCGCGGCGGTGCTGATCCGGGGGCCGTGCCGCGCGTTGGCCGAGGCGTCCAGCTCCAGGCCCAGCCAGGCGAGGCGGCGGCACACGCCCTCGCGCACCGGCGCGGCATGCTCGCCGATGCCGGCGGTGTAGACCAGGGCGTCGAGCCCGCCGAGCGCGACGGCGAGGGCGGCGACGCCCCGGGCGACGTGGTAGACGTAGTGCTCCACGGCCTCGCGGGCCGCGGGGCGCTCGCTCGCCAGCAGCGCGCGCATGTCGGAGCTCTCGCCCGAGAGCCCCAGGAGGCCCGATCTGCGGTGCAGGAGCTCGGAGACCTCCGCGACGTCCAGCCCCTTTTCCCGCATGAGGTAGAGGGGGATGGCCGGGTCGATGGCGCCGCAGCGCGTGCCCATGGGCAGGCCGTCCAGCGGCGTGAAGCTCATGGTGGTCTCGATGCCCTTGCGGCCTTTCAGGGCGCAGAGGCTGGCGCCGTTGCCCAGGTGGGCCACCACCACCCGGCCCCCGGCCGCCTCGCCCAGGTATTCGGGCAGCACCCCCGCGATGTACTCGTAGGACAGGCCGTGGAAGCCGTAGCGGCGCACGCCGGCGTCGAAGAGCTCGCGCGGCAGGGCGAAGCGCTGGGCGAGTTCGGGCAGGCTGCGGTGGAAGGCGGTGTCGAAGCAGGCCACCTGGGGCAGCCCGGGGCGCGCCTGCATCAGGGCGCGGATGCCGGCGAGGTTGTGCGGCTGGTGCAGGGGGTCGATGGGGACGAGGCGCGCCAGCTCTTCGAGCACCGCCCCGTCCACGCGCACCGGCGCGGCATGGTCCGCGCCGCCGTGCACCACGCGGTGCCCGGCGGCGAGGAGGCGCAGGCCGCCGAGCCGCGCTTCGAGCCAGTCGAGCAGGGCCCGCATGGCCGCGTCGTGGTCGGCGGCGTCGAGCGGCGCGTCGATGCGGTCGGACTCATCCGGGGCGAGCGCCACCCGCATGCGGCCGCGGCCGCCGATCTCCTCGAGGATGCCGCGGTAGAGCGGCGCGAGCGCCCCCGCCGCGTCCACCCGGTAGAGGGCGAACTTCAGGCTGGAGGAGCCGGCGTTGAGGACGAGGAGGGCGTCGTTCATAAGTGTGCTGGATGCAAATCCGTCATCCCCGCGCAGGCGGGGATCCGGTTCCTGATTCGACTGCCTGCGCGGGAATGACGATATCGAATTACCCGTAGCCTTGCTAGGAGCCTGTCGGACTTGAAGGAAATCGGCTGCAAATTCGGTGGGAACGGCCCATATTTCGCCGCTTTCTTGGGCAATAGTGCGACTATTGCCCGGCGAAATCGCCAAAATCCGGCCTCGTTCGGCCGAATTTTGGCTGCGCCGAAACTTCGTTTTCGCTTCGATTCTTCAAGTCCGACAGGCTCCTAGAACCCCAGGTACAGCCCCAGGCCGTAGTAGCGGATCTTGTCCGTGTAGAACTGGCCGTAGGGCGCGTGGCCCCGGTAGGCCTCGGCCATGAGGCGCAGGCGCCGGTTGCCGGGGCGGGGGGTGCCGTATTCCAGGCCGGCCTTGAGGCTCGCGTCGAGCGACCAGCCGTGCTCCTGCCAGCTCTTGAGGTCCAGGCCGCCGATGGGGCGGCCGCCCCAGACGGTCCGGGTGCCGCGGTATTCCAGGCCGCCGTGCAGGCCGGCGCGCTCCAGGTCCTCCGGCTCCCGGTGCAGGAAGACCTCGCCGCCGAGGTAGCCGCGCCACTCGGCCCACTCGTAGGCGACGAGCAGCTCCAGCGACTCGAAGCTCAGGTTGATCCGCTCGGGCTGCACCCGCAGCAGGAATTCGTCGCCCAGGTGCGAGCTCTGGTGGTAGAGGCGCAGGCGGGCCGACCAGGGGGCCCGGCGGTAGGTGAGGGGCAGGCCGATGGTGTAGTCGGCGTTGACGAGGTCGGTGGAGGGCGCCTCCAGGTCGAACTGGGCGAAGAGCGCCCCCGAGAGCCCGATCTGCAGCCCGTCTCCGGGCCGCTTGCCCTCGATCCGGTAGAAGCCGAAGGTCTCGCCGAAGCCCACCACGCCCAGGGTGGTGTCGGCGACGGGGCTCGCGATCCGGCCGGCGGCGATGAAGAACTGCGGCTGCTTGGGATCGGCGAGCAGGGGCAGGAAGAGGTCGCCCTCCGGGAAGGGCTCGCTGTCCGGCCTGAGCCCCAGGAAGCTGTAGGCCCGCTGCCGCGGCGTGGCCGCCGGCGGCTCGGCTTCCGCCCCCGCCGCCAGCGTCACGGAGCGCACCCCGGGCAGGGCGGCGAGGGCCGCCTCGAGCCCGGCCTGCAGCGCCGGATCGGGCTCGGCCAGGAAGACGGCGACGGCGCCGTCTTCCACCCGCACCCGGAAGCGCTCCCGGTCGAGCCGCCATTCCCGCTCCAGGACGGCGCTGACGTAGCCGGCGAGGTAGGCGTCCTCGGCGGGCGCGGCCGCGGCGGGGGCGGCGCAGGCGAGGGCGGCGCAGGCGAGGGCGAGGGCGAGGACGGCCGGCCACAGGGGCCGGAGGGCGCGCTTCATGCAGGGCTCCAGTCGCATCGGGGCGGCGCAGGCCGGACTTGGCTAGAATGGGACGGGTCGCTTCCCGGTACCTGGATGTTAGCAAAGCCCGTGCGCACCCTGCTGCGCTCCCTCCTCCTCGCGGCGCTCGCCGCCGCCTGCCTGCCCGCGGCGGCGGATCGCCTCGTCGGCGACGCCTACACCTACACGGTGCAGAGGGGCGACTACCTGATCCGCATCGGCGCCCGCATCGGCCAGGACCCGAGGCTCATCGCCCGGGAGAACGACATCGCCTGGGACGCGATCATCCACCCCGGCCAGCGGCTGCGCCTGGACAACCGCCACATCGTGCCGGAGCGGCTCGAGGCGGGCGTGCTCATCAACATCCCCCAGCGCATGCTGTTCGTCTTCAGCGAGGGCCGGCTCGCGGCCCATTACCCCGTCGGCCTGGGGCGGCCGGACTGGGCCACGCCCGTGGGGCCGCGCACCGTCCGCAGCAAGGAGGTCGACAAGACCTGGTTCGTGCCGCCCTCCATCCAGGAGGCGATGCGCCGGGCGGGCCGGCCCGTGCTCACCCGGGTGCCGCCCGGGCCGGACAACCCCCTGGGCCGCCACTGGATCGGCCTGGCGCCGGGCACCTGGGGCATCCACGGCACCAATGCCCCGCCCAGCGTCTACCACTTCCAGAGCCACGGCTGCATCCGCCTGCACCCGGACGACGCCGCCGATCTGTTTGACCGGGTCGAGCTGGGCGACCCCGTGGAGATCGTCTACCGGCGCGTGCTGCTCGCCCGCAGGGCCGACGGGACGGTCTGGCTGGAGGTGCATCCGGACATCTACCATCGCGGGGACGAGCCCTGGCAGGAGCTGCTGCGCGAGGCGCAGCGCGAAGGGGTGCTCGGGGAACTCGACTGGTCGCGGGTCGGTCAGGTCATGGAGCGCGAGGAGGGGATCGCCCGGCCGGTGCACCTGCGGCAGGTGGATCGGTGAGGCGCGTGTGCACGGGTCATGGTGCTGGATCTGTATAGGAAAACCACATGAAGACACGTATCGACCGCCGCCGCTTCCTCGCCCTGGGCGCGGCGCTGGCCGTCGCCCGGCCCGCCATCGCTGCGGCGCCGGAGCGGGGTATCAGCCTGCGCAACCTGCACACCGAGGAGACGCTCGACACCGTGTACTGGGCCGACGGCCGGTACCTCGCCGAGCCCATGGCGCGGCTCAACCGCCTGCTGCGCGACCACCGCAGCGGCGAGACGGCGGACATGGCCACGCGTCTCATGGACCTGCTCTTCGCCCTCGCCCAGACCCTGGACAGCCGCTCGCCCATCGAGATCATCTCCGGCTACCGCTCCCCCGCCAGCAACGCCCGGATGGCGGCGCAGTCCGAGGGCGTGGCCAAGGGCAGCCTGCACACCCGCGGCATGGCGGCGGACATCCGCGTCCCCGGCCGTGAACTCGCCCAGGTGCGCGAGGCCGCCCTCGCCCTGCGCGCCGGCGGCGTGGGCTACTATCCGAGCTCGGGCTTCGTCCACGTGGACGTCGGCCGGGTGCGGTCCTGGGGCTGAGGGTGCGGCTGGGCAGCCCCCGAATGGTTTGTAGGAGCCCCTTCTGGCGCGACCCAGGCACCGGTCGTTTCGCGGCTAAAGCCGCTCCCACAAAGCTGGGTCATCAATGGCTTACGTGTTAATGAACAATCAGGGTTTAATCTGCGTCCCTCTGCGTAATCTGCGTAATCTGCGTAATCTGCGTAATCTGCGGATCTGAGGGTCAACACCATGCCGGTCACCGTCCACCGCATCGACGAATTCATCCACCAGCCCCGGGTGGCCTACTTCTCCATGGAGATCGCGCTCGACAACGCCATCCCCACCTACAGCGGCGGCCTGGGCGTGCTCGCGGGCGACACCCTGCGGGCGGCGGCCGACATGGCCCTGCCCTTCGTGGCCGTGACCCTGGTCTCGCGCGCCGGCTACTTCCGCCAGGAGATCGACGCCGCGGGCCGCCAGGTCGAGCGCGAGGACACCTGGGACCCCGCCCGCTACGCCAGCCGGCTCGATGCCGCCGTGGCGCTGACCCTGGAGGGGCGCCAGGTCTGGGTGGGGGGCTGGCTCTACGTGGCGCGCTCGCGCACCGGCGGCGGCGTGCCCGTGCTGCTGCTCGACACCGACCTGCCGGTCAACCACCGCGAGGACCGCGGCATCACCCACACCCTCTACGGCGGCGACGAGGCCTACCGCCTCAAGCAGGAGGTGGTGCTGGGCGTGGGCGGCGTGGCCATGCTGCAGTCCCTGGGCTTCGACGTGATCAGCTACCACATGAACGAGGGCCACTCGGCCTTCCTCACCCTCGCCCTGCTGCGGCGCCACGCCTATCCCGAGAACAACCTGCGCCCCGGCGACAGCCCCTACGACCTGCCGCGGGTGCGCGACCTCTGCGTCTTCACCACCCACACCCCGGTGGAGGCGGGGCACGACCGCTTCCCCTACGACCTGGTGCAGCGCGTCTACGGCGATCTCCTGGATCTGGCCACGGTCAAGCTGCTCGCGGGGCCCGACCGGCTCAACATGACCCAGCTGGCGCTCAGCCTCTCCGAATACGTGAACGGCGTGGCCAAGCGCCACGCCGAGATCTCGCGCCGGCTCTTCCCCGGCTACGCCGTGCACGCCATCACCAACGGCGTGCATTCCTCCACCTGGACCAGTCTGCACTTCGGCGCCCTCTACGACCTCAACGTGCCGGGCTGGTGCCACGAGCCGGAGCTGCTCGCCCGGGCCGACCGCATCCCCGACGCGCAGATCTGGCAGGCCCACATGGAGTGCAAGCGGGAGCTGGTCGAGAAGGTCGGGCGGCTCACGGGGGTGGCCCTCGACCCGGAGCTGCCCATCCTCGGCTTCGCCCGCCGCATGACCGCCTACAAGCGCCCCGAGATGCTGTTCGCCGACCTCGCGCGCCTCAAGGCCATCGCCGCCGAGCGGCCCTTCCAGCTGGTCATGGCGGGCAAGGCCCACCCCAGGGACACCGAGGGCAAGCGCCTGATCGAGGCGCTGCACGCCTACATGCGCGAGCTGAAGGGCGTCATCCCCATGGCCTTCCTGCCCAACTACGACATGGAGCTCGCGCTCGCCATGGTCTCGGGCGCGGACGTCTGGCTCAACACCCCGCTGCGGCCCCTGGAGGCCTCGGGCACCAGCGGCATGAAGGCCGCCTTCAACGGCGTGCCCCATCTTTCCGTGCTCGACGGCTGGTGGCTGGAGGGCTGCATGGAGGGGGTCACGGGCTGGGCCGTCGGCGACGACAAGGTGTCGGCCAACGGCAGCGACGCCGGCTCGCTCTACGACAAGCTGGAGCAGGTGGTGCTGCCGCTGTGGTACGAGGATCGCGCCGGCTGGATCGCCGTCATGAAGGGCGCCATCAGCAAGAACGCCGCCTACTTCAACAGCCAGCGCATGATGCGCCGCTACGCCACCGAGGCCTACCTGCGCTGATCAGGGACAGGCGCTGTCGTACACCCCGGCCTGGGCCGCGGCGATCTCGTCCTCGAAGCTGCGGTGGCGCTCGTCCGCCTTCAGGGCGATGACGGCCGCCGTATCGTGGCCTTCGTGACGCAGCAGCCCCCTGACGACCTCGTTGATATCCAGGTAGGGCGGGGCGCAAAGCTCCCGCAGCCGATCGTAGACCTCCTGGTCGACGGTGATCTGTACCTGTCTGCTCATGGTGTCCTCCTTCATCGATGTCCCGGTCTGATCCATAAAGTAGACCAAATTAGTCGGGAATCAAGGCGCGGCCCGGCAGCCCGGATGCAGCGCAGCGGAATCCGGGGCGGGGGGGCGCGGACAGGGCTCTTCCGGATTCCGCCTTCGGCTGCATCCGGGCTGCAACAGGCCGGCGCTCAGGGAAGGGTGATCAACAGCAGCGAGACGTCGTCCGCGGCCGCCGCGCCCTGCAGGTGCGCATCGAGCGAGGCCATGACGGCCGCGAACCGTTCTTCGGCCGGATGGGCGGCCAGCGCAGCCAGCAGCCGCTCCCGACCGTACATCCCGCCCGTGGCCGATTCGGCCTCCAGCAGGCCGTCCGAGCACAGGGCGAGCTGCCCCGGCGCCTCCCAGGACCGGCTCTCGCATGTGGCTTCGAACCGCTCCGGCCCCAGGATGCCCAGGGGCGGGTGCTGCGGGCAGGCCCATTCCGCCTCCCCGCCCGCGGCCCCGATCCAGTGGCCGCAAGGGATGCCGCCGTTCCAGACGGTGAGGGTCCGCTCGCCCTCGTCGACGGCGAGCATCGCGGCGGCGAGGAAGAACCCCGCCGGCAGGGCCTCGTGGAGGCGACGGTTCATCTCGGACACGATCTCCGACACCCCGAAGCCCTTGCAGACCATGGCGTAGAAGATGCTCATCACCGGCAGCAGGATCACGGCTGCGGCCAGGCCGTGGCCCGTGGCGTCGCCGAGCATGACGCAGAGGCGGCCGTCGGGCGCGCGGGCGGCGGCGATGATGTCGCCGCTGAAGCTCTCCGAGGGCCGGACCTGCCAGGCGAGCAGCGGGTCGTTCAGGCCGTCGCGCAGGAGCGCCCGCTCCATCAGCAGCCCGGCGGTCTGCCTTTCCTGCTCGGAGTGCGCGTGGTAGCGCTGCAGGGCCTCCAGGTGTGCATGGCGCTCGCGTTCGACGGCCTTCTCCCAGGTGATGTCGGACAGCAGCGCCACGTAGAGCCGGCGGTCCCCTTCGGCGGCGAGGCTGACGCTGAGCAGCAGGGGGAAGGCCGAGCCGTCCTTGCGCCGCCCGGCCACCTCGCGCCGGGCGCAGACGACCCTGGGGCCGGGCTGGCGCGGGTCTTCCTGCACCATCTGGCGGTAGGCCTCGACCGACTGGTCCGGCATCAGGCGTTCGATCGGGTGGCCGACGATCTCCGCGGTGCTGTAGCCGAAGATGCGCTCCGCCGCCCGGTTGAAGGTGTCGATGATGCCGTTCTCGCTGACGGCCACGATGCCCTCCAGGGCGTGGTCGAGGATGGCCCGGTAGCGGGCCTGGCGGTCCAGCCTGCGCTGCAGGTGGAGCAGGCGCTGGACGGCGAGGAGCTTCGCGCGCAGCACGCCGGCGTTGAGCGGTTTTTCCAGGTAGTCGTCCGCCCCCGCGTCGAGGCTGGGCAGCAGGGCCTCGTCGCGCCCGTGGTAGCCGAAGAGCACGACCTGGGTCCAGCCCTCCGGGGCCTCCCTGCGGAGCGCGGCCGTGGCCTCGTAGCCGCTCAGGCGCGGCAGGGTCAGGCTCATCAGGACGAGGTCGGGCGGGGCGTCGCGGAACCGCGCCAGGGCCTCCTTGCCGTCCCGGGCGCTCACCACCAGATGCCCGGCGGCCGCGAGGGCCGCTTCCAGGGGCTCCCGGTCGAAGTCGCTCTCCTCCGCCAGGAGGATGGCGAGGGGCGGGTAGTCCGCGGCGGTGTCGGGGCGGGGCGGCTGCCGAGGGGGGGTGGGCATGGTCTACTGCAGGCGCTGCGGGGCCGGGCTCGCATCCTCGCGCAGCCGCCGGACCAGGGCCTCGAAGCTGTCGGGCCGGCCGGTCAGATAGCCCTGTACCGTGGTGCAGCCGTGGGCCCGCAGGAAATCCAGCTGCGCCTCGGTCTCCACGCCCTCGGCCACCACGTCGATGCCCAGGGAGCGGGCCAGCGAGAGGATGGCCTTGACGAGGGCGGCGGCGTCCGCATCGTGGGGGGCGTCCCAGACGAAGGAGCGGTCGATCTTGATGCGGTTGACCTTGAAGCGCTTGAGGTAGCTCAGCGCGGAGTAGCCGGTACCGAAATCGTCCACGGCGATGCCGATGCCCAGGTCGGCGATGGCGTCCAGGTTGTGCACCGTCGAGGGCGTGCTCTCCATGAGGGTGCCTTCGGTGATCTCGATCTCCAGCAGCGAGGCCGGCAGCCCCAGGCGGTCCAGGGTCTGTTCGAGAAAGTTGGCCAGATAGGGGTCCTGGAACTGGCGGCTGGAGAAGTTCAGGGCCAGGGTCGGCGGCGCCGCCGCAGCGTGCCGCACGGCCTGCCAGCCTTCGCAGGCCGTCTGCACGATCCAGCGCCCCACGGGGTCGATGAGCCTGGTGTCCTCCAGCACCGGGATGAACTGCGCCGGCGGGAGCGGGACCTGGTCCGGGCGCGCCCAGCGCAACAGGGCCTCGGCGCCGGTCATGCGCCCCGTGGCGAGGTCGATCTGCGGCTGGTAGGCGAGCCAGAACTCCTTGCGCTCCAGGGCTTGCCTCAGGTCCGTCTCCAGATGGAAGAGGTCCTGCACCCGGCGGGCCATGCGCGGCTGGTAGAAGCGGTAGCAGTTCTTGCCCGACTCCTTGGCGCAGTACATGGCGATGTCGGCCTGCATGAGCAGCGCCTGCGCGTCGGCGCCGTCGCGCGGGTGCAGGCTCACCCCGATGCTCGGCGAGACGTGCAGCGCCCGGCCCTCGATCGCCAGGGGCTGCCTGAAGGCCTCGTAGATCTTTTCCAGGATGCGCACGCTGTGCTCGGGCCGGCGCAGCGTCTCCAGGAGGATGACGAAATCGTCGCCGCCCAGCCGCGCCAGGGTGTCCTCCTCGCGGATGCACTGCCTGAGCCGGTGGGCGACCTCCTTGAGCAGGGCGTCGCCCGAGGCGTGGCCCAGGCTGTCGTTGACGGTCTTGAAGCGGTCCACGTCCAGGTAGAGCACCGCCAGGTGCCCGCGGCGGCGCTGGGTGCGGGCGATGGCCTGGGCGAGCCGGTCCATGAGCAGGTTGCGGTTGGGCAGCCCCGTCAGGCCGTCGTAGTTGGCCAGGAGCGCGAGCCGCTCCTCCGCCTGGACCCGGCGGGTGACGTCCTTGGCCGTGGAGACGTAGTGGGTGATGCGGCCCTCCCGGTCGCGGATCGGGCTGATGGTCTTCTCCTCGAAGAAGATCTCCCCGTCCTTTTTGCGGTTGGCGAAGGTGGCGCGGAACACCTCGCCGGACTCGATGGTGCGCCACAGGCTGTCGTAGAAGGCCCGGTCGTGGCGGCCGGACTTGAGGAAACCCGCGCCCAGGCCCAGGACCTCGTCGCGGCCGTAGCCGGTGATCTGCTCGAAGCTCGGGTTGACGTACTCGACGAAGCCTCGGCTGTCGGTGATGAGCACGGCGTCGCCCGTCTGCTCCACGGCGGTGGCGAGCCGCAGCAGCTCGGCCGCCTGGTATTCCTGGGCGCCCGCATCGCGCACGATGGCCAGCTGCATGCGCGGCTCGCTGCTGCAGGCGTGCAGGCTGACGGCCAGGGTGAGGGGCCTGCCGTCGGCGCCGCGCGTCTCGGAGACGTAGTGGCCGGGGGGCTGGGGGCCGGGCCGCGGCGGCAGCAGCTCCCGGAGGCCGCGGCCCACCAGCGCCTCCACGGACACCCCCAGCATCCGTTCCAGGGTGCCGTCGCAGGAGACGATCCTGCCCGCCGGGTCGGTCACCAGCACCGCGTCGCCCGCGGGGGCCGCGGCCGGCCGCTCGCTCCGGGCCTCGCGTCCGGTCTCGCGCCTCGCTTTTTCCGTCATGCCTTCCCCTTCCTCGCTTTTTCCTTCATGCCCCACCTCTCCGATCCGGGTCATTCGGGCCATCCCATCCGAATGTCGGGCAATAAACAATATTGATAAAGTGGTTATCGGACCATATGCCAAACGGCCAAGGGGGCTATGGCTGATGGCCTATCCATTTCGGCCGATCTTCGGGCGACTTGAGCGGCCGGATGCGCCGCTTTCTTTATACCGCCGCCCCGGCCCGTGCGTTGTAAACAATGTGTAAATCTTGGCCTGCCCCGCCGCCGCGGCGCCTGCCCCCGCGGCTTGTCCGCCTCCCGGGCGGCAGGCATCATGCGCTCCATGAAGATCGCCCTCGCCCAATTCGACCCCACCGTCGGCGCCCTGGAGGCCAACGCCCGGCAGATCATCGGGCTGGCCCGCGAGGCCGCCGCCGCCGGCGCGGCCCTGCTGCTCACCCCCGAGCTCGCGCTGTGCGGTTACCCGCCCGAGGACCTCGCGCTGCGCGACGACTTCTACGCCGAGAACGCCCGGGTGCTCGCCGACCTGGCCGGTCGGCTGCCCAAGGGCCTCACGGTGGTGGTGGGCCACCCGCTCAAGGAGGCCGGCGCCCGCTACAACGCCGCCACCGTGCTGCGGGACGGAAAGGCCCTCGCCGTCTACCGCAAGCAGGCCCTGCCCAACTACTCCGTCTTCGACGAGGTGCGCGTCTTCGTGCCGGGCGAGACGGCCTGCCTGTTCGAGCTGGCGGGCCTGCGGCTCGGCCTGATCCTCTGCGAGGACCTGTGGCAGCCCGGCCCCGCGGCGAAGGCCCGCGCGGCCGGCGCCGAGCTCTTGCTGGTGCTCAACGCCTCGCCCTTCCACATCGACAAGGAGCAGGAGCGTCTTGAGGTCGCCCGCCGGCGCATCGAGGAGACGGGGCTGCCCCTCGTCTACGTCAACATGGTCGGCGGCCAGGACGAGCTGGTCTTCGACGGCGCCTCCTTCGCCATGGACGCCCAGGGCGCGCTCACCGCCCAGTGCCCGGCCTTCGAGGCCGGGCTGCATTGCCTGGACCTGGCCGACGGCACGCCGCGCGGCGAGCTCGTGGAGCTGCCCGGCCTGGAGGCGAGGGTCTACGCAGCGCTGGTCACCGGCGTGCGCGACTACATCGGCAAGGGCGGCTTCCCCGGCGCCCTGGTGGGGCTCTCCGGCGGCATCGACTCCGCGCTCACCGTCGCCATCGCCGCCGACGCCCTGGGGCCCGGGCGCGTCCACGCCGTCATGATGCCCTCGCGCTACACGGCTTCCATCAGCCAGGAAGACGCCCACGCGCTCGCCCGCAACCTGGGCGTGAAATACAGCGTCCAGCCCATCAGGCCCATGTTCGACGCGTTTTTGAGCGAACTCGCCGACGCCTTCGCCGGCCGCGAGCCCGACACCACGGAGGAGAACATCCAGGCCCGCATCCGCGGCGTGATCCTCATGGCGCTGTCCAACAAGTTCGGGAGCCTCGTGCTCACCACCGGCAACAAGAGCGAGATGGCCACCGGCTACGCCACCCTCTACGGCGACATGGCCGGCGGCTACGCCGTGCTCAAGGACGTCGCGAAGACCCTGGTCTGGCGGCTCTCGCGCTATAGAAATTCGCTCTCGCCCGTCATCCCCGAGCGCATCATCACCCGAGCGCCCAGCGCCGAGCTGCGCCCCGACCAGGTCGACCAGGACAGCCTGCCGCCCTACGACGTGCTCGACGCCATCATGGAGCGCTACGTCGAGCTCGACCTCTCGCCCGCCGAGATCGTCGCCCAGGGGTTTGCCGAGGAAACCGTGCGCAAGGTCGTGCGCCTCATCGATTTCTCCGAATACAAACGCCGCCAGGCCCCGCCCGGTATCCGCATCACCAAGCGCGGCTTTGGGAGAGATCGGCGCTACCCCATCACCAACAAGTTCCGCGCGCCGTTCTGAGGAAGAAAACGCATGTCCTGCGGCCCCACGCGTTCGTCATTCCGGAGAAGGCCGGAATCCGGCGTTTTCTAGATTCCGGGTCAATTCCGCTTTGCGGAAAGCCCGGAATGACGAGCCCATCTCCCGACCGTTTGGCAGGCATGGCCGCCGCATATTGCTTTGACGGTAAACTACCAAGAAAGTACCCCAAGGAGCCCCCATGAAAAAAATCGAAGCCATCATCAAACCCTTCAAGCTCGACGAAGTGCGCGAGGCGCTGTCCGACATCGGCGTCACCGGCCTCACCGTCACCGAGGTCAAGGGCTTCGGCCGCCAGAAGGGCCACACCGAGCTCTACCGCGGTGCCGAATACGTCGTGGACTTCCTGCCCAAGGTGAAGATCGAACTCGTGGTGGCCGACACCCTCGTCGAAAGCGCGCTCGACGCCATCGTCAAGGCCGCCCGCACCGGCAAGATCGGCGACGGCAAGATCTTCGTCACCAACGTCGAGCAGGTCGTGCGCATCCGCACCGGCGAGACCGGAGAGGCGGCAGTCTGATCGGCCAAACTGTCATTGCGAGAAGCTGTAGCGACGAAGCAGTCTCGACTACGCCCTGAATAGAGGAAACCGCCTTGCTGCCCGTGCAACGCCGCAGCGGGGCCCAGCAGTTACAGGGACGCATCTACTTGATCCGTCCCCGGCAAATACAACAACTACTACAGATTCAATCCAGGCCCTGCGGAGATGGGGCTGGAGGCAAGGGGGGGGAATGCCCGATGTTGGAAGTCAGACACCTATATGTAGGCAGAATGTGGACAAGTCTGGAAATGCTTCCTGATGTGGAAGCGCCGTCGAATTATACGTTGAGCACAAAACCATGACATACGACCTGCTCAAGCTCGCACACATCGTTGGTGCTGTCTTGATCGGTGGAGGACTGATCGGCGTGTGGTTGGCTGATTTGCGGTCCCGGCAGTCTCATGAGCTTGTGCGCTTTTCCGAATCCGTGCGCAACATTGCGGTGTTTTACGACGGCGTCGTGGTTCCCGGTGCAATCATTCTCCTCATCTCCGGCACCTGGTTGATTGTTGAGTTCTTCGATGGTTGGAATTTCGTTTCCACGCCGTGGCTTGCGGGCATGGTGTTCTTGTTTGCTTTCGAATTCATCGAGGGTAATACCGTTACCCGCCTCTACTTCATGCGCCTGCGCCGCCTGACCCAAGAGGCGTTGCGGGTTGGCACATTTACGCCAGAACTGGAGAAAGCGCGCGCCGAGAATATGCCAACCTTTACTCACTTCCTCGATTTGCCGGTTCTGTTCTTGATCGTCACCTTGGGCGCGCTTAAGCCCAACAACTGGGGGTTGTTTCTTGTTGGCTCCTTGGTCGCCGTGGCTCTTGCTGCCGCCCTGACAATATTCATTCCTCGTCTCTATCCATGGGCAGAAAATGGCTCTTCCGGTAAATCCTACGGTGAAATGAGATGACCGACATCCCGGAAATGG